>JBDLID010000134.1:0-7677 GCA_039715055.1 Thermodesulfobacteriota bacterium | reverse complement strand
CCCCATCATCCCCATACGTCCACCGCCCATGCCCATGGTTTCCATGACAAAATGACGGGTTCTGATTGCCTCCTGTTCAGAAAGCCAGTCAATAGTGGTGAGTGTTTCAGGTAAGCTGGTTCTTTCACTTGAGGCATGGGCAACAGTAAACTGCATGGCTTCAAATCGATATCCATTCTGCTGATCAACGAGAAGCGAGGCCTTTGATTCCAGCTGGTCCTCTTGAAAATCAACTATAATTTCGGCACGCTCCCCGGCGGAAAGGAACAGGGTGTTCAATGCTACGGGGCGTTCCTGGAAACCACCATCCGTGGCAATCTGATAAAAGCTGCGTCCATCAGCAAAAGCGATACGGTAGATGGATGAGTTGGAGCCGTTGAGTATCCGCAAACGGACCTTGCCTTGCGGAACTTCGAGAGTGGGCCACAAGGCTCCATTCACCAGGAGGTGATTGCCGATGACTCCGTGCATGATGTCCATCATGCTCCGGGCATAGGCAAAACTCCCGTCCTTATGAAACCGACGATCCTGGATGACCAGCGGGAAGTCATCTACGCCATAGGTCTTGGGAATCTCCAGGCCGTCTGAAACCTCGTCCTCAATAATGAACAGTCCGGCCAGGCCCTGGTAAACCTGCTTCCCGGTAAGACCCATGGCATGAGGGTGATACCAGAGTGTTGCTGCGGCTTGCTTGACAGTAAACTCTGGAGACCATTCACCACCTGCTTTAATGACCTGCCTGGGCCCACCATCCCATTTGGCAGGCACATGGAGTCCATGCCAATGAACCGTTGTGCGCTCATTCAGGTTGTTGTCAACTTTGATATGTATGCGCTGGCCATTACGGACCTTTATTGTCGGGCCAAGGTAATCTCCGTTATAGCCCATGGTTGAAGTAGAAATCTCCGGAAAGAAGTTATGTGTTCCTTGCTGAACCTGAAGAGCAAAAGATGCCGCCCCATGATCCGCGGTCAAGTTTTCCAACAGGGGTGGTATTGGCAATGGTGTAGTGAAACCATCTATTGACCCGGCATAACAGAAGCCAGGCTTCTGCAGCACCCCGTAAGTCCCTAGTGCTGCCAGGCCAAGAGCGGCAATACTGCCTTTCATAAATGTTCTGCGTTCCATGCTCTACCCTCTTATATGAGATCTGTTTTCATTCGATTGAACTCATCTTTACCTATCTCTCCTCTGGCATATCTTTCCTTCAGGATATTCAGACCACTCTTGTCAGCTGCAGTGCTGTTATTTGACCTGTTGCCTCTGAAGATCGACTGTAAAAACCAAGTGGCCAGAGCGATGATAAGCCCCCAGAAAAGCAGGGTGCCGATCATTCCTAACGGACCAGAGAAAAAGGCCCCTGGACCGCACCACCAATCTGTTATGCCTACACCATGTCCAAACATTGAATATCCTCCCTGGGAAAAGTTTATAATGTATGCAACAGGTATTACAGGAGTCGTGCCAGTTTATGAAAACAACACAGGCAGACCCATAACATATGGATTTTAATTAACTAATAATTTGGGGCTTCTTGAAGAGGCCAGGGCTGAAACGCAAGCAGTGTAAAAAAATTGGACACCTGCAGAGAAAAAAGAGAAGGAACGCCTAAAAATTAGATAGCTCGTTGCAGGGCGTAAAAAGGGAATGAGGGGTGAACTCCTCACAGATAGCAATAACAAATCATAACTACAGGATAGTGCAGGGATTATTGTTGTCAGATTTGATGCTTATAACTTTGAGTGGAAAGGGAACCCATTACTTTTTTGTTAATCCCCAATAAGAACTAGAACTTTATTTCATGCAATAACGACAAGTTACAAAAGGCAGAAAAGCCTCTCAGGAATAAAAAAAGGCCGCAATCCTCTACAGGATGCGGCCTTTGAAAGTTCTGGCTCCCCGGGACGGACTCGAACCGCCGACAAGGTGGTTAACAGCCACCTGCTCTACCAACTGAGCTACCGAGGATTTCAGGTACTAGGGCAACAAGCCGAAATATCGTTACTATTTCGGAGAAAAACGTTTCAAACACCATTAAGTGGTTGATTTTTCGTTACCATAGTACCGGACAGCGACAATATAGTGGGGAGGCCTGTGACTGTCAATCTTTTTTTCAGGGCGAATCGCAGTTTGCGGGCCGTTTACAACTGCTCACTTCGTATCGGGTGGAAACCTGTTCAGGATGGTGGCAACTGCCCGGTTAATTTCCCGCCTGACCTCATCGGCTAGGGGCTTTGGGGCCAATTCCTGCTTTCCGCTACCACGCCAGACGATCGTTTTACCGGTCGGATCGAGGATGTCAATAACCAGGACGCCCTCTTCATACTCTCGTACGTTGCCCACCCCAGCACCTTCTTTTTCTGCTGCCGCACGGGCCACTGGGCCGTAACCGTACGGGCCGTAAAAATGATCGAGGCTCTGCTGCTGCAGCCTGCGATTCACCGCACCGTGCCAGGCGACCATAAAGTCCGCCTTCCGGTCCGAATCAACCCGGCTGTAGCCTTTCTTCTTCAACTCCCTGTCAACACCATTCACCACCGCCTCTCGCACCGCCTCATTCTCCACCCTGGTATCATTGGACGAGGAGGGTGACTCCTCCAGCCACCTGAAACTCTTCAGGACGGAAAAGTCATAATCAGGGCTGAAATCACTCTTTACAGCAACAGTGGAACAACCCTGAACAACCAGCCCGGTTATCAAAAAAACAAACAGGAATAAACTCCTCATCATCATCCTCACAGTTTTAGCGGTACACTTTTCCCTGGCACCTTATACCTTCAACCCTGCACCTTTTTCTATCCCTACACCCTGTACCTTTTACCCTGCACCTTCTACCTTTTACCTTATACCTTTTTTATACCCTGTACCCTTTTTTTATCCTTCTCGTCGATGAATGGCAAAGGGACTCCAGCTCTGGCAGACCGGCATGATCTCCAGGCTGTTGATGTTGACATGGGGTGGGCGATTTGCCACCCAGTAAACTGTTTCCGCAATGTCCCGGGGGGTGAGCGGATCGGTTCCCTTGTAGACCCCATCCGCCTTCTCCTTATCGCCGTGAAAACGGACCACGGAGAACTCACTTTCAGCTATACCGGGTTCGATATTGGTCACCCGCACACCGGTGGAGTGGAGATCGGCTCTGAGGTTGTAGGAGAACTGCTCGACAAAGGCCTTGGTCGCGCCATAGGTGTTGCCTCCCGGATAAGGCCATTTTCCGGCCACCGATCCCATGTTGATGATGTGCCCCCGCCCCCGTTCAACCATCCCCGGCAGGACGGCTCGGGTGAGGTAAAGAAGCCCCTTGATGTTGGTATCCACCATGGTTTCCCAGTCTTCCATGTCAGCCCTCTGGGCCGGTTCAAGGCCCAGGGCAAGGCCGGCGTTATTAATAAGGATGTCGATGTCGGCAACATCTGGTGGCAATTCGGAGAGCATCCCGGTTACCTCACTACGGTTGCGGACATCACAGACCGCTCCATGAACCCGGGTCTCTTGCAGCTCCTGCTCAATCTCTCGCAGACGTTCCTCACGCCTGCCGCAGAGAATAAGGCTGTGGTTGTTATCTGCGGCAAAAATTCTCGCGCAGGCCAGACCAAATCCCGATGTTGCGCCGGTGATCAATACAATTTTTTTCATCTCACCCTCCCATTACCATATTCATGGAACATAAGTTATCTGCTCTGATCATCTTCTCCATCCCGGCTCGTGCCGATGGCACTGTCCAGGGCGTGACGGTTGGTGTGGAGGGCAACCAGGGCCAGGGCCAGTCGCGACTGGGTGGAGACCAGATCCCGCTGAACCTCGTTGAGACGGACCAGGGATTCCTGGCCTGCGGCATACCCCTTCTGAACAAGATCTCTTGTCTGACGCACCAGGACCTCAGATTTTTTCTGCAATATAAACTGCTCCCTGGCCTGGTGGAGGCGGGCCGCAGCCTGCATCACCTCTGTCCGGACCTGGTTCTTTTTATTCTCAAGTGTACGCTGTTGCTCCCTTTTCCTGGACCTGGTTTCGGCCAGCCGGGCACGGTCGCTGCCGCCGCGATAGAGATTATAGGAAAGATTCAGGGAAAGTGTCGAACCAAAATCCTCCCCTTCAAACGCCATATCATCGTTACGCCTGCCGTCCAGCGAACCTTTTAAGCCGAGTCTCGGGTAAAAGACCCCCTTGGCTCCCCCCTCCGAGGATTCGGCAACGGCCAGGGCCATTTCCTGCCGCTGCAGGTCAGGGCGCCGGGCAAGGGCCTCTTCGACCAGTGTCTCTGTACCCAGGGGTGCAAAGGAGTCTTCTTCGACCATGGCCAACTCTGCGAGACGGAGTGACGGGGGCAGCTGGCCGCTCTCCACTCCCATGAGCAGGGCCAGACCGAGCCTGGCAATCTCCTGATTTTTACGGGCAAGAAGAAGATCGGTCTCGGCGCTGTTCATCTGCACCTTGAAGTTGAGGACCACGGACAGCGAACCGGCGCCTGCCCCATGGGCGGCTTCGGCCTCGGACAGCAGCTGGCTGTTGAACGCCTTATTGGCCTCACCAATGATGATATTGTAGCGGGCCAGCTGAACACCATAAAAACTCTCGGCAACCGCCTGGAGAAGAAGGCGCCCGGCATCACGCTCGGCTGCCAGCAGTTCCTCCTCACCATACTCCACCCTCAACCGGTTGAACCGCCGGGAAAACCCTTCAAAGAGGCTCCACGATGCCCCCAGGCTGACGCCGTAAACCTCGCTTGATCGGTCAAAGGAGGTACCTGTCATGTCAGCCAGGGCCTCCTGGGAGGCTGAACCGCTCTCTGAGAGCTGCGATGCGATATAGGAGCCGCTGGTGTCAACTGACGGAAAGTAAGCCCCTTTTGCCTGAATAACCCGCTGCCTGGCCTGTTCGACACGTTCAGCGGCAGCCTGGAGTGATGGATTACCATCAAGCGCCACGGCCTGCGCATCACTGAGGCTGAGGGTCTGCAGGCTTGAGAGGTCCACAGCGCCGGCGTGATCACAGAGTAAAACCAGACCGATTAAAAGACCTGTCATCGACCTCATACCATGTTCCTCATCACATCAGGTTCTGAATCCGGTTGTCTCTCCAACTGCTCAAACCGCGGCTCAAGCTCCTCCCTGCTGAACCATCTGCCGTGGATAATCCGGGCGCTCCCCATGCGAAAATCGCTGAGAATCATGAGCAGGCTTGGAATGAGGATCAGGGTCAGGCCTGTTGCAAAGGTGACGCCGCCGGCAACAGAGAGTGCCATGGGAATAAGAAATTTGGCCTGCATATCGGTCTCCATAATCAACGGTGAGAGCCCCCCCACCGTACTGATCGAGGTGAGAAAAATGGCCCGAAAGCGTCTCTTACCGCCGGAAATGATTGCATCAAAGAGCTTCATGCCTGAGGTCAGATTGACGTTGACACGCTCGATAAGGACAATGGCATCATTGATCACCACTCCGGACAGGGCCACCATGCCGAAGATGGACATCATGGACAGGCTGTAGCCGAGCAGCATGTGGCCGGCGATGGCACCGATAATGCCGAACGGGATGGTAAAGAGAATGACAAAGGGCTGGATATAGGAGCGGAAGATGGTGGAGATGATGACAAAGATACCCACCATGGCAATGGGAAAACCGATCTTGAGGGTGCCAAAGGACTCCCGGGTGTTCTTTTTAGAGCCCTGCATGGAGATATTGACACCGGGGTATTGGGATTTCAGCTTCTTAAAGGTTGTTCTGGACAGTTCACCAAAAATTTCACGGGCATTGCCATGCTGAGAGTCGACCTCGGCTGTCACCACCACCCGCCGCAGACCGTCGGCCCGACTGATGGAGGAGAAACCGGGAACAAAGTCGATCTCGGCAACGGAGAGAAGCGGAATCTCACTCTGGTTGGGGCCGCGGATCTTCATCCGCTCAAAATCGCTGATTCGGCTGCGCTCCTCGCGTGTGTAACGGACCTTGACCCGGATATCGTCCTTGCCTCGCTGAAGGCGAAAGGCCTCCTCACCGAAAAATCCGGCATGGATCTGTTTGGCCAGATCCTTGACCGTAATGCCCAGAGTGCGGGCCTCGGGCTTGAGGGTAAGGCGAAGTTCCCTTTTGCCCTGGGCATAATCGGAACGAATCTGGTGGACCCCCTGAAACTCACCGAGACGGTCCTGGATGGCCTCGGCCACCTGGTTAAGCTTCGCCATCTGGTAGCCCTGGAGCCAGATTTCGATTTCAGCCCCTCCGGGTCCGGCCTGCATCCCCTCAAAGGTCAGGGACTTGACGCCGGCAATTCCGCCCAGCTCCTTTTCCCAGTCAATGAGCAGATCATTGGAGTGGATACCGCGCTTCTCCGACTCAAGGAGAATCACCTGGACAGAGCCGAGATGGGGACCTCTTGCCCCCCTGGTGCCTGAAAGGGACTGGCCGAGGAGGACGAGGCGCTGCCTGATGAGCGGCTCTTTAGAGACCGTCGTACTCTTTTCTGCCACCCGGTTGATGGCCTCCTCCATTTTGGAAAGAGCGTCCCGGGTGATAGAAGGCGGGGTGCCCTCGGGAAACTCAACAGTGGAGGTGATAACGAACCCGTCGAGCTTGGGAAAGATCTGGAATTTCACCATGCCGCCGGCAACCAGGCCAATGGAGAGAATGAGGATCGCGATACCGACGGCCAGCGACACGTAACGCCAGTTGAGGACTCTGATCAGAAAGGGGTGGTAGATGCGCTCAATAAAATTCTCCAGCCCGTTGGACACCCCCTGCCGCATTCGCGACACCAGACCAAAGATTCCCCACAGCTGCGAAGGACGATTAAAATCCGGCAGGTGGCTGAGGTGAGCAGGCAGCAGAAAGAGACACTCGAGAAGCGAAATGATTAGACAGGCAATGACTACGGTGGGCAGGATGGCGATAAACTTGCCCATCACACCACCGACATAGGCCAGCGGCAGAAAGGCAACCATGGTGGTGGTGACCGCGGCCAGAACCGGCATGGCCACCTCGCTGACACCGGCCACAGCGGCCTCAAGCGGCGGCTCACCCGCTTTACGGTGAACGTAGATCGCCTCGCCCACCACAACGGCGTCATCAACGACAATGCCCAGCACCATGATCAGGCCGAACAGGGAGATCATGTTGATGGAGGCGCCAACACCCCAGAGGATGAACATCGCCCCGGCCACAGAGATGGGGATCCCCATACCGCTCCAGAAGGAGAGACGCAGGTCAAGAAAGATCCAGAGCATGAAAAAGACCAGGGAAAGACCGATGAGTCCGTTTTTGGTGAGCAGACTGATCCGCGCCCTCAACGCCTCGGTGGTGTCGAAAAAGACCGCCATCTTCACCGACGGGGGCAGGCCGGACTGCTTGTTCTCCACATATTTGCCCACCGCGTTGGAGATCTTGAGGGCGTCCTCTTCACTGGTTTTGGCCACCTGAACGAACATGGCCGGGCGTTTGTCAATGGTTGCCGCAAGAGGATCTTCGGTAAAATCATCCCTGATCTCAGCCAGCCGCTCAAGGGTGATTGACTCTCCCTGGGGTCTTGCCAGAATAACCACGCCGGCCAGCTCCTCACCCGTGTATTTACGGCCCACTGTACGGATACGGATCTCCTCGCCGCTGGTGCGAAGTGTTCCACCGGCGAGATTGACTGAGGAGCGGCGCACGGCTTCGGCCACCTCGCCCAGGGTCAGGCCGT
>JBDLID010000133.1:0-7705 GCA_039715055.1 Thermodesulfobacteriota bacterium | reverse complement strand
CGGCAGAGTGAATAACCACGCTCAATACGCGTGGCCGGTTTTAAGGCAGCAAGGTATAACCACTGCGAAGAATAAGAACAACAGGTGAGTCGAGATGTCTTCCGAAGAGATCATCCAGCAGCAGGAAACACTGGGAGTCATGTTCCGCCGGGTCCGGCTTGAGCAGGGCAAGGCAGAAGAGGAAGTGGTCAACGAGTGTCGAATTTCCCTCAAGACCCTTCAGGCCATTGAAGAAGATGACTACGACAACCTGCCGGCGGATGCGTTTGCCCGGGGCCAATACGTTCTCTTTGCCAAATATCTCGGCCTGGACCCGGATGAAGTCCTCAATCGCTACACTGAACAGAGGCCAAACTCAGCTGCTGTCAGCAAACAGGCTGCCCACCCATCAACCAAGGACATCAAACGAATTTCAACCCTGGCCCAACCACCGTCCATTGCCCCCAGAACGGGCATCGGCGTCACCCTGCTCGCCCTCATCATTATCGGCTCACTCGGCTGCTGGTACTTTTCCTGGAATCCGGCCAGTTACATCAGTCAGTTCATTCAACAACAAAAATCAAAATCGGCTCCGGTGACAGACGACGTCAAGACGGAAGACGACTCTGCTCAGGAACTGGAGATTATCGAACAGCACGGAGTCAGTGCCCTGTCCGCTCCACCACCTGAGATAAAACAACCTCTTCCAACAGAGCAAGCCCTGGCCGAGTCAGTGACGGATCCAGGCATCCCGGCGGACGCTCCAGCCTACTTACCGGAAATAATAACTGAAACTGTAACCGGTGAAGAACCGTCTCCAGCGGCAACAGAAGAGCCCACAGGCAACACCCCTCCCCTCTATGTCCTTGAGGCCACTTTCAGCAATGATATTGACCTCTCCATCAGCCTCGACAACGACACCCCTCTTCAACAGAGCTTCAAGGCAGGTGAACAGACCGTCTGGCAGGCACACAAAGGCATAGATATCACTCTTCCGGAAGGCTCATCCGGTGTGGAACTGCGGCTCAACGACGTCGCCATCCCCATTACCCGCGACGGAACAACAATTACGAACATCTCCCTGCCCGCAGACCTTCTCAATTGACCCCCTGTCTTGAGGCCGGGTGAAACCACACAGAAAATGGGGACGATTTCCCAGGAGGCAAGAGGACTTGTCCTGGATCTTGGCGACCACGGCGAATCGGATAAAATTGTCACCTTCTACTGCGAAGGAATCGGTCGCCTGACGACCATTGCCAAGGGAGCCAAAAGAAGCAGGAAGCGGTTCATGAATAAGCTGGAACTGTTCAGCCTGCTCACTCTCCACTACCGCCCTTCACGAGCCGCTGGTCTTGCCTTTCTCGCTGAGGCGGAACTCCTCGACAGCCACCTCTCCCTCCGTACCGATCCCGACCGCTACTACTGCGCATCAGTCATCCGTGAACTGCTGCTGCTTGCCACCCGTGAACAGGGTGGTGATGACGAGCTTTTTTCACTCTGCTGCTGGGCTCTGGGAGCACTCAACCACAACGACCGTCCCCTTACAGCCCTGTGCATCTTTCTCATCCGTTTCTACGACTGCATCGGTTACGGCCCCAATCTCTCCAGCTGCCACCACTGCGGACAGAGCAGCCTGGAGAGCCGAAGCCACTATTTTCACAGTGGATCCAGTTCACTGGTCTGCTCCCGCTGCCGCAAAGATGAATTCGATGTACAGCAGCCGATCTCTGCCGGAACGCTGAAAATGCTTCAATCAGCAAGGGAAATGGAACTCATCCGTCTCTCCAGACTACGCTTCACCGCTGCCACCGCCATGGAAACCATAACACTCCTCCACCAGTACAGCCGAACCCTGTTCCAGCGCGAAATCAACAGTCTGAAATTTCTCCGCGGCCAGATTTCAGGCTGAGCCCTGGCTAGTCGAGGTAACGCAGCTCTCCGCTGTGCTCGACAATGGTGCTGCCGTCATCAAGGAGCAGCTGCAGGCCGCCGTCCGCTGAAAGACCGGTTACCGTTGCCCTGTACTGCAGGTTTTTCTGAATATCATAGCCGTATGCAACCCGTCGGCCGATGGTGTCGGAAAGCTCCCGCCAGCGGCTGAGCAGAGCATGAGCTCCATCATGGCCTGAAAATGGTTCTCCGGCCAGCATCTGTTTTTCCTCAAAACAGATCAGGCCATAGTTCCAGGCCAGTTTCCGTAAAAACAGCAGGGAAAAGGGGGCAAGATCGATCTTACGGCCTGTTGCCAGTGCCAGCGAGGTCGGTTGTTCGGCAAGGCCTGAGGGAAACTGGTGGTTGTTGACATTGATGCCGAAACCGAGGAGATGAAAGGATTCGCCATGGACAGGGGAAAAATACTGCTCGGCAAGAAATCCACCCAGTTTTGACGAACCCAGGAGGAGGTCGTTCACCCAGCGGACGGTAACCGGGCCGCCGCCCAGTTTTGCCACCGCCTCACAGCCGGCCACGCCAAGAGCCAGCGGCAGCAGACGGGAGGCCTCGGGCAGAAGGGTGTCGGCCAGAATCAAACACCCCCACAGGCCGCCGATCGGGGCATGCCAGGAGCGTGCAAAACGTCCCCTGGCCTGCTCCATCCGCTCCGCCAGAATAACCCTGCCGGACTCGGTGGAACAATTTTTTCTGTCATTATCGCTGATAAGCCGGCGGGCCTCATCCATGGCCCGGTCGAGACAGCAATGACAGTCAATGGAGGAGCCGACTACAGCACCGAAGGAGAGAATTTCGTGGATTATTTCCGGAGAAAAATCGCTTTTTCGATCGTCGAATTCATCCCGCTGGAGGGACCTCAGCAGGGATCGGGGGGACAACCAGTCGCCGCAGTCCATGGAAGGAGATAAGCTACGCGGCAGCTTCCTGCTCGCTGGAAATCTTATCCCAGTCCGCCTTCACCTTGGTGATGATCTTCTGGATCAACGGCAGCTTGTCATGGGAGCAGACTCCGATGAGCGGTTCACCCTGGTCCACTGAAATACCCGGGGTGAAATAGATGGAGTGGATTACACCGGCCTCACCCGAGTAATAGACCGGGGTGTCACGTTTCATCAGCGACATGGTGATAATCTCGTCGCCCGGCTCTATGGTCACCGCCCGGGCTCCCTTTTTCTCGATACGGGACTGGACATCAAGGGCAAAATAATACTTGGCCCGCTCCGGGGCGGGGAAGAGCACCAGGACCTCCTTGAGGATGGACTCGATGATCTCTTTTTTCTTCAGGGGATGACGAATGGTGAGAAGTTTTTCACCGGCTTCTACGAACTGCCCTTCAAGCTCAGCGGCAATGGAGTGGATAGTGCCGTTGGTCCTTGAGGTGACCACCTTGGGATTGCGCTCCCTGGAAATCTCGTAGAGCTGGTTTCCGGGAATATGGCGCCACTCGCCGGAGGCTCCGTCCACAAGGTCGCCTTCCTTGACGCGAAACGACACAACCCCTGTATGAACAGCATGAATATCTACATAATCATAGGGATCTGAATGATACTTCCCCAGGATTTCGTCAAAGTCTATTTTTTTTCCGGACATCTGTTTTTCCGTTGTCGAGGTTGAGTAATAAACTTTTCAACTCTACTTCAACCGATCAGTGATGTCCATCACCATTACCGGACGCCTCATCATGACCGGCGGCGTGGCCGGAGACGACTCTGTGAACGGTGACCAGGGGCTTGGCAGCAGGCGATGCATCGACAATACGGCAATCCGAGGAGGCAAGGGCCGAATCAATATACTTTTTCTCCGTCAACTTAAACGGACTGCTTGATTTAGGCTGAATATTTTCAAAAATAATCCACTGGTCACGCCCCAGGCTCTTGCCGTTTTTATCCTGGTGATCACAGACCACGGTAAGCCGGCCGATCTCGTGATCGGAGTTGTTCTCGACAGTAAAGGCGGCATCCACCATGTGTCCCTTCTCCTGACGGGATATCCGGGAGGCAGTAAGATTCAACGACTTTGCCGACTCATCGACTTTTATCTCCGAACGTAGCAGCCCGGCGACATCCGGGGTGGCGCTGATACTGCTGACCCCAAAAACAAAAAGGGCTAGAAGCCCGATACAAAGTACGACATTTCCTATAAATTTACCGTTCATGACCAATCTCCTTTTCTGACATAACCACAAAAACATTCATTCAACGATCAGTTTATACAGAGATACCGCTGCCAAGGCAAGATTAATCGTACTAAAAGTTTCTTTGCTCCCTGCCCTGGAAATGGTATACGAGGCGCAGGTGAAAAAGATGGGGGACAAGATGAGCAAACAAAACCGGGACACACTTTATCAGGTTGAGCAGGTTGAGGAGGATTTTATCTTCAACGAACGGGTTGTCGAGGTCTTCGACGACATGCTTGACCGCTCGATTCCCTTTTACGATGAAGTCATCGACTGTATGGCAGGCCTCCTTGGAGGGTTGCTGACAGAGGGCGACCGGGTGGTGGACCTTGGCTGTGCCACCGGCACCTGCCTGATCCGGCTGGCTGCGGCCCTCAAGGATAAACCGCTGAGTTTTGTCGGTGTGGACAACTCGCCTGCCATGCTCCACAAGGCGACTCTCAAGGCGGAACTCCTCGGCCAAAGCGACCGGGTACGCTTCATTGAGGAGGATATCACCCGGATCGATCTTCCCGGCTCCAGTGCTATTCTCCTTAACTACACCCTCCAGTTCATCCGCCCCATGAAGCGACAGGAGTTTATCAATCACCTCCATGACCAGCTTCGCCCGGGCGGGGTTCTTCTTCTCAGTGAAAAACAGATCTCCCATGACAGCCTCCTCAACCGCAAATTCATTGACATCTATCACGGTTTCAAAAAAGAGCGGGGCTATTCTGAGCTGGAGATCGCCAAAAAACGTGAGGCCCTGGAAAACATCCTCATCCCCTTTTCCATTGAAGAAAATAGAAAAATGCTCACCGATGCAGGGTTCAAATCGGTCGAGACCTTTTTTCAATGGTTCAACTTTGCCTCTTTTGTGGCCGTAAAATCGTGACCGACTCACCAATCCCTTATCTTGACCAGCTGCCGTCAACCATTGACCGAGATGGCATCAGCGACGAACACCGACGCCTGCAGCAGTGGGTCAACCAGGACAAAAAGGGGTTTCTCCGCTACCGAAACCCCTATCTTCACCTCTCAACCCTGCAAACGAACACTGTCAACTGCGATAACGACGTGGTCACCATAGGGGGCAGTGGTGAACTGGATGAGACTGAACAGCGGAAGCTTGAAGAGTCACTGCGGGCGTTTATGCCCTGGCGCAAGGGGCCTTTTTCCGTATTCGGCATCGACATTGATGCGGAATGGCGCAGTGAACGAAAATGGCAGCGGCTGCAGAACTATTTACCCGAGCTGAGCGGCAAGGTCATCGCCGATATCGGCTGCAGCAACGGCTATTACATGTTTCGCATGGCACCGTATCGCCCGAAACTTGTGGTTGGTTTCGAACCGTCGGTCCAGCATTACTACTGCTTCAGGTCGCTTAACAATATTGCCGGTCTCCCCTTTCTCCATATTGATCTGCTCGGAGTTGAGCATCTCGCACTTTTCCCTGAGTGTTTTGATGTAATCTTTCTCATGGGAATCATCTACCACCGCTCATCGCCCGTTGAGGTGTTGCGTGACATCCTCTGCTCACTGAAGCCGGGTGGCAGTCTGATCCTTGAATCCCAGGGGCTGCCCGGCGAGGAGCCGCTGGCCCTGTTCCCTGAAAAAACCTATGCAAAGGTACCCGGCACCTATTTTGTCCCCACCGGCCCCTGCCTGGTCAACTGGATGAAACGGGCCGGTTTCAAAAAGGTGGAACTGTTCTGCAGTCACCCCATGTCCGAAGCGGAACAGCGGCGCACCTCCTGGATGGTCTTCGAATCATACCAGGACTTTATCGACAAAAATGACCCCAGCCGTACCGTTGAGGGCTATCCTGCCCCGCTGCGTGTCTACCTGCGGGGAGAAAAGGGATAAGGCCATCATAAGATGACAACAACCGTTTTTTTAAGAGCTGCCGCAGGCCATGCCCTTGTGTTCTTTGCTGAATCTGGTATACAATCAACGTTACTATTTAGCAGCATACCATCTTCGTCCATTTGGCCCTTCTCATATAGCATGAGTGTACTTCAAAGGTCCGGATGAGCAAATATGGCCTACTACTGAACAGTTACAGTTCAGGGTTGAGGGCAGTTTGTCGCCCCACACTGACTAATTGCCAATCAGCAATCAGTTGTCATTGAAAACAGTTGATCGTGACGTTCATACCAACTCAAGACCCAGAAACAACATTTGAAGGAGTAAATCGATGGAGAGGAAAAACTGCACCCTGTATAGCGGCGGCCTCAAGGGCGCCGAGGAATGCTTCGGCGAGGCGGCGGAAAAGTGGGGCCTCAAAGAGGTGATCTACAGCTTTGAAGACCATAAACTGAGCAGGGACAAAAATGCGGTCATCCTCAGCCAGGAAGACCTGGAGCGAGGCGACATCTCCATGGAACTTGCCTCAAGAATGTTGAATCGTACCTACTACGAGACCGACAAGATCAGAAAGGTACTGCAGACCATTTTCCATATGGTCAACGCAGGTCACCAGGTCTTTGTCATCGGTTCCATCCAGGATGACAATACCGTCAAGGGCGGAACAGGCTGGGCCGTCGAGCTGGCCAAACTGTTCAACCGTCCCCTCCATGTCTATGACCAGCCGAATAAACAGTGGTTCAGCTGGAAAGACGGCCAGTGGCTTGAGGATGATCCCCGCATCGAATACGACACCTTTGTCGGTTCAGGCACCAGGTACCTCAGTGATGCCGGACGGGACGCCATCACCAAACTGTTTGAACTCTCCTGCTCCGCCGAATAATTTCAGGCTGATATTTCTGGAGGACCTGCGGGTCCTCCTTATTTCTTAACCCGACAAGTCGGAAGCTTTTAGAGTCGCTGGATAAGTGCCTTGGTGGTAAGGTAGCCATTTGCTTGTAATTATCCCTCCTCAATTTCTTGTTTTTTATGACAGGAATTCAGGAGTAAGGCACTAAACGCTGCCTGACAACCACGCTCTTTCTGTCAACTGGAGCAGCTTTCCAGTTTTGAGGTGATCCTGATGGATGAAAACTGCCTGTTCTGTAAAATTATTGGCGGGGAGATCCCGGCAGATGTGATTTATGAGGATGATGAGGTAATGGCGTTTATGGATATCGCCCCCCAGGCACCGGTCCATTTCCTGGTCATTCCGAAAAAACATGTCCCCGGGCCTGCAGCTGTTGGTGATGAAGACCGCAGCCTCATCGGCCGCATGATGCAGATCGGCGGCAGTCTGGCCGCAGAAAAGGGGATCGGCAGCGATTTCCGGATGGTATTCAACAACGGCGCCAAGGCCGGGCAGACCGTGTTTCATATCCACATGCACATTCTTGGCGGCCGGGAAATGTTGTGGCCGCCCGGCTGATCCCTTTTTTACCAGGTCAGATTCATTTCAATCCTGCCTGTATTTTTCATAAAGATGCCTTGAAAAATAAAAATTTCGCAGTCTGCGCAAAGAGGCAATTCATAAAGGTAGCCATGAGATAGTCCCCTGCAGACCTCCAGGAACTCTTCCTCGCCGGATCTTGGCGCTCCTCTTTTTTTCATCCCCCACCTGGGACTTTCCCCCCGGAATCATCGACTGACCTTTACAGTTTCTTCCACATTGTACTATCCCTCTTCTGCATAGTTATTATTGCCATCCCGTAATGG
>JBDLID010000132.1:0-7720 GCA_039715055.1 Thermodesulfobacteriota bacterium | reverse complement strand
GCCCAGTGAAAGGGCATCAGTGAGATCCTGTCAACACCTGTGATCTCCGCCCGCGCCTGGCCGCCCCTGCGCGCCACAATCGTCCCGGAAAAACCGTCCACAGTATCGGCTGAACCGGGGTCACTGCAGGTAACCATGTAGGCAAAAACACCATGGTCACCACCGTCTTTGACGATCCACTTCAGTGTATTATTGCTGCTCTGACCCGGCTTTGGCAGGCTCCAGGTCATTTTGCACTGTTCTGCTATCTTTTCGGTGACCAGCAGTGAACTTTTCTCCATCCCGTCAAGCGCAACATCGATGATAACCGGAAAAGGCTTTCCTTCTGCGCTGTGGACGGGAATCAGGCGACTGGCCGAAAAAATGACCGGCTTGTTTTCTTTCATGACCCAGCGGGAGAGAGACAACATGGACAGGGCCAGGGTTACTGCCGAGAGGACAATAAGGCTGTTACGGGTCAGACGAAACACTGAGCCGGTCGATGGACTGCCCACATCTGCTTTGTCTTCTGCTGCCTCCTGCCTCACAGGTTCATCGTCGCTCTCCGGCGGCTGCTCCAGGATTTCAGCAAGCTCCACCTCAAGGGCCTCGGCCAGGCGGATGCCGTTCTCCTTCTTGATATTGGGAGAGCGGCCCCGCTCCCAGCGGGAGATGGTCTCGGTGGTCACCCCCACTGCTGTCGCAAGGTAGAGCTGGGTCAGCCCTCTTTCCTCACGGAGCAGACGGACCTCGGCCCCGTTAATACGAACCATGGGAATGACCGCCCTGTTTGTTTCCTCGGCTGAACCTGTCATATAAAAAATCGCTTCAGATCAACGTTTTTTCTGTAGAATCCTGGAGGACCGTTTTTCTGCTCTCTCAACAGTCTGCTTTTCATATAAACAGCATAGCCCTGTCATGAAAAAAGGCAACATAATCCGTCAGTCACAACCTCATTGCACCGGCCGCCATTTTCAACAGGAGGCGTATGCTTGACAGATCCAACTCCCGTCGCTACTGTCTTGTGTCTGTCAACCGATGCCCTTTCTGTCCCCGCCCATCACCTGCGAGCAGCACCATGCTAAAATTCGTTCTCCTCCTGGCCCTGCTCACCGCCTTCCCCCCACTGGCGACAGACATGTACCTGCCGGTCATCCCACACCTGCAAACGCTCTGGCAGAAACCGCTGGCGGTCGTTAACCTGACACTGGTCCTCTTTTTCATCACCTACTGTTTTTTCCTGCTCGTCTACGGCCCGCTCTCGGACCGGTTCGGCCGTAAACCGCCGCTCATTGCAGGCCTGCTCCTCTTTATCGCTGCCAGCCTGCTGTGCGCTGCTTCACCGTCCATCAACTGGTTGATTGGCGCCCGCATTTTCCAGGCCATGGGAGCGGCTGCCGCCTCGGCGATCTCCATGGCCATGGCCAAGGACCGGCTGACAAGCGGAACACGGGAGCGGGTGCTGAGCCAGATCGCAATAATCATGGCACTCGCACCGATGATCGCCCCCATGATCGGCAGCCTGATCATGGACTATCTCTCCTGGCCATGGATCTTCATCTTTCAGGCCGGCATGGGGATGGTCGCTCTTGTCGGCGTCTTTAAAACAGCGGAATCTCACAGCGCTGAACAGGGGAGCTCGATACAATCACTGATCCATAGTTATCACCGGGTTCTCACCAACCTGCGCCTGGTCGGGGTGGTGGCCTGCAACGCACTGGTCGGCCTGCCCCTTTTTGCTTTCATTGCCGGATCAGCCCCGATCTACATCAGCAGATTCGGTATGGATGAAAAACAATTCTCCCTGTTTTTCGGGGCCAATGCCCTCTGTTTCATGATCGGCTCAATGGTCTGCCTGCGCTTTGGCAAACGGCTCGGCACACTGAAGATGATCACCATCGGCTACAGCGGCATCGGTATTGGCGGCATCATCATGCTCAGCCCGTTGTTTGATGGGCCATGGAGGCTGGCCCTGCCCATAGGCCTGGCCACTTTCTGCCTCGGGCTCTGCAGACCGCCATCCAACAACCTGGCCCTTGAACAGGTGGGCAGAGATGCGGGTACCGCCTCCTCTGCCATGGTGTTTACCTACTTTGTCTTCGGGGCCTTTGCCATGGCAGGGGCTTCCCTGCAGTGGACCGATAAAATCGATGTTATCGGCTGGACGGCTCTCGCTGCAGGAGGGACCGCACTTACGCTCTGGTTGTTGATAAGAGATCGTCTCCACCTGCCCTCCTAGGGATGCGGCCGTTATTTCATTGCCCCTGTCGCTCCTCTTTGTTACTGTCCGGACCACAACCACCCTTAAAAACTGGCAACGCACCGAGAGCATGGACTTCATCCGGCTGGACAGAAAGCTTTCTAAAATCCTTCACCGAAAGCATAAAAACTCCAAGGTTTCCTTTTACCTCAAAGGGATCTCACGGATGTTTCTCCCCTCCCTTATCCACCGTGGAAAGCTGGAGCAAATTCTGGACTCCGTAACCGATTTTGACAGTAAAGAGATCGAAGAACGGGTTAACTACTGCAACAAACAGGACGATCCCTTTCAACTCGGTGGTGATGCCGTCCGGTTTGCAGACTTAACCACCCAAAGCGATTCCGCCTACTATTTTGACCTGCAGGAATCGATCCGTTACTTTGCCCCGCAGCTTCGCTTCCACTGTCAATTCGGAGATGTCATCGAGGTGCCCCGGCGGCCGGCATTTGTCAAGAGCCGCCCCATAGGTGGGGGCAACTCAAACTCGATCCTGCTCAAGCTCAACAAGGTGCGGCACTTTACCTTTGTCAGCGATGAAATCGAGTTCAAAGACAAGTTGGATATGATGGTCTGGCGAGGCAAGGCGATCCGCAACCATCGGATCCGTTTCATGCAGCAGTACCACAAACATCCACTGCTCAACATCGGCCAGTCCAATCCGGTGGAAGAGGGCGGCGACCCGAGCCGCCAGAAACGATTCATGCCCATAGAAGAACAGCTCCGTTATAAATTCATCTTCTCCATCGAAGGCAACGACGTGGGTACCAACCTCAAGTGGATCATGTCGTCAAACTCGCTCTGCCTGATGAAAAAACCGCTCTATGAAACCTGGTTCATGGAGGGACGGCTCATCCCCGACAAACATTACGTGCTCTTAAAAGACGACTACTCGGACCTTGAGGAGAAGATTAACTACTACCGGAACAACCAGGATGCAGCACTGGAGATCATCGGCTGCGCCAATCAGTATGTTAAACAGTTTCAAAACCGGGAAAAAGAACGGCTGGTCTCACTGCTTGTTCTCAATAAATACTTTGAGAAAAGCGGCCAGCTGACACCCTGAGGCAACAAAACGAGCCTCTTTGGAACATGTACCGTTCGGTTACCGGAGGCCACCAGTATTTTCCCGCCCCGTTCACACCCCCTTATCACCATTTCCATAAGCCCGGGTCAACCGTCAGCCTCTGGCTGCTGATTTAAAAACCGGTTGACTGATTTTTCCGCTGCATCGTGATGGGTGAATTATTTTTCACCATCCTCTACTCCACACATCTTCACTCTCCTTCCACATGTCTCTTCATCAAAACCCTCATGGGAATGAATTCCAAAAAAATGGATAACTGCGACAGATTTGGGTAAAGAAATCAGCCCGACAATTCGATAAGAAAGTTGATCTGACAGAGTTTTCGGCTCGGTCCATCTCCTGTTTACAGGTGGGTCCCTTGAAAAATTAGATATTCGTTCGAGTTCGAGGAGCTGTGAAAATGAAAAGCGCAGCATATTAGTTATATGTGAGCATTTTTCTTTTCGCGGAAACGAAGAAATCGGGCGAGGTAAGCGTAGACTCCGAAGAGTAATTTTTCAAGATAGCCTGGTGTATCGCTCAATCGACTCACACCGTCTACCGGCACCGATCCTGAAGTTCTCACCGTTATTCATTCACCATGAGAGAGGGTACTAATGATTTGGAAAGACCTGTCCATCACTAAAAAACTTGGCAGCAGTTTTGGTTTTGTCATCCTGTTACTGCTGATCATTGCCACAGTGAGCTGGGTCGGACTGAGACAGCTTAGCGGGGAAATAACCATCTCCTCCTATTACAGTGAACTCAAAGCGCTCACCCTTCATCGGGAAATCGATCACTTGAACTGGAAGAGCAAAGTCATCATCTACCTGGCTTCAGAAAATGACAAACCACTCAAGGTGAAAGTGGATGACCACGCCTGTAAGCTTGGCAAGTTTCTTTTTGGTGAGGAACGGAAAAAGGCTGAACAGGTACTGCCTGAGCTGGCACTGCTTTTCAAAGAACTTGAACGCCCCCATCGCGACCTCCACGACTCAGCCCGTGAGATCCAGCAATCGGTCACCAATAATGACGGCGACAGGGAAGAGGCCCGGGAAATCTACAACACCAAGTCGCGTTCATCCATCAAGCAAGTCCAAAAAGTCCTTCATAAAATCGCAGAGGAAATTGATAGCCATGCGAACTCAAGCAACGAGCAACTCAGCAAAGACGCAAAACGGGACCAAAACCTCATCATCATTCTCAGTGGACTGGCCATCGTGCTGGCTACAGTCTTTGGTTTTTTCATTTCCCGGCTGATCAGCTCTACCCTGAACCAGGCGGTGACCCTGGCCGATCATCTTGCCGAGGGAGACCTGACCACCAGACTGAAGCTTGACCAGAAAGACGAATTCGGCATGCTGGCTAAATCCCTGAACAAAATGAGTACGAAACTCAACACCATGATCGGTAACATGAACAAAGAGATGCTCAGCCTGACTTCCACATCCAACGAACTCAACACCATTGCCATAGACATGAAAGACTCCAACGAGGCGGTCTCCGGCCAGGCTGCCAATGTGGCTTCCGCCACCCAGGAACTGAGCAGTAACATGTACACGGTGGCGGCAGCCAGTGAACAGGCCTCCACCAATGTAAATATTGTTGCCTCAGCTTCAGAAGAGGTCTCTTCCTCTATCGGTGAAGTGGATGCCAAGACAAGGGAAGCCCGGTCCATTACCGAAGATGCGGTGGCTCTGGCCGGCAGTTCTTCGCAGAAGGTGGATGCCCTGGGTGAGGCCGCCGACAAGATCAGCAAGGTGACCCAGGTGATCACCGAAATCTCGGAACAGACCAACCTCCTGGCACTCAACGCAACCATTGAAGCCGCCCGGGCCGGCGAGGCAGGCAAGGGCTTTGCGGTTGTGGCCAACGAAATCAAGGAGCTGGCTAAGCAGACGGCTGAGGCCACCGGTGAAATCCGTTCTTCCATTGAGGCCATGCAAAGCTCTACCAATGAAACGGTTGGCGAAATCCGTCAGATAACGAGTGTTATCAATCGGGTCGACGAGATCGTGGCCGCTATTGCCGCCTCGGTGGCGGAACAGACCGCCACCACGACAGAGATCACGGAAAATATCATGCAGGCCGCCCAGGGAATCAGTGAGGTCAATGAAAATGTGGCTCAGACCTCCACCGCCTCATCAGAAATTGCTGAAAATATTGATATGGTCAGTTCAATGACCGGCGACCTCTCGCAAACCGGTAAAGATGTTGAAGGATCTGCCACTGACCTGGTTAGAATTGCAACAGAACTCAAGGATATGATCGAGACCTTCACAATTGACGGCCTTGCCTATGAAAAAACTGCGGGCAACAGACCAGGAACTCAGGTCAGCGGACGAAGGCTCATTCGCTGGAGCAGCAGCCTCAAAGTAAATATTTCAGTGATAGACGAACAACACAAAAAACTGGTGGGCATGATCAATGATCTTCACCGGGCCATGAAGGCGGGATCAAGCGTCAGTGAGGCAGGGGCGATCCTCGATCGTCTGGTCGATTACACAGCCGATCATTTTGCCCTTGAAGAACAACTCTTTGAAAAGCACGGCTACCCTGAATATGAGGCCCACAAGCAGCACCATGAAAAACTGGTGGACCAGGTTGTCAAATTCCAGAAAGAATTCAAGTCAGGACAGGCCGCCCTGTCGGTGGAGTTAATGGACTTTCTCAAGGACTGGCTGGTCAATCACATCAAGGGTGTTGATAAAAAATATGTACCCTTTCTAAGAGAGAAAGGCGTCAAATAGTCAGTTCCAACCCGTCCCCCCGGAGGTGGTTTTTGCCCTGCTCTCTGAGCAGTGGTGAAAATCACCTTTTTTTATGGCATCTTTTCAATCCTCTCCCTATCAAGCAGTGCCAGGTAGCGGTCTACTTCTGCCTTGAGTTTGTGTCGGCTCTGTTTTGCATCGCAGCCCGGGTTAAAACGGTGATTGTAGTGGCACATCACCAGCTTTCTGAGCCTGTGGTAATGAAGTTCCTGTTCAGTGATCCCTTCCAGACGCCCGCACCACTGGAGAGGAGTTTCAGATTCCAATCGACCGAGTCCAACTCCGGAAAAGAACTGTTCAACCAGAACAAAATCTGAGTCAAGCCCCCTTTTTTCAAGAACCGCTCCATCACTTTCCACCACCTCACCTTTCACCCTTTTTTTCTTCAAGCGGCTGAGCCGGTAGATCAGCCAGGCCGCCACCGGAACAAGAAACCACAGGCCACCACTGCCCAGGCCGGAAAGAAGACGGCTCCACCAGAGACAGAGGTGATACCATCCCCAGGAGAACAGGTCGCCGAGCGGAGTCAGGACAGAGCTGCTCTCTTCTTCCAAATCAAGCCACTCACCGGGTGTCGTGTCCAGAACCTGCCACCTTCCTCCGACATAAACCATGGCCCAGGCATGGGCATGTCGGGCCCGCACCAGATAGCACTGCTCCAGTCGACTGTACTCACTGACCACCCAGCCGGTGGAATAACGGGCGGGTATACCGGCCATTCGGCAGAGCAGTACCGTGGCAGTGGCAAAATATTCACAGTGACCGGCACGGGTCTTGTGCAGGAACCGGGACATGGGATCTGCATGGTCTCCAGACTCTTTCTGGACCAGGGTATAAGAAAAATGATCGCGGAAATAGTCGCCGATGGCCTCAAGGGATGCAGCCTGATTCTCCCGTTCAAGGCCATACTCTCCGATGAGTTCAGCCAGCATGGCCCTTTGCGATTTGGAGACCGAAAGATCGATCTCGCCGGGCGCGATATCCGAGGGCTGCAGCGGGTCGGCAAGGATGTCCGCCCGGATCCGGCCTGCAACACCGCTCAACCGGATAAAACCGGACCGGGAGGCCTCCACCTGTTCTGCGGACAGTCCGCGCAGCCGGATGGTGCCGGGAGGAACCGGCAGAATCCCCCCTTGGCTGTCAATCCGGGTGTCGATTGTCAGCCAGGATCCATTTTGCTCCTTCGCCCCAGGATGGATGATCCACTCTTTTCCTGATTGTTCCGGGGTGATCTTCTGCACACTGCGGCTTGCGTTGAGCCAGCTGCGGCCGCTGTAGATATCGTAGCTGCCGTTGCGCAGATAGGCCGGAGGAACCCTGCCGTTTTCCCCACTCACCCGGAGAACGATTTTCTCAGACAGCTTCAGGCGACCGACCGAACCGATAGCTGTCTCGGTCTGAAAAGGATCTTCATCTCCAGCGCCGCTGTAACCCATCATCTCGAGGACCTTTTCCTCAACGATAGTGTGGAGCTGATGCAGGCCGATCTGACCTGCATAGCCGAGCACTCCTGCAGCACCAAACAGCAGGAGCCAGAGCCATGGAGTAAAACCACGGTTGCGCACCATCCACAAAGCCCAGCCCAAAAGGCCGAACAGACCGAAAAAAAAGATGGTATTGCGATCATTGCCGATGCCGCTGCTCAAC
>JBDLID010000131.1:0-7908 GCA_039715055.1 Thermodesulfobacteriota bacterium | reverse complement strand
CGATGGATCTGTTCAAGGGTTGAAAACGGAAATTCCTGCTGCTCCATTTCCATATCCAGTGATTGACCACCGACCATACCCAGCGGCCCGGCACATGAGCTGACCAGGTTGATGATCTCCAGCTGTCTGTCGCTGCCTATGACGCTGACCGCAGGATCACTGAGCAGTTCAAAGGCCAGGGTCAGCAGGCCGTCTCCGGCAAGAATGGCACCGGCCTCACCAAAGAGGATGTGACTGGTCGCCTTGCCTCTTCTTAGAGCGTCATCGTCCATGGCCGGCAGATCGTCATGGATGAGGGAGTATGTGTGGATACACTCCAGGGCGCAGGCGATGGGAAAGAGGGCGTCTGCAGAGTCTTCTTCAACACCTACAGCATCAGCCGCCGCCAGGCAGAGGATGGGGCGAACCCGTTTTCCGCCGGCAAAGAGACTGTAGCGCATGGCTTCGATATGCTTGGAAAAAGGACCTGTGGCAGCCGGCACCAAATTGTCGAGACTCTGCTCAACAGCCTTTTTCCTCTCACTGAGATATTTCCTGATCTCCATTGTCAAACTCGTCGAAGTCAACCGGCTGCAGAGTAGTGTTTTTCTCAAGCAGCAGCTCGACTTTGGCCTTTGCGTCGGTTAATTTTTCATTGCAGTAGTCGGCAAGTTTAACCCCTTCATCAAATTTTTTGAGGCTTTTCTCAAGACTGAGATCACCGTCTTCAAGCTCTTCAGCGATCTGTTCAAGTTTGGACAGTGCGTTTTCAAATGTACGTTTTGCCATAATGGAATATAATGCATGGATTGATGAGCAAAAATGCTGGGCTGTTGAGTGGCTCCATATCCCGTATGAGCTTGTATATATTCATTGACGGTTGAGAAGTCGAGGAGAAAATCCCGCCGGGACAACCAACAGTCAATGAGGTGGTTGTGTCAAAGTTTTTATTAGCGTAACAGATCAAACCGATTAACGATGAATAAATCCATTGTTTCCTTTCTTGCCTACCTCAGCCATGAGAAGGCGTATTCTCCTCATACCGTTGACGGTTATCGAAGAGACCTGGAGGGATTTGTTTCAACGCTTAAGAAAAAGAAAACAGCGGCCGAGGTTACAATTATCGATGTCAGGCGTTATGTGGTTTCCCTGCATGGTAAAAACAGCGCAGCTACAGTGGCCAGAAAATTATCGGCCCTGCGCAGTTTTTATCGATACATGCTTAAAACCAGAGAGGTGATCGAATCGCCTCTTAATGGAATAGCAGCTCCCAAGCTGACCAGAACCATCCCTGTTTTTCTCACCGTTGACGAGGTTTTCAGTCTCATTGAGGCACCGGCAGAAAATGATCGGTATCAGGCAAGGGACCATGCAATCCTGGAGATGCTCTACTCCACCGGAGTCAGGGTCGCGGAACTGGTGTCGCGTAATTTGGCAGATCTTGATTTTGATGAGCAAATGCTTAGGGTGACGGGCAAAGGAAAAAAGGAAAGGCTCGTGCCGGTGGGGCGTCCGGCCATTGATGCCCTTAAACAGTGGCTGGGATTGAGACAGGAGCTGATCGCTTCGAGGATAAAACGGGGTCGTCCCCCGGAAAACGAGGCCCTTTTTCTCAACGGCCAGGGCGGCCGCCTGACCACAAGGAGTGTCGAAAGAATGGTTAAGGGGTATGGCGAAAGGGTAGGCATTGCTCAGATTGTGACACCCCATGCTCTGCGCCACTCTTTTGCCACCCATCTTCTGGAGATGGGGGCTGATTTGCGGACAGTTCAGGAATTACTCGGCCACGCCAGTCTTTCCACCACCCAGCGCTATACCCACCTGACCCTTGACTACCTGTCCGAGGTCTATGACAAGGCGCACCCGCTGGCTCATTAAAAAGTATCATGTAAAACAGTTGTCAATCACATGCTTTGATGCTGTTATCTGTTGTCAGCTCTGTATGTGAAAAGAAAAATAAAAAATCAGCAAATAGTATACAAATCAAATAACAATATCATGAAAATACGATCAACGACGATTCTTGCAGTCCGCCACAACGACCAGGTTGCGGTTGCCGGCGACGGCCAGGTATCCCTGGGCAACACCGTGATGAAACATCAGGCCAAAAAAGTCCGCAGGCTCTACCATGGCCGTGTAATAACCGGGTTTGCCGGTGCAACTGCTGATGCCTTTACTCTTTTTGACAAACTTGAGCAAAAACTCGAGCAGTACAACGGCAACCTGATGCGTGCCGCTGTTGAGCTTGCCAAGGAGTGGCGAACGGACAAGATGCTGAGAAGGCTTGAAGCGATGCTCATTGCAGTGGACAGTGAGTATTCTTTGCTTCTCACCGGTACCGGCGATGTCATAGAGGCAGACCAGGGTGTTCTGGCCATCGGTTCCGGTGGTCCATACGCTCAGGCAGCAGCCACCGCACTTATTGCTCACAGTAATCTCTCAGCCAAGGAAGTTTGTCGTGAGGCAATGGAGATCGCCGGATCGATCTGTGTGTATACGAATAATTCCATAATTGTTGAAACCATCTGATAATCACTGAAAATAATATAATTCAATGACACTGACCAACAACCACTCCCTGACCCCCATTGAGACCCTGCAGGAACTTGATAAATTTATTGTCGGCCAGGCTGACGCCAAGCGATCCGTTGCCATTGCCCTTCGTAACCGATGGCGCAGGCAACAGGTGGACTCGCCTCTGAGAGAGGAGATCGTACCTAAAAATATCATAATGATCGGCCCCACCGGTGTCGGAAAGACAGAGATTGCCAGACGGCTGGCAACACTTGCTCAGTCACCGTTTCTCAAGGTGGAAGCCTCAAAATTTACCGAAGTGGGCTATGTCGGGCGTGATGTGGAATCCATGATCCGAGACCTTGTCGAGATCGCCGTCAGCATGGTGAAAAAGGAGGAGAAGGACCGGATCGAGGGCTTGGCTGCCGCCAATGCCGAAGACATGATTCTCGATATCCTGCTTCCCCCCAGCCCCGCTGCGCCAAAATCACAACCCGGGTTCGGTGCGGACAGTGATGGTGTTTTAATCGGCCACGGCGAAAGCAGTGACATCCCTGTTGAAGCCGATGACCAGTCCCATTCGACACGGGAAAAATTTCGTCAGATGCTTCGTGACGGCAAATTTGATGATCGCCAGATAGAGCTTGCCCTCACTGAATCCCATGGCGCCCCCATGGTGGAAATCATGACCACCTCCGGAATGGAGGATATGCAGTCAAGCCTTCAGGATGCCTTCTCAAAGATATTTCCTAAAAAGAAAAAAACCCGCAAGATGAGAGTTGATGAAGCTATGACTGCCCTCACCAAGGAGGAGACCGAACGTCTAGTGGACATGGACAAGGTGATCAAAGAGGCCCTCCAGCGCAGTGAGCAGTCGGGTATCATTTTCCTTGATGAAATTGATAAAATCGCCTCCCGTGGAAGCGGCAGTCAGGGGCCAGAGGTGTCAAGAGAGGGGGTGCAGCGTGACCTGCTTCCCATTGTCGAAGGGTCCACCGTGACCACCAAGTACGGTATGATCAAGTCAGACCACATCCTCTTCATCGCCAGCGGTGCCTTTCATCTGTCAAAGCCATCAGATCTCATCCCGGAACTCCAGGGGCGGTTTCCCATTCGGGTGGAGCTTCACTCCCTGGGCAGGGAGGAGTTTGTCCGTATTCTCACCGAGCCGGAAAACGCCTTGATCAAGCAGTATGTGGCCATGATGAAGACCGAAGAGGTTGACCTGATTTTTGAGGACGCCGCCATCGAGGAGATTGCCTCCATTGCCGTTGAGGTCAATGAAAAAACGGAAGAAATCGGTGCGCGTCGACTTCATACCGTCATGGAAAGGGTCCTTGACGAACTCTCCTTTGACGCCTGTGAGCGGCCCAGTGAAACATTTACCGTCACCGCCGACTATGTTCGCGGACAACTTGCAGATATTGTTGAGGATCAGGACCTGAGTCGTTTCATTCTGTAACCACAGAAATTACCAATCAATTATATATTCAAGGAAAAGTCATGAGTGAAATCGAAGTAGACTTGAAGTACTGCCCAAGCTGTGATGATGAATACCGGGCCGACATGACCTGCTGTCCGGTCTGTGAGGTGGACCTGATCACTGGTGCTGAAAAACTGGGCATGTATAAAAGTCATGAGAAGGAGCTGAACAGCCGCTCCATGGAGCTCTCGGCAGATGATGAACTCGGAGTACTGCGCAAGGGCTCAGTCAGTGAAATGAAACAGATGCAGGGGCTGCTGGCAGAGCGCCGCATACCAAGCATCATTTCAGGAGATAAGAGCGGGTGCGGCAAGGGATGCTGCGGCAGTGAAGTTTATCTTCAGATCAGGATCGCCGATTCCCAGGCAGCTTTAGAGGTCCTGGCCGCTGAATTTCACGCAACAACCCGCCTGGCTGATCACGACCTGACCAATATTGACCAGGTGTTTGATACAGGGGTAAGATCGGCAACCTGTCCGGCCTGTGGCCACACCTTTAAGACCAACAACGAGGCATGCCCCGATTGCGGCCTGGCCTTTGCCTGAATGGCCGGTTCCTTATAGAGCCAGAAGGTCAATTTCCTCTGTCTTGTTCAGCAGGATTGTCTCATTATCAAGAAAAAAGGCCACACGATTGCGCCCTGAGTGTTTGGCGTAATAAAGAGCGCTGTCTGCAGAGTGGATCAGCAGGTCGATGTCATTGACCGGCA
This sequence comes from Thermodesulfobacteriota bacterium, assembly GCA_039715055.1. Classification (GTDB taxonomy): domain Bacteria; phylum Desulfobacterota; class Desulfobulbia; order Desulfobulbales; family Desulfocapsaceae; genus JBDLID01. The sequence goes on along the minus strand of JBDLID010000131.1, from coordinate 3,223 downwards.
GTGTCTCCAGGCTGGCCACACCCAGGCTGACAGTGGTGATGATTTGATGCTCCATAAAGTTGATTATTTCATTCTGGATTAACTCCCGCAGCCTATCAGCAACCTGGGAGCCGGTCCTGAGGTCTGCAAGAGGGAGAATGACAAAAAACTCCTCTCCTCCATAACGGCAGACAACTTCCTCGTCTCTCAGATTATTTGTTATGAGTTGCGTCAAGTTGCTCAGAACCTGGTCTCCGGCCTGATGACCATAGGTGTCATTGATGTTTTTGAACTGATCAATATCGAGCAGGATCAGAGTCAGCGGTGTGGAGTACCGAATGGCCTTTGAAACTTCTTCCTTGAGGCGCAGCAGCCCGAAACGACGGTTAAGGACACCGGTCAGTGCGTCATAGGACGCCATCTCTTCAATTTTGTAATGGAGCAGCGCGTTTTGCAGGTAAGGAGCCATGTAGGACGCGTAGGTCTCGAGAGTTGTGGTGGTCTGCTCTTCACTTTTTTCAGAGCCGCCACAGGCGGAAATGATCAACCCGGCGGTACGATTTTCCGAGATCAGAGGAATAAGCCTCAATGATTTTGGAATAAAATCTCCCAGCAGTGTCGACTGTCTGAACCAGCTCAGGTTGTCGGGTTCCACCGCAATGGAGACGATTCTGCCGGAGGCGATGGCCTTGGCAGCCGGACCGTGTTTGATGTCAAGAACCTGGGGCAGTTGCTCCGATTGATCAATACCGTTGTTTGCAAAGAGGACCATTTCATCTCCCCTTTTGCCGTAAAGAAGCCCGGCCTGAATACAGGTCGCCTCGATAAAATTTCTTAAGATGGAATCGGTGACCGTGGTCAGCTTGACAGAGCTGGAAAGTTCTCTGGCAATGGAGCGGTAATGGGCCTCACGCCTGAGGCGCTCATCAATGGAGTTCCCCATAATATTAAAGGCGACGGCAACCTCACCCAGCATATCCGAGGTCTTGACCTCGATTTCATACTGGTTCGGTATCGACTCCTGGCCGAAAACAGCATGGCGGATAGTCTCATTGACTCTTTTCATACCGTTTACCAGGTAGCGAAGCTCCTTGGAAACAACGACCAGAAACAGAACATAGTTGAAGATGCCAACGGTGATCCCGGCACCAAGGCACATGATGGTGAAATTAAAGGATAACGCCTCTTCAGTGTTGAAGTAGAGCTTGACAAGAGGCGGGAAAGTAATCCCGACGATAAAGCCGAAGGCCACCATTGAAATGAGCAGGAGAAAAAAGATATTTGGTTTTTTCTGTTTCTGCATCGGTGGTTTTCTGCCTCAGAGGTCGCGAGTCTTCAGGGTGTCAGGTCAGTTATTGTTTTTGCCCTTGCTGTTTTTCCAACGTTTTGATGGGATGGAGATGAGCGGACTCTTTTTATAGGAGAGAGCAGGGTAGCCTAACAGCCCATCGACCTTGTCTGAAAATTCCCGGCAGGGGCGAACCGTCAGGTCTTTGAGGACCTCTATATCGACTTCCCCCTGGCCTGCAAAATGAAGGGTCAGCAGAAGGGGGCAGCTGCCGTGGAACTGATAGAGTATTTTTTTCAGCGATTCCAGCCTGGCCCTTCCTATCCGGTCAGCATGGAGCATTACTTTCACTTCTTCCGTATATTTTTCACGAGCTGCCGGCAGCAGCTCAATGGAGTCTGCAAGAATTTTGGCACCCCGCTCATCTTTCTGCACCGTTCCCTGAACAATCACAGGCTCATCACTTGAAAGATACTGGTAGCACCTGCTATAGGCATCAGGAAAAACGACAACCTCCACGGTGTCGAGAATATCTTCAAGGGTGACAAAGGCCATGGGATCGCCTTTTTTTGACTTGAGCTGCTTGCAGCTGCGAATGAGTCCTCCTACCCGGACACTCTGTTCATCACCACATTCACTGAGTCCTGCTATATCACTGTCAGTTATAGTTCGAATTTCAGAGATAGTGTCATCGAGAGGGTGACCGGTAATGTAAAAGCCGACAGTCTCTTTTTCAAAGGCCAGTTTTTTACGGTCAGCCCATTCGTCGATATCGGGCAGGGCGATACTGCTCTTGTCCACCGGTTCAGATTCAGGGACAACCCCAAACAGTGAGAGCTGGCCGGACTGTTTGTCTCGCTGAACGGCCTTGGCCTGGTCCATGGTCTGGTCAAGAATGTCGAAGAGCTGTGATCGTTTGGCACCAAGAGAGTCAAAAGAGCCTGACTTGATGAGGCTCTCGATAACTCTGGAGTTGACTTTGCGGGAATCTACACGGTTGCAGAAATCCTGGAGTGACTCATATCTGCTGCTGAGCTCTCTTTCATCGATGATGGATTCCAGCGCTGCTCCGCCAACGTTTTTGACGGCGGCAAGGCCAAAACGGATTCGGTCATCAATGACGGAAAAATCCTGCATGGATTCATTGATGTCCGGAGGCAGAACCTGGATATCATGTTCCTTGCACTCCTGGATATAGAGCACAACCTTGTCGGTGTTGGACATGTCGCAGGAGAGCAGGGCGGCCATAAACTGGGCCGGATAGTGGGCCTTGAGATAGGCGGTCTGGTAGGAGATAAGGGCGTAGGCTGCCGAGTGGGACTTGTTGAAGCCGTAGCCGGCAAACATGGCCATGAGATCAAAAACAGCTTCGGCCTTATCCTCGGGCACCTCGTTTTTGCGGGCACCGGCCATGAATTTGACCTTTTCCTTCTCCATGTCCTCGGCAATTTTCTTGCCCATGGCACGGCGCAGAATATCGGCATCACCAAGGGAATAGCTGGCCAGGATGTTGGCGATTTTCATGACCTGCTCCTGGTAGACAATAACACCGTAGGTCTCTTCCAGAACAGGCTTTATCTGGGGCAGGGGGTAGTTGGCTGTGGCTCTACCGTGCTTGGTCTCTACAAAGTCTTTGACCATGCCGGAGTCAAGCGGACCCGGCCTGTAGAGAGCAACAAGGGCGATGAGATCTGAAAACTGTGTCGGTGCCAGGTTGACCAGCAGTTCGCGCATGCCGGAGCTTTCAAGCTGAAAGACTCCAAGGGCGTCTCCACCACAGAGCAGGTCGTATGTTTTGAGATCGTCCATGGGGATCAGGTCGATATCAAGGTCCAGACCGATGTCAGTTTTGATATGTTTGAGAGCCTTGTCAATGACGGTGAGCGTCTTGAGACCAAGAAAGTCGAACTTGATCAGTCCGGTCATCTCGGTGTGCTTCATGTCATACTGAGTGAT
>JBDLID010000130.1:0-7999 GCA_039715055.1 Thermodesulfobacteriota bacterium | reverse complement strand
ACCAGGGAAAACGTTTAATAGTCCGGCAGCACTCCACCTTTGACCGTTTAAAGTGGCTCACATAGCGCTGCTATGCTTCGCCCCTCTGAACGGTCAAAGGTGGAGTGCTGTTGAACTCTTATGTTTTTGGGGGATTTGGTAAATCTGACTGAGAATCAGAGGAACTCAAAAATGGCTCGGCAAGTGGGGTAGGTCATGCCACAGGAAAGAGAAATTCCATAATATCTGGAGCCGCAGGCGGTTCAGATGTGCCCTTAATTTGAGCACGTTGGTCTGCGAAGTGTAGTCAGCCTATCCGAGCAGGCCAACGTGCTCAAATTAAGGGTGCAGCTGGACAGCCTGGGCAGGGTTATTCTTCGACGAATACCAACGCACACCCCTCAGCAACAGCCTTGGCCGTTTTCTTTCGGGCTGAAGTGATAATCCGCTGAATTGTCCCGCGCGACACTCCCATACGCTGCCCCGCCTCTTCCTGGGTCAAGCCGTCTCGATCACAGAGCTTGAAGGCTTCAAGTTCATCACGGAAAAGTTCAATTTTTTCCAGTTTACCCATCGGGGTACCGGTGGGCTTAAAGGCACGGCCGCAGAAGTTGCCTTCACAATGACGGATTTTTTTTGGTCTTGGTGACATAATTCCTTCCAACCCCGGTGCATGACGCTGGGTTTATGAAAATGATCTGTTAGTTGCTGAAATAGCTCAAGGCACCCTTGATAAAGGTACTATTCCAGTTACGTGCTAATGATTAGATACCACATTGTTGTATCCAGTGCGAGAAAATAAAACAACAGTTCCCACAAACGAAAAGCAGCGCCATCGCTACAATTGAGCAATGGCGCTGGAGAACCGCATAAAAACAGGAACTTTTCAGCAGGTCGTGATCAATGGTGACAGTTGCTGCCTCCATTGCAGGCCTGATCTCCCCTCATCAGGGGAAGCATTCCATCAACCCAGGCATCAACCACGCCACCCACATTCTGATACATGTTCCGGTCAGCATAATAGACATCGATTCCAACTTCGACAAAGCCCTGCATGGGACGTGCTCCCATGCCGCCGACCACAATGGCATTGACGTTGGCATCGGCCAGAACTTTGACCGGTATCATGCATCCGCCTGCATCATGGTCGACATTGCTCACCGTCTCAATGCTGCTAACCTTTTTTTCCTGATCCAGGTTGATCACCGTAAAGACGTCACAGTGGCCGAAATGATCAGATCTGGTGGCTTCCATGCCCCCGGGATTGTTCGTTGGTATTGCAATACGCATTAGTATACTCTCGATATTTTTGTTTATTTTTAACCTGGCAGCCAGTCATTATCTCTGGACAGCAGGCTGTTCTATCACTTGTTCGATCAGCGGTTCCGCTTCCACCGGCTCTTTCATCGGCGGCTCCACCGGACCAAAAATTTTCGGCACCAGTTTGATATACCAGGCAGCGGACTGAATCTGGATAACATATGCCAGTGCAATCAGCAAGGCAATGGTCATTCCCTGCTCTTTAAAAGCAGTCATGGCAATGGCCAGTGCAATGGAGAGGTCCCGCATCACCACACCAAAGACCATGGCAATGGCGTCTCTTCTCGGGAAAAAGAGTTTGCCGATAATGGACAGCATGACATACGACAGCAGATAAAAGACCACCAGGGGAATCAAGATGGAGACGATATCGCCGGGATTGGAGATGATGGATTTGGCCTTCAGCGACATGGCGGTAAAGGCGATCATTGTCACACCGAGTGCTGAAAAGGGGGGAAATTTTGGTTTATAGACCTCCATCCATGCCTTTTTACCGTGCCTTTTAACCAGATAATTCTGGGTAATGATTCCAGCGAACAGTGGTACAAAGACAAAGATACAGATCTGCTTGAACATGTGGAGCATATCCACGTCAACAGTGGCTCCCATGAACACCTTGGTATAAACAGGCGCTGCCAGTGCACCAATAATCAAACCGAAAACCAGCATTTTGGTGGCTGCTTCCTTGTTCCCCTTGGCAAAGCCCGTCCATGAAATCGTCATTCCGGAAGCCGGAAGAACACCGATGAGAAAGAGCCCCACAGCCCAGAGGCCGTATTTTTCATCAACTCCGTTAAAAAAGATCTTACCGATGGAGTAGACCACGATGGGAACCAGGATAAAGTTGATAATCTGGGTAGTCACCTGCAGCCTGGCATCTTTGACATGGAAGATCGATTTGACGTTGAGTGTCGCCATCATCGGATAAACCATGAAAAATGTAATGGGGATAATTAACTTTTTCAACGGTTTGGCATCAAAGATAAATCCACCGCCGATCAAACCGGCGATCATTGCCAGGGGGATCACGTAGACGAGATTTTTTTGTATAAATTTGAGCATCTTCATAATTTAATCTCCTGAATTATAGGACATTAACGAAATTTGAACAGTCTCCTCTGAAACATCGACTCCGTTTCAGAGGCCCGGTCACGAATCTTCCAGACTGATCCTTCTGAACCACCAGGAGATGATTCAAAATTCAGTGTCGCGGATTCGTCACAACCGGGTTCTTAAGGCACCAGTGACTCTATTTTGCCTCATCAATCATGGAACGGATCTTTGAAAAGGTCTGTGCCAGAGATTCAGGAAATTTAGGATCTTCCAGCACCATTGATGCAATATCATCATTGGAGTAGCTCAAATAGCGAACCTGTGTTTTTCCCTCTTTTGAGAAAACCATGACGAACTTGGGCATTAGAATCGCCCTTTCAGGGTTCATGGTCAGGCTCTTGTCGGCCTTGGTCGGTTTACACACCTGCATCATATGAAGATCGAAATTATCCGGCACCTCTCCGCCATGCTCACGAAAAGTAGTCTTCATATCCATGCTGTCACTGTTGTTCACAACAAATTCATTTTTTTTCACGATTTCTGAAAAATCAGAAACAAACTGCTGAACAGTTTTTTCACTCTCGGTCACGTAAAGATCATCGCTGCGCTGCATAGTTGTCACCTTTGACTAAAATAAAATATTTGCTCCATTCCCCGGACCTGCCGTGGAGAGGAATTAAATTTTTTTCTTATGGACATATGCACTAAGTAATTCCTTTATTGACCCCTGTCAAGGTGTAAACCTCAAGAAAATTGTCCCCTTTTTTACTCCACGACCAACATCAACCGGAGCGCATTACAACGAAAAAAGCAACATGGTGGAATCACGGAAATTAAACAGAGCAAGAGAGGCATCCCGTGGATTCTTTCAAGGTCAATGAAAACCATTTTGTAACTATTCAGCGTAAAACTGGGTGCGTCCCTAAGCAGGGAACTGTAACTGTTCAGCAGGGCCCGCAGTGTGGTCAAGCAGGCTGACGAAGCGTACTTGTGCTACTCGAGGCGGTCTGATCGGCCATAATGTGGGTGCTGCTGAATAGTTACGCCATTTTTTTCCTTTGCTGTCACCGGGTCACAGATGGACAGATGAGTGGTTTTCAGGTATGCTCAGGGTCAACCATTATTATAAAAATAAATTTCTCACCCACTCAGACCTCCCCTCCTGTGAATCGTCAGCTCTCCATACTTCTGCTGCTCCTCATGGTCACCTGTCCATTGAGTTCCCCGGCAGCGGATGAAAAAAAGATCACAGCCGAAAACCCGGAACCCCATTTCAGTGACATGGGGCTCATCACCTCTCATGACGATCTTCTGTTTTTTACCAGGGTGGTCAACGGAGTGACGGAAAAAATGCTTCAGGGACTTCACAACGGAGTGCCAATTGAATTCAGCTACACCATTGAGCTGCAGGAGACGGACAACACATCAGAGGACAAACGCAGTGTTGATTATGAATTCAGCCACACCCTGCGCTACAATACATTGAAGGAAAATTACCGGATCGAGTACAGTAACAAAAATCCGGACACACGCCCTGTTGCCGATCTTGATGAAGGCATCAGCGCCCTTTCGGAGATAAACGGATACAGACTCCTTGACCGCTCAAAATTCCTTGAGACCGCCACCTACAAACTGAGGGTCAAGGCAGAGCTCGGGAAAAAAAGCCTGCCCATGAACCTTCATTCCGTCATTCCGTTTTTCGGCTGGAAGACTAAGGAGACTGAATGGCAATCCCTCACCTTTTCACGCAACCCCTGAAAAGGCCAAGATGATGAGCAGCTCGCACAACAATCAAGAAGTCTCTATGACCGACCACCTGGCCAAAAAGGATTTGTCCACGGCCCAGCGTCGCCAGAAAAAAAGGCTCGTCCGGCTGGCTATCCTCATCTGTGTCTGCCTGCTGCCTCTTTTCATATGGCTGGAAAGCGGCCTGTTTGCCACCGAGATAACACTTCCGATAAACAGCGACATTCTGGTTTTTGCCCTGATCAACCTCAATGTCCTGCTCGTCCTGCTTCTTCTTTTTCTCATCCTCCGCAGCCTGGCCGAGCTGGTCTTTGAGTCGAAACAGAAGTTCATGGGCTCCAAGCTGCGGACCAAGCTGGTGGTCTCATTTATGTTTCTGGCCCTGATCCCCACCGGCCTCCTCTTCTTTCTCGCCTTCCAGTTTATTTCCACCAGTATGGATTACTGGTTCAACAGCAACATTGAAACATCACTGACCAGATCGCTGGAGCTGGCCCAGTCCATTCTCAAGGAACACCAGGCAAAAGCTGTACGCCTGGGCGGAGATATCGGCCGCCAGATAAACAGCCAGGCCACTACCAAAACCGAACCGGATGAACTGAAAAAACAGATGGAGCAAATCCTTGCCGCAAGTGGCCCGGACGGACCGGTGAGCCTGTCCCTTATCAACTCAAGCCCCACCTGGGAAGTGACCGTCTCCAAACCGCAGCTTCAGGCAGAAAAGCTGGCCGCAGTTCCAGGCAGTGTCCTGCGAAAAGTCAGGACAAAGGGTGTTGCCCAGGTCATTAGCCAGGAATCACGGGCCGGCGATCTCGTCCGCTCCATCACTCCCATACTTATCCCCGGTTCCGAGCAGCCGGGGATTCTCGTCACCGGTGTCCTGGTCAAAAAGGACCAGGTGGAACAGATGCACGTCATCTCCCAGGGCATCGAGAATTACCGCCAGCTCAAGTACCTCAAGAACCCCTTCAAATTCTGGCTGCTGACCGTACTTTTAATTGTCACCCTGCTGATCATTTTCTCCGCCATCTGGTTCGGCCTCTACATTGCGCGGGGTATCACCGGCCCCATTGACACCCTTGCCAGGGCGACCCGAAGAGTTGCCGACGGCGACCTGGAATTTGTCCTGGAAAAAGAATCCCACGATGAAATGGGCCTCCTCGTTGACTCATTCAACCAGATGACCTCCAATCTCAACACCTCCAACACAAGGCTTGAGCTGGCAAGAGACGCGCTGCAGCTCAGTTCACAGGAAGCCGAGCAGCGGCAGCGCTATACGGAGATCATTCTCCAGAATGTTGCAGCAGGCGTCATTTCCATGGACGAGTCCGGCCGCATCACCACCATCAACCGCTTTGCCGAGACCCTGCTCAAGATTGACCGTAATATTTTTCTCAATCGTATTTATACCGATGTGCTGCCCTCTCCCCATGCCAGGATTCTTGATAATTTCATCAATGAACTCACCATCACCGGTAAAAATTCAATCGAGCAGCATCTCAAAGTCAAGGTCATCCGCGAAACATTTTCTCTGCTTATTAATTTCACCCGACTGGAAGACGAGGATCACAACCCTCTTGGTTATGTCCTGGTCTTTGACAACCTCACCAAGCTTGAAAAGATGCAGCGGGTGGCGGCCTGGCGTGAAGTGGCCAGGCGCATTGCCCATGAAATCAAAAATCCACTCACCCCGATCCAGCTCTCAGCCCAGAGGCTGCGCCGCCGCTACCCGGCGATTCTCGAAGAAGAAAATTCGGTATTTGACCAGTGCACTGCAACCATCATCAACCAGGTGGATGAGCTCAAGCGTCTGGTCAGTGAATTTTCCCAGTTTGCCAGAATGCCCAAAGTCAATCAGGAACCCGCAGAGCTGCCCGCACTCGTCGAAGAGACTCTGTTTCTCTACCGGGAGGCCCATAAAAATATCGATTTTTCATTGACCAGCGAGGACAAAATACCCACCTTCAGTTTCGATGCTGAGCAGATCAAACGCTGCCTGATCAACCTGCTTGACAATGGTGTTGCAGTTTTACCAGACGGCGGTAAAATAGATATTGTTCTCAGCCTCGATGACGAGAAGGACACAGTCTTCATCAAGGTCAGCGACAACGGCCCGGGTATCCCCGAATCGGACAAACCGAAACTCTTTGAGCCCTATTTTTCCACGAAAAAAAGCGGTACGGGTCTGGGACTGGCCATTATTTCGACCATTGTCTCCGACCACAGCGGCTACATCCGAATCCAGGACAACAAACCCCAGGGGTCAACCTTTGTTATCGAGTTACCGCTTTTCCAGAAACAGATAAAATAAATAACAGATCTTCTTCACCCTTCAGCCAGATCCATGAGCAAACTTATCCTCATCATCGACGACGAAACCTCCATCCAGGAATCGCTGTCGGGCATCCTCGAAGACGAAGGGTTTTCTTCCCTCTGTGCCTCTTCGGCGGAACAGGGACTTGAACTCCTGGCAGAAGAGGCCGTGGACCTGATCCTGCTCGACATCTGGCTCGGCGACAACATGGACGGAATGACCGCCCTGGAAAAGATCAAGGAAATCTGTCGAGTTCCGGTGATCATGATTTCAGGTCACGGCACCATTGAGACAGCGGTGCAGGCCACCCGCAAGGGAGCGTTTGACTTCATTGAGAAGCCGCTCTCATATGACAAGATCATCCTCTCCATCCGCAACGGCCTGCGCTTTTCCGACCTGGAGCAGGAAAACCTGAGACTCAGGGAATCCAGCCGCAAGAAGGCAGGACTTACCGGAAACTCCGGACCCATCAACGAAATCAAAGCCCAGATCGAACGCGTCGCCCCATCCGATGCCTGGGTGCTCATTCGCGGCGAACACGGTACCGGCAAAGAAATCGTTGCCCAGTCCATCCACGACCTGTCAACAACCGCAGATCAGCCCATGGTGGAAGTCAACTGTGCGGCAATCCCCGAAGAGCTCATCGAATCCGAGCTGTTCGGCCATGAAAAAGGATCATTTACAGGGGCGCACAGCGCTAAACAGGGTAAATTTGACCAGGCCAACGGCGGCATTTTATTCCTCGACGAAATCGGCGATATGTCGCTGAACACCCAGGCCAAGATTCTGCGCATTCTCCAGGAGCAGAAATTCGAGCGCGTTGGCGGCAACAGAACTATTCAGGTCGATGTCCGGGTGCTTGCGGCCACCAACAAAAACCTGGAAGACGAGATCGAAAACGGCAACTTTCGGGCCGACCTGTTCTGGCGCCTCAATGTGGTCCCCATTACCCTGCCGCCCCTGCAGGAACGACTCGACGACATCCCCCTGTTCGTTGACGATTTTCTCACTGAACTCAGACGCAAAGGAAGGCCGGAAAAGAAATTTTCCGCCGAGGCCCTTGAGGCGATGATGCACCACTCGTGGCCGGGCAATGTCCGTGAACTGAAAAATTTTGTTGAGCGGATGGTGATCATGACGCCGGCCAAGGTCATCAGCAAAGACGATGTCAAACCCTTTCTCGCCTCCGGCAACGGCTTCAGTAGTCAGCTTGCTCCATCCATTATCTCTCCGTATCGGGAACTCTCATACAAAGAGGCAAAAAAGAGCTTTGAGAAAGAGTTTCTCCGACTTAAACTGGATGAGAATCATGGAAATATTTCTCAGACCGCGGAGCAGGTCGGCCTTGAACGAAGCCATCTCCACAAAAAGCTGAAGGCCCTTGGCCTGAGTTGACAGACAAGGGCCAATGACCATATCCACAGAGGCCGGTTTATCGTTTTCCATGGTAAGTTTTGATATTCAGCCAATGTAATTATTCAGCGCAAAGCTGGATGCGTCCCTAAACAAGGAACTGTAACAGTTCAGCAGGGCCCGCAGTGTGGTCAAGCAGGCTGACGAAGCGTACTTGTGCTACTCGAGGCGGCC
>JBDLID010000129.1:0-8007 GCA_039715055.1 Thermodesulfobacteriota bacterium | reverse complement strand
CTGCTCCATGCGGTCGCCGTTGTCAAGGTCGGTGTCTTCTGTACAACACGAACCATGCTCTACGTCTTTGGTGTGGATACCATGAATGCCCTCAACCTCGGCATCCCCACCGCTTACTTTGTCGGATTTACAGTGATCATGGCCTCGGTGCTGGCCCTTTCAAAAAACAATCTCAAGGAACGGCTGGCGTACTCCACCATCAGCCAGCTCTCCTATATTATTCTCGGTGTGGCCCTGCTCACCCCCAACGGCATCGACGGCGGCCTGATCCACATCGTCAACCACGGTTTTTCCAAGATCACCCTCTTCTTCTGTGCCGGCGCCATCTTTATCGCTGCCCATAAAAAGGACATCTCCGAAATGGGGGGACTCGGCAAGACCATGCCCTTTACCTTCGCGGCCTTTGCCATTGCCTCGCTCTCCATGATCGGTGCACCGCCGGTGGCCGGTTTTGTCACCAAGTGGAAACTGCTTCTCGGCTCCATAGAGGCCCACCAGATGGGGATCCTCATTCTTCTTATTACCAGTACCATGCTCAATGTCGGGTACTTTGCGCCCGTCACCATCAAGGCCTTTTTCGGCAAACGCCCCGAAGGCGAAACCTACACGGGTATCAAGGAAGCACCCCTGTCCATGCTCATTCCCATTCTCATCGCATGTGCACTGTCGGTGATCGTTGGTATCTACCCCAACTTTATGATGCAATTTGTTAAGGCGGTGACAGGATGATTGTCGATCTGATTGATTACCTCAAAGAACGTCTCCAGCTATTACGGTACGGTTTGTACGGCACCGTTATCGGTGTCATCATCTGGAGTCTGACGGTTGATACCAGTCATGCCCACACCTGGGCTGAAAAAATGATACCGGGCTTCTGGGCCCTGTTCGGACTTGGCTCATGCGCTGCTGTCATCCTTACCGCACGCTGGTTTGGCAAAAGCGGGATCATGACCCGGGAGGATTATTATGACAACTAGTTTCTTTCATCCAGCCCTGATCATGATATTGGGGGCGGTTCTCCTGCCCTTTGTCAAGGGACCGATTCGAAATGTTTTTCTCTTCCTGGTCCCTCTGGCCGCCTTTTGTGATGTCATCTATCTCAGCCAGGCACTGCAGCATGCTCCCCAGGGCACCACAGAGCTGATACTCGGCCAGGTCCAGTTCATGGACTGGCAGCTCACCTTCGGCCGTGTTGACCGCTTGTCTTCCATCTTCGCCTTTATTATGGCGCTCATGGCGATCATCGGCACCATCTACGGGATGCATGTCAAAAATGAGTGGCAGCTCGTCTCCGCCTGGTTCTATGTTGCGGGATCACTTGGTGTCATCTATGCCGGAGACTACCTGGTCCTCTTTCTCTTCTGGGAGATGATGGCCTTTGCCTCCACCTTTCTTATCTGGTTCAAGAAAGACAAGGAGTCGCTGGCAGCAGGTTACCGCTACATCCTGGTTCACACCTTCGGCGGGGTTATCCTGCTGCTCGGTTTTGTCCTCAGGTATCAGGCCACCGGCGGCGACCTGTCGTTTACCCTGCTTGATGTCAAACATCCCGAGCTTTACACCTGGCTGATCATGATCGGCCTGGCGCTCAACGCCGCCGTGCCGCCGCTCCACTCCTGGCTGCCGGATGCCTATTCAAAGGCGACTGTTGCCGGCGCCGTCTTCATGTGCGCCTTTACCACCAAGACCGCGGTCTACACCCTCATCCGGGCCTGTTCCGGCTTTGACATCCTGATCTACCTCGGGGTCATCATGGCCATTTACGGCATCATCTATGCACTCATGGAAAATGATGTCCGCAAACTGCTGGGTTGGGAGATTGTCAGCCAGGTTGGCTACATGGTGGCCGGTGTCGGTATCGGCACCCAGCTCGCCATCAACGGTGCCTGCGCCCACGCCTTTGCCCATATCCTCTATAAGGGGCTGCTCTTCATGGCCGCCGGCGCGGTTATCCACAGTACCGGAAAATCCAAGTTTACCGAACTTGGCGGGCTCTATAAAAAGATGCCCGCAACCCTTGTCTTTCTCATGGTGGGCGGTCTTGCCGTCTCAGGGTTGCCGCTGTTGTCCGGTTTTGTCTCCAAGTCGATGATTATCACTGCCGCCTATGAGCAGCACATCCTCTGGGCCGGCTTTGCACTGCTGCTGGTTTCCGCCGGCACCTTTCTTGCCGCAGGACTCAGGCTCCCCTATCTTCTCTTCTTCGGTGAAAACCGCTGTTCAGATGAGACCTGGGACAAGGCAGAAGACCCGACCTGGAACATGAAACTGGCCATGACATTTGGAGCGGTACTCTGTGTGGTGATCGGCTCGTATACTCCTTTTCTTTACAACATGCTGCCGTTTAGCGAAGTGGCTTTCCACCCCTACAACGGCTATCACATCAGTGAGACCCTGCAGATCATGGCCGCCACCGGCCTCGGTTTCTATCTCCTGAGACGCTATATCATTCTTGAAAACAGTATCAGCATTGATCTTGACTGGTTCTACCGGATCGGCGGAAGAGCCTTTCTGTGGACCGTCAAGAACCCCCTGGCATGGTTTGATACCGCCTTTTCCAAGGCCTATCGGGTTGTCGGCCTCGGCTCGCTGATGACCACCGCCCAGTTCTGGTCCTGGTTCGACTGGCACGGGATCGACGGTGTGGTTGACGGAACCGCCCGCTGCGTCAGGGCCATCGGCCGCAGGGTGTCCATCGTTCTTCAGAGAGGACAGATCCAGCAGACTATCTACTTTACGGTCTCATTTGCCGCCGTAATACTTATTGCATACGTTTTTGCCTAAACCAACGTTTTTTAAGGAATACAGGTCATGGACCAACTACTGATTAATCCAGACTACCCCTACATCCTCAGCACCCTGATCTTTCTACCGATGTTGGGGGCTCTGCTGCTGCTTTTTGTCAAGAGTGAGTACTTTGCCCGCCTCTGGGCCCTTGGCATTACAACACTCACGGCGCTGATCTCCATCTGGCTGTTGAAAGCATTTGATACATCAACGGCCAAGTATCAGTTTGTCGAGCAGTACAGCTGGGTCAAGTCACTGAACATTCAGTATGTTGTCGGTGTGGACGGTATATCCATCCTGCTGATCATGCTCACAACGCTGATTATGCCACTCTGTGTTCTGGCCTCCTGGACCTATATCAAGACCCGAGTTCAACCGTTTATGATATGCCTTTTAGTCATGGAGACCGCCATGCTCGGTGTGTTCATGGCCCTTGACTTTGTTCTCTTCTACATCCTCTGGGAAGCCATGCTTATCCCCATGTACCTGCTTATCGGTATCTGGGGTGGACCGCGGAAGGTCTACGCCTCCATCAAGTTCTTTCTTTATACCCTGGCCGGTTCCATCATGCTCCTTGTTGGAATCATCTGGCTCTACATGACCAATGATTACTCCTTCTTTATTCCGGACATGATGTGGCAGAATTACTCCACCACGGCCCAGGTCCTGCTTTTCCTGGCGTTCTTTCTGGCCTTTGCCATCAAGGTACCAATGTTCCCCTTCCACACATGGCTGCCCGCAGCCCATGTTGAGGCGCCGACCGCCGGTTCCGTTATTCTGGCCTCGGTCCTGTTGAAAATGGGAACCTACGGATTCCTGCGCTTTGCCCTGCCCATTACGCCGGAGGCGACAACCATACTCATGCCTTACGTGCTGTGGCTCTCCATCGCCGGTATAATCTATGGCGGTTTTACCGCCCTTGCCCAGCATGACATGAAGAAGCTGATCGCCTACTCTTCCGTCGGTCACATGGGATTTGTAACACTCGGTATCTTTGTCCTCAATGTGCAGGGCGTGGAAGGCGCCATCCTGCAGATGGTCAACCACGGCATCACCACCGGCGCCCTGTTTCTCTGTGTTGGTATGATCTACGAGAGAACCCACAGCCGTGAACTGAAAAGCGCTGCAGGTGTCGGCCAGTATATGCCGGTCTTTGTCACCTTCCTGGCCTTTTTCTCCCTGTCATCGTTTGGTTTTCCGGGTACAAACTCCTTTGTCGGCGAATTCATGATCCTGGCCGGCACCTTTAAGAAAGATATTCCCCTGGCCATGGCCGCCATTCCCGGAGCAGTTCTTGCCGCCGCCTATATGCTGAGAATGTTGCAGAAGATTGTCTGGGGTGGAACTGACAACCCTGATCAGTCCTGGCTGACGGACCTCAATATGCGGGAGATCGTGATACTGACTCCGTTTCTCTTCTTTGTCTTCTGGATCGGCCTGGGCCCGCAGCCTTTCATCGACCTGATGCACACAAGCGTCACTGGACTGCTGGATACATTCAATGCCCATCAAGGCCAGGCCGTGGCAGCTGTCGAGATAATAACCCACTGATAACGTAACGATTATTCAACGACCGATTTAAAAGGTAACGACAATGCAATTTCTACCAGAGTTAACACTGTTGGGAGCCAGCCTGGCCATCTTCGTGGTCAGCCTCGGAAAATCCGGTGCCGCAGCAGTCAAGAATATTGCCCTTGGCCTGGGAGCAGCTGTATTTGCAGCGACCCTCATCAGCTACTGCCAGGAAGGAAGCCTGTTTTTTGGTGCCTACAAGGTCGACCTCTTTTCACAGGTTTTCAAGACCCTGATCGCTGGCGCCATGCTGGTCGTCCTCCTCTTTGGCCAGAAACTGCGTGGAATTGAGAAGAATGTCCACCCCGAGTACTACCTGTTCCTCTTTGTCAGCGTTCTGGGGCTGATGATGCTTGTTTCCTCGGTGGAACTGATCTCCATCTTTGTCGCTCTTGAGCTCTCTTCCTTTGCCGTCTATATCATGGTGCCCATGCGCAGCGACTCCGGCAAGATCCATATCCAAATGGAAGCCGGAATCAAGTATCTGCTCTTCGGCGTGACCGCCACCGGCTTCATGCTCTTTGGCATGAGCTACATGTACGGTCTCACCGGCTCAACCCAGCTGTCAGTGGTCGTTGAGAAACTCTCCATGATGTACAGCCAGCCGGCAGCGGTGATCGCCGTCTGCATGGTGCTCGCTGGATTTTTCTACAAACTTGCCATCTTCCCATTCCACTTCTGGGTACCGGATGTCTATGAAGGCGCGTCAAATGAGACCACCGCCTTTATCGCATCAGTACCAAAACTCGCTGCCGTAGCCATGCTCATTCGTATCATCGGCATGATCAACGGAGAGGGACAGCTGATTATCAACATCCTCATGGTTTGTGCCGTGCTGTCGATGTTCTATGGAAACCTTTCCGCCCTTGTCCAGACAGATGTCAAACGGATGCTCGGTTTTTCAGGAATTGCCCACGCCGGTTTTGTCCTGCTCGGCATTCTGACTTTCCAGATCAGCGGTTATGCAAACTCGATCTATTACATCATCGGTTATGTGGTCATGAACCTGGCCTGCTTCACTGTCATCTGTTCTGTCTCCGAAAACGGTGAAAATGTACAGATTGACGACTTCAGCGGCCTTCATAAACGTTCGCCGCTACTGGCCCTGACCCTCGTGGTGGGTTTGTTCGCCCTTGCCGGAATCCCTCCTTTTGTCGGTTTCATGGGTAAATTCATGCTGCTCACCGGAGCCCTTAAAGAGGGTTATCTGCTCCTCGTCATCCTGGCTGCGATCAATACAGGCATTGCCATCTACTACTACCTCTCTGTTGTCCGGGTCACTTTCTGCAGCGACCCTGAAGATCGATCGGTTATTCCCGGCAACCTGACTGCAGGAGCCACCTCAGTTGTTCTCATGCTGATCATCGTTGCCATGGGTGTCGCTCCTCAGCGATTTATCAGCTTTGCTGAAACAGCGGTCAAGTCGATGATGTAAGACGAAACAAACTTCACTGGAAAAGCCCTTTGGAGAAAACTCCAAAGGGCTTTTTTATTTCAGAGCTGATGACAAGTACAGAAACATTTGTCCTGTTCAAATCATAAAATCAAACTGTAGCGTAAACCCGTTGCACCTGTTTGAATTTCGAGCATTTTCCCTTGCTGTTTACTTGAAAATACAATAGAAATTATAATCTGAAATGTGCATAAAATAATAAAATAATTATTTCTCCACCAAACCAAAAAATCCTATAATTTCGCTCCGCTTTGTTGCTAATATGTATTATCATAAATAAAGATTAGCCATTATTCGGTTTTTACACCAACCTGCCAAATCTTGGGAGAAACTCTATGAAAAACAAAGAACTGCAACTCTCAGTGATAAAATCAGGGGTTATGCTCCTGGTGCTCCTCGTGGTCATCTGGGGTGTCATCGGCGGCCAGAGCGGGGGTATCATGGCCTCCTTTGGCTCACTCTTTGGTTCAATCTTCTCCGCCATCCAGTTTCTCTTTGCAATGGTCATTGCCATCGCCTTTTCAATAGCGGTGATCATAGCTATCTATCTGGGGACTGTATACCTTCACTCCAGTGAAGATGCGGCTGTGGCCTATGACGAAGTCAAGGAAAGCCTTGCCAAACAGAGCAAGTCAATTCCCCTGCCCTCCACAGCTTTGCTCCAGTTCAAAAAAGAAGCTCAACCCAGTGAAGAACTTAACCAGCTCAAAGATGATATTGCAGCCCTGACCGGTAAACAATCTTCTCTGCAAAAAAACATCAACAACCTGCAGGGACAGCTCAATAAACAGACTTCTCTGAAAGCATCACTACAGGCCCTGAGCCAGGAGACCAAAGAATCGTTTACCGGTGCCGATCAACAGCTTAGCGAAATGGACGAGAAACTCGAAGCAAAGGCCTCCGCAAGTGTGGTTGACGATCTGAAGAAAATTACAGACGAGATCAGCAAGGTTTCTGCGAATTTGACGGAAGTCAGTACCAGAGTGTCAACAGTCGAGGAAAACCCGATTCTCTCAGAACAAGCTGTTGAACAGGATGACAAGGATGAAGTTCTTAACGGGCTCAAAGATAAGATTACAGCCTTAGAAACCCTTGTTCAAACCATCCAGGAAGACAAATCCTCTGCTGGAAACGTCCAGGATGAAGCTGAAATTCATCGCCTGCTCACCTATTTCAAGCCAGATGCCCAGGCCAAGCTCACCGAGTTGGTCGATGAAACCGTTGTCCAGGAAATGTCCTATGCGAAAGCTGGAGAATACCTTGAGAAAAAACTCAATGCGGCCGGTAAAAAAATCATCAAGGAGCACCCTTCTCTCACTAAAGATTTTATTCGAAACCGAAGACAGAAATAGCCGTACACACGTTTCTATCAGGAACTGACGTTTTCAACAGGGGTGGCTGGATATTTTCCAGTCACCCCTTTCCTTTTTCTCATCCCCTCACCCATCTAAATCCAGACCAAAAGCTCCAGACCATCAACTTATCAACATACTGAAAACACACGAACATTCACAACACCTCTGATTATTTTTATTGAAGCCCTATCTTTTAATTGACAAGGCCCTGAGGTTGGGTTAGTTTGCCGCGGTCTTCGCAACAGGTGAAAGCCTGTGGTAAAAAAGCCAGATATGAGCCAGAAAGTCATTGACAGCGGTTCAGATTCGGTTTAATTTGGAGACTTCGTCGCGGCCTTTTGGTCGCGGGCCGCTTTGGCGGTCGACGATCCTTGAAAACTGAATAACAACAAGCAAACGGGCCCTGATGGTGATAATTCACCACATGGGCAACTTTGTAATTCTAAAACAAAGTAGTCCTTATTTTTACCCAGCTTAGCTGGAATATAATAAGTAATCCCTTTTGGGATTAAGGATATCAAACTGGAGAGTTTGATCCTGGCTCAGAACGAACGCTGGCGGCGTGCTTAACACATGCAAGTCGAACGCGAAAGTTTCTTTCGGGAAACGAGTAGAGTGGCGCACGGGTGAGTAACGCGTAAGTGATCTATCCTTGCATTCGGGACAACTACGGGAAACTGTAGCTAATACCGGATACGTTCTTATAACTGCGGTTATAAGAAGAAAGGTGGCCTCTGATTTAAGCTATCGTGCAGGGAGGAGCTTGCGTACCATTAGCTAGTTGGTAGGGTAATGGCCTACCAAGGCAACGATGGTTAGCGGGTCTGAGAGGATGATCCG
>JBDLID010000128.1:0-8054 GCA_039715055.1 Thermodesulfobacteriota bacterium | reverse complement strand
GTGGGAAGCCGCTCAAGCAGTTCCGCCCAGGCTGCAAGTGTCTGCGGAGACAGCCGGAAACCACGGACCGTGCTGCCAAAGGTAATGTAGCCACGTCTGCCTGAGGGAGGGGGGCCCGGATCACAACCCTGCAGTGGTGGTGTCCACGCCCATTGGCCTCCGGGCAGCCGAATGATCTTTTCCCCGTATCGATTTTCCGCATCAGGGGGTAATGTGTGATCATCGACGATCAGGGTGTCATAGACCCCTCCACCGCTTCCCCAGGTACCGAGCCAGCCGCACTGCAGCGGCGCCGCCCTGCTGGCGAGACCACTCAATATTTCCAGCTGATCGTCAAAGGGATGCAGTCCCACGGTATCAACTATTACATCAATCCTGTTGATGTGCAGAAATTCGCTCAGCCCTTTATCCGGCAGACTCTGAACCACACAGCTGTCCTGCAGAACAGTCTGGGCCGCAGCGACCTGTTCTTCTCCGGTATAGAGAAAGGGTTCAACCCTTGTCCGGTCATGGGCCGCAATGACCCCAAGCAGCAATGATGAGTGGAGGTGGGAGGCAAGGTAGGCAACCCTCAGTGGTCCACCCGAAGGTGGCAGCACAGAGGGTGACGGTTGGCTTATTCCCTGACTCAACACAAAACGTCTTACCCAGGCACGAATCCGGCCAGTCAGTTCCGAGTGATCCATGGTTCCGCCTGCAGCGGTTATGTACAGTGCAGCGCTTTCGACATACGGGTCATTTGGAAATTCAGAGGTGGCCAGTTTCACCAGTTCCCGGCTATCACGTTCGGATCCGTGATGAACAGTCCACTGCAATGCTTTCTGAATGACCTTTAACCGCTCCGTCACTGGAATTAAGCGCAGTGCACCCCTGGCATCGCTGTTTCCAGCAGCGGCCAGCCGCAGCAGGTCATGGGCCGCATCCCGTTGGCCAGGGTTGTCCCGCAGCAAAGCCTTTAGACGGCCAACGGCCTCTGACCAGCATATCAGCCGCTTATCCGCTTCTGAACAGAACCCCTGCTCCACCAGACATCGCGCTGACAGGTGACCTGCACTAGTGTTACCTGGCTTCAACTCCAGAACACTGCCTGCGACATCGAGTGCCTCGTCAAAACGTCCGGCCATGCAAAACACTTTTGCAAGGGCCAGAAGAGTGACCGGATCATCCGGGGCCTGGCGACGCGCTTCACTGACCCGACTTACAGCCTCTTCAAGTCGATCATCATCGGCCAAAACCCTGCCGAGTTCACAGAGAACTTCAGGCCGCCCGGGGTGAAGCCTAAGAGCGCTCTCCAAACAGAATTCAGCCTCAACCAGGAGATGCCGGCGGTGACGCACCTGACCCAGTCGCAACCAGCACTCCGCGTCACCGGGTGCGAGGTGGACCCCTTTTTCAGCCAGGACAGCGGCGTCATCCAACTCATCACGGCGCAGTGCAATAATCGCTGCCTGGGCAAGGGCAGCGGGATCCTCAGGATAGCTGTCAAGCAATCTCAAGCTGCATTCGTGGGCCATATCCAGATCACCGGCTGCCAGGCTCACCCAGCCTGCCTGCTGCAGCTCTTCCAGATTTACAGTTTTCTTTGCAAACAGCGGTCGCAGCAGTTTCAGCGCATCATTCTCCTGACCGCTTCCGGCAAGGACCTCGACAAGTTTACTGCGAATGGAATTATCAGCGGGACTCTGCTCCAGGGCGTGGCGCAGTACAGCGATGGACTCTTCTGTTTCTCCGAGCTGAGCAAGAAGCCAGCCAAGCAGACTGAGGCGGCGAGGGGTCTTACGCTTCGCCACAGCTCTGCTGCACTCAAGCAGGGCCTCATCAAACCGGTTCATATCATGAAGCAGCCAGGCAAGCGTAACCCGTACCCGATCCATATTGGGGGAGATAAACAGTGCCCTGCGCAGCAGCATTTCAGCCTCTTCCATTCGTCCCTGGCGATAGAGAAGGGTGCCAAGATAAAAATGGCCGGTTGAGGATTCCGGGTCGAGAGACAATGCCTCATGAAGCTTCAGATAGGCGCCATCGGTATTTCCTGCCTCCATATAAAAAAAACCGAGCGCTGCGGCTCCCTTTGACCACTCCGGATAAAGGCGGCATACATTTTCACCACAGCTCTGAGCGTTTTCAAGATCCCCCAGCCTGTAGTATCGCCAGGCGAGATTCGTGAGCAGTTCTTTATTGTGCGGGTCAAAGCAGAGGGCTGTTTCAAGCAGGATGAGTCCGTCGGCGGGGCCACACTCACGCTCGAACCGAGACAGCAGTTCGGCTACTGGCTGTGCTTGCCCAACTGTTTCAACCAGTCGGCGACTGACGATTTTACCTGCTGAGATGTCTGGCAGCGACAGGGGAGCATCCCCCCGAGAAATGACTGTAAGCAGGTTGAGGAAAGAAAGGTCAGGCTCCTCCAGAACCGGATCCGGAGAGATCAGGAGTGCTGACAGTTCCTGCCATTTACCGCTCCTCAGACAATCACCAAGATCGGTGAGGTATTTCAGTTCTGTCGTCATTGCAGATAAAATACTTCGCTTGTCACGTCAGGGGGCAGATCGGTGACTGAACCGGCCATGCACCAGAAAGTGGATTGTCTCTTCAATAACCTGCTCGGAGCCCATGATAAAGGGGTGTGCTTCCGGCACCACCAGGAAATCGGTCATGCCTGAAACCTTTGCCTGTTCAACAGACACCTTGCCGTCGTTTTCACCGGGAATGAATGAGGCAAACCAGCTATCAAAAAAGGCGTGCTGATTTCCGGTGATGATGCCCACCGGGTAGTCCACCGGACCGAGCCTGTTCGGCAGGGAATCGCTGCCGGTTCCAAGGCTTTGCCCGGCCGGACCGTTGAGCCACTCATAGAACCACACACCCTTGAGCTTCTCGGCAACATCACTGCCCTGGTTTGGGGGGCTCAGCATAACCACCCGGCCCAGCCTTTCAGGTCTCTTATCCTTCAGCCCTTTACGGACAATGATACCACCCAGGGAGTGGGTGACAAAATGAATCCGTGACGCCTTCTTTGCCTGACAGGCCGCAATTGCCTTCTGGAGATCAACCTCGACCAGTTCTGCAATCTCCTTGGCCGTGGAAGGGTAATCCAGGTTGACGGTTTGATAGCCGGCGCTGTTCAGCGCTTCCTCCATATCATCCATTGAATGCGATGTTCGGGCCATGCCGTGGAGCAGGACGACACACTCCTGAAAACCGCCATCTCGCTGATCTTCCGCCCCCTCTACCTTGCCATGACTGCATGAAAAAATAACAAAAAAGGCCGCAAGTCCCTTGAAAAAACCATGTGTGTAACTCTTACGTTTCACGATTCCTCCGCCCCTGACAGGTGGTCTGCGAGAAACTGAACAACAGCAAGCGCTGAGATACAGGCCGTTTCCGCCCGTAGAATCCTCGGCCCAAGACTGAGAATGCGGCATCCTGAACTCCGTGCCAGCTCAGCCTCGTCACCAGTAAATCCTCCCTCCGGACCCAGGAAAAGCGCAACATCATCGATGTTGCGAAGATCAGGAACGCCATGCAGGTCACTACCTTTTTCCTCCTCCCAGAAAAAAAGGCCCAGTGTCTGCGGCAAAAGCGAGCCCAGCGCATCTTCAATAGAATCGACGCGTTCCAGAGCCATTGGCTTAACGCGCCCACACTGCTTGCAGGCCTCATCACTGATCTTACGATAACGGTCCATCTTTTTTTCGGCAACAGACTTCCTGGCCAGACTCCCCTGGCATCGTTCAGCAAAAAACGGTGTAAAGCTTGCAGCCCCCAGCTCTGAGCATTTCTGCACAAGAAGCTCCATCTTCTGGCCCTTCAGGAGTCCCTGGTAGACGTGGACACGCGGACCCTGCTCTTCGACAACAGGCTCCTGCCTGAGGCCGCTGACCAGGACCTGTCTGCCCAGCGCGGAAATCCTGCCTCGGTATAAGCCGCCCTGCCCGTCGAGAAGCAACAGCTCAGTACCGATATCCAACCGCAGCACCCTGGTAATATGACGGGATTCCTGCTCGGAGAGAAGAACTGTATCTTCCTCCCGAAGATCTGGGTTAAAAAAAAATCGACGCATAAGATTTTATTGAAGACTACCTTGAAAAAAGTGAATTTTAGTTTAAAAGTCAAGGGCTAGGAGTCTGTCGGAGAATTGCAATTTTTACCAAAATCAAGGAACAGGCTAAATGAAAACGCACAGCATATATTTGATATGTGAGCATTTTTCATTTGGTCTGTGACGAAGAGATTGGGAAAAAGGGCCTTCTCCGACAGGCTCCTAGTGCCGGCTAAAGAGCAACGCCGCCCACTCCTCCTTCTCCCTGGTCTTGACCACTTCAAAACCCAGGTCCGCAAAGACCCTGATGATATTATGGGCCTGGTCACCTTTGAGGATTCCGGAGAGAATAACCCTGCTGCCGGGCCGGGTAAGACGGTAGAAGGCGTCTGCCATCGCGACCAGTACATCGTGGACGATATTGGCTGCGATCAGTTCATAAGGGCCTGAAAAGCTCAGAAGATCATCACCCCGGATTTCAACCTGTTCTGCCAGATTGTTCATTGCCACATTTTGCTTTGCCGCAGCCACCGCCTCGGGATCATTGTCGATGCCGATCACCCTGTCCGCTCCGAACAGCGCACCGGCCATGGCAAGAATTCCGGTGCCCGTCCCCACGTCAAGCAGTGTTCCTCCGGGGACCGTTACCAGCGATTCCCTGATCAGATCCAGACAGAGTGCGGTGGTGGCATGCTGCCCCGTTCCAAAGGCCATGCCCGGATCCATAACGATGATCTCTTCACCCGGTTTTTTCCTGTAATCTTCCCAGGAAGGAACAATAACCAGCCCTTCGGCGATTTCAAAAGGCTCAAAAAACTCCTGCCAGGCCGTTGCCCAGTCCCGTCCTTCAACCTCTTCAATGAGCAGAGCGGGAGGCTGCACCGAAAAAAGCTGCGCCATCTCATGAAAATAGTTTTCCAGCTGGGACCTGAGGGCCTCTCTCGCCGACTGATCATCAACCCCTTCCAGGTAGGCAGTAATGGGAGCCGGCTTTTCTGCTGAATCTGCACTTTGTTCAACAACAGCACCAATGATCCCCACCAGATAATCAGTCACCAACTCAATGAGTGCTGAATCGCAGGAGATCGTCATTTTCAGACAGACCGGCTGCTCATCCATGGTTTCCCTCCAGGGTTAGCCCGAGTATGTCACGCATTTTGTCCGCCTGTAGGGTACCTTGAAAAATTCGAATTTTCGTTCAAAATCGAGGCATGAGAAAAATTTTACCACAGGCATATATCTGATATTCCGAGGATAAAATTTTTCTCATAACGAAGAGTTTGGGCGAGGTAAGCGTAGACTCCGAAAGGCAATTTTTCAAGGTGGCCTGTAATAGTGAGATTGGAAAATCGTCTTTGACAGCAGGTGAAAATTAAGCTGTTCCAAAATGGTCTGCTGAGGACAAAAAATATTCATGAAATATTCGGCTTAGTTTGGAAAATTCATTACACCCTAAGTTGAGCCAGGTTCAAAATCAATTATTTTTATACTATATATAAGTTAAATTTCTTGACAAGGGTTGACCAGCTGGTATTTTTTGATGTTTACCATCAGTTCTCCCAGTTCTTCCAAGCCTGTTTCTCAAGCTTGCTGGACATACAGTACTCAAAAGGGGTGCCTTAAACAATACGGGCTGATTGTATCCTGATGAAAGGGTACCTTGAAAAATTAGCGATTTCGTTCGAGTTCAAGGATTGATGAAAACAAAAAGCGCAGCATATTAGTTATATGTGAGTATTTTTCTTTTCGCCATGACGAAGAAATCAAATGAAAGAGCAATTTTTCAAAGTGGCCTGGAGCCTGACTGAACTTTTACGACCAAAAACGAGGTCTTTTCATGGAACATGAAATCCATTTTCTTCCAGATGATGTCCGGATCACCGTAGAACATGGTGAAAACCTGCTCACTGCCGCTGCCAATGCCGGTGTTTATATCCATGCCTACTGTGGTGGTGACGGAGTTTGCGGTAAATGCAAGGTTCAGCTCGAACAGGGCGATGTGGAGTCCGACAGCGCCGCCACCCTCAAACAGGACGAGTATAACAAAGGCATCCGATTATCCTGCAGGGCTGATGTGGTCGAGGATATAACCGTCCGCATCCCGGATATGGTCAAGTCAGACGGCAAGGCCCTCAAGCGCCAGCCCAAAACTACCCGCTCCATCTCCGCCAAGTCCCTTGAGGGGTTGATCGGTACCTGGGATACTGACCCGCCGGTGGGCAAGCTCTTTCTCAAACTGGATCCGCCTACCCTGGAAGATAATATCTCCGACATGCAGCGATTGATGCGGGCGATCAAGAACACCATGCCCGACTCACCGGAACCGAGCTACGATCACCCCCAGCTTATCCGGGAGCTGGCCCTTGACCTGCGTGAGGCCAACTGGGAGGTGACTGTAATCCTTCTCCACGGCAAACGTGCCAGTGAACCGGACCGGATCATTGCCGTGGAACCCGGCAACACCACTGACAAGCTTTACGGACTGGCTGTTGATATCGGCACCACCACCTGCAGCGGGGTGCTCATCGATCTCAACTCCGGTGAAATCATCGCTGAAGGCTCAGGCTACAACTCCCAGATCGGTTACGGCGAAGACGTCATCTCACGGATGATCTACTCCCAGCGCCCCGGTGGCCTCAAGGGCCTCCAGGAAAAGGTGGTCTACACCATCAACAATATTATTGAAGAGGTGTGCAAAAAGGTCATCATCAGCCCCAGCGACATCAGCTATATCATGACGGCCGGCAACACGGTCATGGCCCATCTTCTGCTTGGCATCAATCCAAAGTTCATCCGCGAAGCGCCATATGTCCCCAGCGTCAGTCAGTTCCCGCTGACCAAGGCCGCAGAGCTGGGCATCATGGCCCACCCTTCTGTGCGTATTTTTCTCTACCCCTGTGTCTCCTCATACGTGGGCGGTGATATTGTCGCCGGAGTCCATGCCTGCCGAATGCAGAAGAGCGAAGAGGTGGCGCTGTTCATCGATATCGGCACCAATGGTGAGATCGTCATCGGTAATCAGGACTGGATGGTTTGTGCGGCATGTTCCGCCGGCCCTGCCTTTGAAGGCGGCGGCATCAAATTCGGTATGCGGGCCAGCCGTGGAGCCATTGAAAATTTCCATATCCACCCCGAAACATTCGAGCCGATGATCGTCACCATCGGCCACACAAAACCGCGTGGAATCTGTGGGTCCGGCCTAATCTCCATTGTATCCGAACTTCTGGAAGCCGGTGTTGTTGACCCCCAGGGAAAATTCAACCGTAATCTTGATCACCCGAGAATCCGTGAGGGTGAAGATCGCTGGGAATATGTCCTGGCCTGGGACCGGGATTCGATGATCGGTGAGGATATTGTCATTACCGAGGTGGACCTGGACAACCTGATCCGTGCCAAGGGAGCCATGTACGCCGGCTACCAGACGCTGCTTGAATCTGTCGGTATGAGTTTTGGTGATCTCGACAGGGTCATTCTTGCCGGAAATTTCGGGGCCTATATCGACCTTGAGAGGGCCATTTCCATCGGCCTGCTGCCCGATATCGACCGGGACCGTTTCTACTACCTGGGCAACGCCTCCATGCTGGGCTGCCAGATCAGCCTCACCGACCATAAACGGTTCCGTGACCGGGTGGCGGTACGAACGCTGATGACCAACATGGAGCTCTCTGAGAACCCGGAATTTATGACCCACTACATGGCGGCCCTGTTTTTACCCCACACTGATATGAGCCTCTTTCCCACGGTGAAAATCGGCGGAGGGTGAGAGACTGGCTGCCAGAATTGACAGGCAGACAAAAAACGAGTAAATTATCGGTCTTTAATTCCCGACCGATAGTCACTTTCAATAATTAAGGAGAACACTATTATGTCGCAAAAGGTTATGGCAATTGCCGAGAGTATCAACATCATGGGAACCCGTTCCGGCGGGGCCATGAAAGAACGAGTGCAGGGCCCGGTTCAGGAGATGGCCAAGGAAGAGGCCGAGGCCGGTGCATCGTATCTTGATCTCAATATC
>JBDLID010000127.1:0-8128 GCA_039715055.1 Thermodesulfobacteriota bacterium | reverse complement strand
TAGTGCACACTATTTCTATAAAGTCAAGTTACAAATGCTAAAATCTCAAGCGTGATCCGGATACTCACTTACAATATAAAACAGTATTGTGTCACCGGAATTCGCGCGGGAATTCGTGGGAATTCGCGGATACTTTCTCGTAAACTCGAAAGCGGGGTATTCTGTCTGCTTTTGGGACTATGAGCGCAGCATGCTGCGGGAAATTAGACCCGAAGCGGGATCAATCATGCTTTGTTGGTTTTATCCGCTTCCATTAATTTTGAAATTTTTTCGTTATTTTTTTCAATGATTATTTTTTTGAAGTCCGCATTGATCAGACATAAAATCTGAGCGATATGTTTAGCAATATTTGCTGGTCTTAGAATCAATGAGTTTGAACTGCCCGGAGGATTGTCCACGCATGAAAAATGATTGGTTTTATCAGGGGGGCAACTGATGACCGGATGGACACTATGGAATGATAAAACACCGGATAGTGCATCGGTGGCACCGGCTATGGAAACAATCACGGTGGGGACGGAGGATTCATTGAGTTCCCTGACTATATTTTCACAGGCAGCAGGCTGTTTGTGGGCGGAACAGATTCTGATGTTTGACTCAATCTCAAATTTTCCCAATTCATCCTGAATATTCTTAATATGCGGCAGATCACTATCTGACCCCGATATGATGACGACATTATACTCTTTCATAAAATCACCTCTTTAGGCTACTTTGAAAAATTCGTATTTCAAGGTACTCTTTAATATTAAAAAAATGAAAACGTATTTATTATCCCTGCTGGCCCTCTTTCCTGGCTCGTTTATCACATTTGATCCGGGACTGCTCATCGGAGTCGCTCTGCGATGATGATCGGTTTGACTCCGGCAAAGGTATTATATGATCCCTTCCTCCCGAAGCCTTTCAATATCTTCCCGGCTATACCCGAGTTCCTCTAGAATCTGGTCTGTGTGCTCTCCGAGATCGGGGGCTTTGCACCTGTTTTCAGCCGGCACATCTGAGAGTTTGACAGGATTGTTCAGCACACTGATTTTTCCATATGTCGGGTGGTCCCAATCAACGAAATAATCATTGGCTATCGCCTGTTCGTCCTCAGAGACTTCAAGAGGCGTTTTTACCGGAGACCAGATCAGTTTTGTCTCACTGAGCAGTTCGACCCACTGTTCATAAGACTTGCCACGAAATATCTGCTCTATCAGAGTCACCAGTTCAGCACTATTTTCAGCTCTGACCTCATGGGAGGCAAACCGCTCATCATCAATCAATTCTTCATGACCGACCACCTCACAAAACGTTGGCCAGTAGGGTTGAGAGCTGGTCATTCCCAGCATTATCCAACGGTTGTCACTGGTTGGATAGATGTTGCGAATCGGGTTACCCATGGTTTTGCGGGACGGTCGCACGGAATCGTCCCCTGTTATCAAGCAGCCTGTAATATCCGTTCCCAGGGCAAAAATCGCCGAGTTGAACAGTGAGACCTCAACCTCCTGCCCCTTACCACTCCTTTCACGAATGAAAAGTGCTGCCATGACACCAGCCAAAAGACTCTGAGAGGTCAGGCTGTCCCCATAAGCGGGACGGGAGATATTTGGCGCACCATTCTCTTCCCGCATAAGATCCATCACTCCGCTCCTCGCCCAGAAAGCAACAGTATCGAACCCTCCGAGATTCCGCTGGTCTCCTTTTTGTCCATAACCAGTCAGGTTTGCATAAACAATTTTTGGGTTTATTTCCTGAAGAGTCGAATACCCAAGGTTGAACTTATCCATCTCGTAGGGACGAAGATTGTTGAGGAATACATCCGCATCTTTGATCAGTTCATATATGATCTTCTGCCCTTCCTCAGAGCCGAGGTTTACCGTCAGGCTTTTCTTGTTACGGTCTACATGCTCCCATATGTAATTGACGTCGTGGGGCTTGGCCCATCCCGCCATTCCGGCTGCAAGCAGGTGTCGCTGCAGATCGCCACGTTTTGGGGGCTCAATATGAATCACTTCTGCTCCCCAACTGCCCATCAACATACCGGCAAGCGGCATCGCGAATGCGCCGCCAACCTCTACAACCTTTAATCCCTCTAAACCTTTAGCCATATCAGAGTCTTAAGAAAATTGAATTTAATATCATTATTAGGTAGCAGTTATCACGTCACCTTATCAGGCCATTTTTCAAGGTACCCAACTGTATGACCAGCTGTATTGTTACAGTTTTTACATACAGGTTAGCGCGATACCCTTGCTTCCCTGAGATAGCGGAATATGTTCAAGGGTTCGGCCTCCTGTCTTGCGAGACAACTGCGGGATAATCGTCTGTGCCGTTGACTCTGACTTTCTAATTCAGGCCGTCAGGCCAGGCGTGTGCGCATTTCGGAAAGTTCGTCCATCAATGGTTTGGGCATGCGGGAACCAATGGAGTTGAAGAATTCCTCAATGCTGTCTGTTTCCTTGCGCCACTGGTGCACGTCAACTTTGAGTAACGCGGTAATGTCCTCGGCCGAAAGGTCCAGACCGGTGGCGTCAAGACCATCGGCTACTGGCAGCATGCCGATGGGTGTCTCCTGTGCATCGGCAGTCCCGTCAACACGCTCACACATCCACTTGAGCACACGGCTGTTCTCGCCGAACCCTGGCCACAGCCATGTGCCGTCATCGCTCTTGCGAAACCAGTTCACATAGAAACACTTAGGCGCATCGTTGCCGAGCTTCTGTCCCATATCAAGCCAGTGCTGAAAGTAGTCTCCAACGTTGTAGCCGCAAAAAGGCTTCATGGCCATAGGGTCGCGCCGCAAGTTGCCCACCGACCCGATATTTGCAGCGGTGGTTTCCGAAGCTGCAGTGGCGCCCATGAAGACACCGTGTCTCCAGTTGAACGACTCAGTCACGAGAGGTACAACGCTTGCACGGCGCCCGCCAAATACGAGGATGTCGATGGGCACTCCCTCCGGATCTTCCCAATCCGGGCAGATGACAGGGCACTGACCGGCAGGTGCAGTGAATCGGGCATTAGGATGAGCGCCGGGAGTCTCGCTGGCCGGTGTCCAATCGTTGCCTTTCCAATCGATTCCGTGTGCCGGGGGCTCCCCGTCGAAGCCCTCCCACCAGATGTCGCCTTCGTCCGTGAGCAGGCAGTTGGTGTAAATGCAGTTCTCTTTAAGGGATTCCATGGCCATGGGGTTGGAGTCGTATGAAGTGCCCGGCGCGACGCCGAAGAATCCCGCTTCGGGATTGATCGCATGGAGCTTGCCGGTGGGGCCGATCTTCATCCAGGCAATATCATCACCGATGCATTCGCATTTCCATCCCGGAATAGTCGGCTGAAGCATGGCAAGGTTCGTTTTACCGCAAGCCGACGGGAACGCGGCAGCGATGTGATACCGTTTGCCCTCAGGGCTGATCAACCGGAGAATGAGCATGTGCTCGGCCATCCATCCCTCACGGCGCGCAATTGCCGACGCGATTCTCAGGGCAAGGCACTTCTTGCCGAGGAGCGCGTTGCCGCCGTATCCCGAACCAAACGACCAGATCAGGTTCTCGTTCGGGAAATGGCTGATATATTTTTTCTCCATGGGAGCACACGGCCATGGCACGTCACTCTGTCCTTCCTCCAACGGTGCGCCGATAGAATGAACGCAGGGGATGAATTCGCCGTCTTCGCCCAACGCCTCAATAACACGGGTTCCCACTCGGGTCATTATATGCATGTTAGCAACAACGTAGGGACTGTCGGTGATCTCGATTCCGATCTTGGAAATCGGCGAACCTATCGGACCCATGGAAAAGGGGATCACGAACATGGTCCGGCCCTTCATGCAGCCCTTGTATAATTCCTTCATGGTCGCTTTCAACTCATCAGGATCTGCCCAATGATTAGTAATACCAGCGTCTTCTTTATTGGGATAGCTGATGTATGTGCGGTCCTCGACCCGGGCAACATCTGAGGGATCTGAACGAAAGAGGTAGCTATTGGGGCGTTTCTTCAGGGGCGTGGCGCTCCCTGCATCGACCAACAGCTTCATCATGTCGTTGTACTCTTCTCTGCTGCCGTTACACCAGTGAACTGCGTCTGGCTTACAAATGTTCTTGATTTCATTTACCCATTCCTGCAGACCCGCGTGTGCCATCTTTTCTCCTTTCATAAACTCTATGTTTTTGCCGAACGTTGGAACTCAGGGAACTCAGGGTTACCAAGTAAGCGTGAGCTACCATAATTGACCCCTATTTAAGGCCATCTTGAAAAATGCCTTTCGGAGTCTACGCTTACCTCGCCAAGTTTCTTCGTTATGAGAAAAATTCTATACCCGGAACAATAAAGGCAAGTCGAGTATTTTTTCCTCTAAATATCAATTGTATGTCAGTGGTAAATTTTTCTCATGCCTCGATTCCGGGCAAAGATTCTAATTTTTCAAGGTACCCATAAGAGTGAGGTTACCTTCTATTCAGTAGCAGTGGATTTGTTTTCTAAACAAAAATAGAACGAAGATATTCTCATTAAACAACTTCACGATTATATAGTAAAAAGTCAAGAAATTTGTGTTGGGCTTGAAGACTCCAGGAAGAAATGGATTATTACTGTTTACTGCGGTAGAGTCATAGTCTATGAGACACGAATGGTCGCTGATATACAAACTTGAAAAACGGTTTTCGTAACAAATTTCCAAATCGGGTGTGTTCAGTGTGGAGTAGAGCACTGATTCAGCGGGGTTTCCCGACTCTTTCACTGACGCCTCGCCGCACGCGGCTACTATAATGTTATGGAGTCAGGCTTGACATATTGATATTCATCAGGACTGACCTCAATCACTAAAAAAACAGATCAGGTTTTGACCTGCAGGCTATCGCCTTGGTGTCTCTCCTTTTTTCCCCTGGTCATACCCTTCGATACTGAATCGCCTCGGCAAGGTGGCTCATCTGCAATTTCCTGGAATCTTCCATGTCGGCAATGGTCCGGGCAATTTTTAAAATACGGTGATAGCCTCTGGCGGAGAGGCCAAGCTTTTCGACCGACTTTTCCAAAAGCCTTGTCGATGAGTCGTCCAGTTGACAGTGGCGCTCGATTTGCTTTGGACCCATCTGCGAATTGGAGTGGATCGCAGGGTAACTTTGATAACGTTGTTCCTGTATTTTTCGTGTTCGGTTGACCCTTTCACGGATGGCTGTCGATGACTCCCCCTGGCGGTTATCATTCATCTCATTGAATGGCAGGGCGGCAACTTCAAGGTGGATGTCAATACGATCCAGCAGCGGCCCGGAAATGGTGCCCTGATAACGTTGAATCTGGGTCGGGCTACAGTTGCACTCATTTCTGGAATCTCCCAAGTAGCCGCAGGGGCAAGGATTAAGTGCCGCCGCCAGCATCACCCTGGCGGGAAACTTCAGTGACTGGCTTGCCCGTGCAATGGTCACACTGCCGTCTTCAAGGGGTTGACGCATCACCTCAAGGACATGTTTTTTAAACTCGGGAAGTTCATCGAGAAAAAGAACACCGTTGTGGGCAAGCGATATCTCACCGGGTCTTGGATTACGCCCACCTCCGACAAGACCTGCATCGGAAATGGTATGGTGCGGAGCGCGGAAAGGTCTCCTGGTGACCAGCGCAACTTCCGGATCGAGTTCGCCGACAATGGAGTATATCTTTGTTGTTTCCAGTGCCTCCTCAAAACTGAGCTCGGGCAGAATCGAAGGCAGCCGGCGCGCAAGCATTGTCTTGCCGGATCCGGGTGGGCCCTTCATCAGGACGTTGTGGCCGCCGCTGGCAGCAATCTCCAGGGCGCGTTTAATATCCTCATGGCCCTTTACTTCCGAAAAATCCGGTTCTCCAATCAACTGAGTCCCTGAATCGGTGGCTAATTCTGCTTTGACCGGATCAGGTGAGGCAGCACCCCTTAAAAATTCAACGATCTGCGGCAGGTCATCAAAACCATACACCTCCATTTCAGAAACGACCGCCGCCTCCAGCTGGTTGGCTCTTGGAACAATAACTCCTTTGAGGCCTTTTTTTCTGGCTGCCAGAGTAACAGGCAGGATGCCGGGCACAGATCGGAGAGTGCCGTCTAAAGAAAGTTCACCGATGAAAAGGTAGTCGTCCAGAATATCGCTTTCGAGCGTCTCGGAGGCAGCCAGCAGACCAATGGCCAGCGGCAGGTCGAAACCTGAGCCGGACTTTTTGACATCTGCCGGAGCAAGGTTGACAGTGATCCGTTTATTGGGAAAATCATAGCCGCAGTTATTGATCGCTGCCTTGACCCGATCCTTGCTCTCACGGACGCTGCCTTCGGGCAGGCCGACAATGGAAAAAATCGGCAGTCCACGAGCCAGGTCGACCTCAACCTCAACCATCATGCCGTCCACACCGAGCACACTACCTGAATAGATTTTTGCGAGCATTTCAGTTGTCAGTTTTTATAGAGTTCGGCCATGGGTTCGGAATAAGGGCCGTTTTTCTCAGTATAGATATAAAAGGGCGCAAGAACCCGGCATGACGCCCCACCATTTTTAACGGCCTCAACCAGCATCAGCCGTGCCTCCGCCTCTTGATCAGGGTAGCTGTAAACAGCCTGAATTCGTTTGGGCACAAGGCGACTTGCCGCAAGACAGGAAAACAGCTCAACCAGTCTGTCTGCCGGATAAATCATACAGACTCTGCCCCGGTTTTTCACAGCGACGGCAGCAGCACGACACAACTCAGCCAGGGTTCCGTTGACCTGATGTCTGGCAATATGGGCTTCTTTGTTTTTTGAGGGTCGACCTGTTTCCGGGCTGTAAAAAGGCGGATTACAGACCACCGCTGAAAATGATTCTGCGGGGAAATAGTCAAGAACGGAGCGAAAGTCCCCCTGGACAACATTCATCTTTGAGGCAAATGAATTGAGGCTGCAGTTTTTCTTTGCAAGGATCGCAAGACTCTCCTGCACTTCCAGTCCGGTAATGGAATGAATTTCACCAGTACTCCGATAGCAGAGGATCAGTCCAACAATTCCACTGCCGCAGCAGAGATCGAGAACTTTTTCCTCTTTACCACCATGAAAAAAGTGTCCGAGCAACAGCGCATCAACGGAAAAACGATATCCTTCCTTATGCTGAGAACACTGCAGGCGGCCATCGTAAAGTGTGGTGATCTCCACCCGTTCATTTTTCGGATCTCTTGTCAATTCAATCCAGTCGGGCGATCTTCTCCCCTTCCACCAACTGGTTGAAGAGCAGGCCGGTCATGATTTTTGGATAAAAATAGGTCGACTTGTGGGGCATGATCAGGTTTTGGTCGGCCACGGCCTGAACCTGTTTCACCCGAGTGGGATTCATGAGAAAAAGAATGGGGGTCATCTTCTCGTCCAGCGCCTCCTCTTTGACCGCAACATCCATGGCCTCGTCAGGATCGGGGTAGTAGCGGACCAGGTTCTCCTGCTCAATTCGATCGTGGTCGAGTTCCAAAGCCTTTTCAATGAGCAGCTCGGAGAGAATAACCACATCCAGCTCTTTCAGCTCCCCTGGTTTACTGCCGAGCTGTTCGGCAGCGTTATTTTTCAGGGTCACGAGAAAGCAGCGGTCTTCTCCGGCATGGTAAACTCCGAAGGTGGAGGCTCCTGGACTGTTGCTCTGTTCAAGCTCATCCATGCGTGAGAGCACTTCAGCGACAATAACCTCACGGGTGCCGCCTTTGACTTCCTCGACATCGACAAACGGTTCGATTCGTGACAGGAGATCTGCGACCAGCAGCCTGCCGGGGTAATCAACCAGACGATGAGTGGACAATACCGAGAGCCCCGGATCCTCCATGGGACAGATATACATCATGATATGATTTGCCGGATCATCTTTGGCCAGCTTCCCCTTCTCCGCCCGTATGGATTCACGGTAGGCAAGAGCTGTAGTGTAGCGATGATGGCCGTCGGCAATATAGAGTGAACGGTCCTTGAAAAACTGCTGGACCTCCCCGATGACACCTGTATCATGGACAGGCCGCAGGGTGTGGCGACAACCGTCAGCATCGGTCACAGAGGCGATGACCTCGCCCTGGTTTGTCTCAAGACTGTTCATCACTGTATTGTCAGGGTCAGAATAGAGTGAAAAAATCTGGCTGAATTGGGCCCTGCAGTACTGAGTAAGCTTGAGCCGATCTGAAATAACAGAGTCAA
>JBDLID010000126.1:0-8145 GCA_039715055.1 Thermodesulfobacteriota bacterium | reverse complement strand
GGTCTTGCCAGAATAACCACGCCGGCCAGCTCCTCACCCGTGTATTTACGGCCCACTGTACGGATACGGATCTCCTCGCCGCTGGTGCGAAGTGTTCCGCCGGCGAGATTGACTGAGGAGCGGCGCACGGCTTCGGCCACCTCGCCCAGGGTCAGGCCGTACTCCTTTAATCTCTGTTCGGAGAGCTCAATGGAAATTTCATAATCCCTGGTGCCGTAGGTCTCCACCTGGGAGACCGCGGGGATCAGTTTGACCTCGTCCTTGACCCGCTCGCCCCACTCCTTGAGCTGCTTTTCAGAAAGGTTGCCGGAGAGCGCCAGCAACACCACCACCTCCTTGTGGATGATCTCCCGGATCACCGGCTTTTCCGCATCCAGCGGAAAGGTGGAAATGGCGTTGATCCTGGATTTCAGCTGGTCAAGAACCTCATCCACACCATGGCCATCCTTGACCTCGACAATCACCGAGGCCCGGTTCTCCGCTGATGTGGTCACCACCTGCTTGATGCCCTCCACCGACTCCAGGGTCTCCTCAATCTTACGGCTGATACCCTCTTCAACCTCCTCCGGGTCGGCCCCCGGGTAGGCCACTGTGATGGAAATTTTGTCGACGGAAAATTCCGGGAAGGACTCCCTTATCATGGAGAGTGTTGCCAGCCCGCCTGCGAAAAAAATGAGCAACAGGCAGATATTTGCAAAGACGGAGTTGGCGGCAAAGGCCTCAAGGACACGCTTCATTGGCTGCCTTCTTCCGGCCTGTCCGCGACCTGGACAAGAGACTGTTCAAGAGGGCTGATCAGGCGGGTGACGATGACCTCGTCACCGGCGGCAATGCCATGGGAGATATAGGCGCTGTCGGCCTCCTGACGGGCAACGGTCACCGGTGTGGTGATGAGCCGGTTTTCCCGGACCAGGTAGACGTTGTTGTCGAAACTGACCGCACTTCTCGGCAGGATGACCACGTCCTGAAGATCCCTGCCGGGAATGGCCACCGAGCAGTACATGCCCGCCACCAGTGGAAGCTGGCTTTCATTTTTGCTGTCCCGGGTGGTATCAACCAGAATAACCGCCCGTACGGTACGGCCCCTTGGGTCGAAATCAACAATTCGGTCCAGGGTGCCGACGCCTTCGTTGGTGGGGTTTTCAGTCCAGGTGACCCGGCAGCTGACCGGTTTGGGACGACCGAACCAGCCGTTCCGTTTCCCTGATGCAGGATCGACTTCAAACTCCAGCCAGTTGAGGACATCACGACTGTCCATGGCCACTTCCAGTTCAAGAACCGAGTCATCGGCAAGGCCGAGGGTAATCTTGCCGGGGGAGACATAGGTGCCCTGCTCGATATTTTTCATGGTGATTCTTGCCCTAAACGGCGCACGGACAAGACACCTCTCCAGGTTGAGTTCGGCTCGGGCCATGGACTGCTCAACCTGGGCCAGCCGTTCACCAATGGAGTTCACCGACCGCTGGGCCTTTTCCACCCCGGCAATGGAACCCACCTTATTTTTTTGAAGAAGATTTTCAACACGGGCGAGCTCTTTTTCGGCCAGCGCAAGATCCCTTTGGAGAAGGGCCAGACGGCTGCGGCTCGACTTGTAATCGGTCTGGTATTCACGCTCATCAATGCGAAAGAGAAGCTCCCCGGCCTCGATGATCTCCCCCTTGAAAAGACGGGGATGTACTTCCAGCACGGTGCCTGCAACCTGGGCGGCAATCTCAACGGTACGGACGGATCGCAGTTCACCGTTTGCCCTGATTGTCACCGGTGCGGTTGTCGGTGCTGCGGTGATGGTTTCTACACGGATCGGACGTTCACCGCGCTTGACCTGGGGAGGCGGCTTCTTCATCTTTTTGAGGGCCACCAGCCCGGCAACAGCCATCCCCAGAATGAGGATAACAATCACAATCCTCATCAGGATGGAACGTACTTCCAATTTTTGCTCTTTGTCCGCCATCATGACCACCGTGATCCGCTGTTCTGCTCTTTTGCACACCCAACAAGATAATAGTTACCTGATCATGCTGTAAAAATACTACATCTTTGTCAATGAAAAAAGCACCCTCCCCTTGCCTCAATGACCATCACTGACTATCTTCTTGCTCCATAAAAGCTGTCAATAAAACTCCTTGAGCGATTATCTGCCGACAGGTGGATCAGCTGAACCAACAACTATTTGACCTTCATAAGCCTAATTATTCATGGAAACACCGTTACTCCGCCCACCGTCCTGCTGGGTCTCACTCAACACCTCCATCAGCTTTTTTCTCCGTTCTCCGCGGCTCATTGGCTGGTCATCCCTGCTCTTTCTGGTCACCGTTGTATTGACCTGGCTCGGCTACAGCCTTGCCGTTGACTTTACCGAAGGATTGATCAGCGGACTTCTCGGTCAGGAACCGCAGGGAGGCGGGATATGGGGGTGGATCAAGGTGAAAGGGTGGCTGGTTACCACCTGGATGTTTGCAGTCGTCAGCCGGGTGGTCGCCTTTTATCTCGCTTTCCTGGTGGCCTACATCTGCACCACTCCGGGATACATTTTTCTCAGCGCATCAGCGGAAAAAAAGCATGAGGGCGCCGATTTTGAGCCGGATGCCGCCCTGAATGTGTCCGGCATCATCATCGATCTCTGGGAGGGGCTCAAAATCGGCCTCTTCGGCATTGTGGTCACCGCGATAGCGCTCTTTGCCAACTTCATCCCCATGGTGGGCCAGGTCGTGGTCTTTCTTCTCTACACCTACTACTCGGCCCTGCTCTTTGTCGATTACCCGGCCTCACGGCGAAGGTGGAGTCTCGCCAGGAAAATCAGATGGGTGCAGGGCCACCACCGGATCTCATTTCGCATCGGCCTGCTGCCGGCCATTGCCTCCATGATCCCGCTGCTCAACATCTTTTTCATGGCCCTGCTCTTTCCGCTGATGACCATCCACACCACCCTCAACTTCGCAGCCATTGAAAAGTGTCGTGCACCTTCACCGCCAGGCCCTGAAGAGACAGCGCCTCTCAGACCAGCTCAGCCATAACCACGTTGGCCAGCTGCAGCCCCCGCTGAGTTAAAAAAAGGTGTTCATTGTTCCAGTCAACCAGCCCCTGCTCCCGCAGCCGTACCAGGGTGAGGCTGTAATAGTCCACCGGATCCAGGCCATAACGGCTGACCAGAACGGGCCGTGACAGCCCCTCAATGAGGCGCAGGCCCATGATCACCGTTTCCCGGAAGGCGGCTTCATCGTCGAGACGCTCCTCCTCGACGAATAATTTCTCCCCTTTCTCCTGCCTCAGGCTGTACTGTAGCGGATCCGACTCATTTTTTCTCCTGACCCCGTCCTCATACGAGACAGCGCCTGCACCGCAACCGTAATATTCCTCATTTCGCCAGTAGACCAGGTTATGTTGACAGCGGCGGCCGGGCCGGGCGTAATTTGAGATTTCATACCGCTCAAACCCGGAAGCCGCGCAAAGCTCCAGTGTGATCTTATCAATGCGGCAGGCCTCCTCCTCGGAAGGAAGCTGTGTCTCAAGTTCATCGAAATTTATCGCGAAAGCGGATCCATCCTCGATCATCAGCTGGTAGATGGAGATATGGGACGGCAGGAGTTCCAGAGCCCGCTCAAGACTCTGCCGCCACGATTTTTCACCCTGCAGAGGGATGGCTGTCATCAGGTCCAGGCTGATATTATCAAAACCGGCCGCCCTGAGTGTGGCCACCGCCTTTTCCGCCCTGTCGGCCGAATGAATTCGCCCCAGAGCACCAAGTTCGTTGTCGTTGAAGGACTGAACCCCAAGGGAGACACGGTTCACACCGGCCCCAAGAAGAAGCTCTGCCTCTTCTACACTGACAGACTCCGGGTTGGCCTCCACAGAAATCTCCGCATTCTCGGTAAAGCCATAACACCTCCGGGCAGTGGAGACGATCTCTGCCAGCCGAGATCCACCGACAACAGTGGGTGTTCCACCGCCGATGAAAAGTGTCGACAGGGGGGAGCTGCCATCGCTTTTAGTGACCAGTTCGCCCTTAAGGGCATCCAGGTAGCGCTGAAAAAAACTGTCCATCCCGGGAAAGGAGTTAAAGGTGCAGTAGTGACACTTGGAACGGCAGAAGGGGATGTGGATATAGAGGCTGCTCATCACAGGGTCTACATAAATTGCGGGTTCAGCGGGGATCGCAGTTAGACACCAGCTCCCGGCACTGGTCGTTGACCGCAGTCATCACCCCGTGATCGGCAAAAGAATAGGCACCGTTGCCGATGATGATATGGTCAAGAAGCTTGACCTGAATGAAGCTGCAGACCAGGTGGAGCCTCCTTGTCAGCTCCATGTCCTGCTCAGATGGTTCAAGGGATCCGGAAGGGTGGTTGTGGGCGATCACCAGGGCTGCGGCATTGTGGGCGAGAACGGCTTTGACCAGCTCCCGCGGGTAAATGGTGTTGACGTTGATGGTTCCTTCGGCGAGAATCTCGGAGTCGATGATGCCGTGCGAGGAGTCGAGAAAGATGACGGTGAAGACCTCTTTTTTCAGGCCGCGCATGGTGTGGAGGAGAAAATCACGTACATCTGATGAGGAGTGGAGGTAGCGCCGGCCCTTGATCCGGTCGGCAAGGTACCTGGCGGCAACGGCCTGGACAAAGTGGAGGGCAAAACCGTTTTTCGGGCCGATACCGTGGATTGCCTGCAGCGATTCGTCAGAGGCCTCGAGCACTCCGGAAAGTGTTTCAAACTTCGCAAGGGCAGCTCTTGCCGCCTTTTTGCAGTCGGTTCGTGGTGTACCCAGGGTCAGCAGGAGCTCGAGGACCTCAGCATCGGTAAAACCGTCCAGGCCGCGCTCGATGAAACGGTCACGGAGCCGCCCCCGGTGTCCGGAACCCTTCTGCTCTTCCAGTGGACCGCCCACCTATTTATTCAACTCCCTGGAAAAGAGCTCATTGGCCATCTTCGGGTTGGCCTTGCCCTTTGTCTTCTGCATCAACTGACCGACAAAGTAGCCCATCAGCTTGGTCTTACCGCCTCTGAAATCATCGGCCTGGGCCGGGTTGGCGGCGATGATCTCCTGGACAATGGCGAGCAGTTCTCCCTCGTCTGAGACCTGGACGAGGTTCTTATCCTTCACCACCTGCTCCGGGTCATTGCCTGATTCCATCATGTCGAGAAAGACGGTCTTGGCGATCTTGCCGCTGATGGTGCCCTTTTCCACCATGTTGAGAAGTGCGCCGAGCTGTTTTCCCCTGACTTTACAGGCGGAAACCTCTTCCCCCTTGAGCTCCCTGAGCAGCTCGGTCATCATCCAGTTGGAGACTTTTTTGGGTGGCGGACCACAGCCTGCCGCCTCTTCAAAATAATCAGCCAGTTCACGCTCACCGGTGAGGATAACCGCATCATAGTCGGGCAATCCGTACTGGTCGATAAACCTTGCCTTGCGCTCATCAGGCAGTTCGGGAAGGGTTTTGCGAATTTCCTCGATCATTTCATTGGAAATCTCAATGGGGATCAGGTCCGGACATGGGAAATAGCGGTAGTCATGGGCCTCTTCCTTGCCGCGCATGGATTCGGTACGCCCCTTGTCCACATCCCAGAGCAGTGTTTCCTGGACGATCGTCTCCCCGTCAAGGAGACGGTCACGCTGACGGCGAACCTCATATTCGAGGGCAGCCTGGACGTTTCTGAACGAATTCATGTTCTTGAGCTCGGTACGGGTGCCAAGCTCCTCCTGGCCCACCGGCCGCAGGGAGATATTGGCATCACAACGGAAACTCCCCTCCTGCATATTGCCGTCACAGATATCGAGATAGCGGAGGATCGAGTGGATCTTTTTCAGGTAGGCATGGGCCTCTGATGGAGATCTTAAATCAGGTTCCGAGACGATCTCAAGAAGCGGGGTGCCGGTACGGTTAAGGTCCACATAGGAAACCGGCTCGCGGTCGTCATGGACCAGCTTGCCTGCATCTTCTTCCATGTGCATACGGGTTATGCCGATCTCTTTTTTCTGGCCGTCAACGTCTATCTCCACATGGCCATGCTCAACGATCGGCAGGTCAAACTGTGAAGTCTGGTAGCCTTTCGGCAGATCCGGGTAGAAGTAGTTCTTTCTGGCAAACTGGTTAAATCGGTTGATGGTTGAGCCGGTGGAAAGCCCCATCTTGATTGAGTACTCAACCACCTTCCTGTTGAGAACCGGCAGCACTCCGGGCATGCCGAGACAAACCTGGCAGGTCTGGCTGTTGGGTGGAGCGCCAAAGGTAGTTGAGCAACCGCAGAATATTTTTGAATCCGTCTTCAGCTGGGCATGAATCTCAAGCCCGATTACCGTTTCAAACTCCATTGTATCTTTCCTGTTTGATCGGCAGGAACCATTGAGTGTTCCTGCCGCTGAAATCGTATCAGTTATCAGTGATTGGTACCAACCCAGCTGCGTACCTTAACCAGCTCCTGCTGCCAGTCTCCACCGGTCCTTACTCCCATGTAGAGACGGAGGAGCTCCTCCACCAGCTTGACCAGCTCCTCGAAAAGAAAAACCCTTTCCAGGATCATCCCCTCGACTTCCTCGG
Source organism: Thermodesulfobacteriota bacterium (assembly GCA_039715055.1). GTDB lineage: Bacteria > Desulfobacterota > Desulfobulbia > Desulfobulbales > Desulfocapsaceae > JBDLID01. The sequence goes on along the minus strand of JBDLID010000126.1, from coordinate 1,615 downwards.
GACCGTTGTCACCGCCCTGCTCGGTTCCGGCTGTTTTCGGCAGCTTGACACTGCGAAACTCGAGCAGTGCCCCGGTGAGCGTCACGGACCACTCGTAGTCTCCCCGTGCGATCTTGAGCCTGGCCTGTTCAAGCTTTTTACCGACCTGGAGCCCGGTCCTCGCCTCCTGCAGCTCAGCCTGCAGCCCCTTGCAGATCAGCTTTTCCGAGGCCTCTCCTTCACCATACTCCAGGAGCATATGCTTCTCAAAGACAACCAGGATATCGCCCAGGCCCGGCAACTCAATACTGCCGCCTCGCTCCTCGCTCTTCCACCACAGCCAGGTGAGAAATTCCTGGCCGACAAATCTTTTTTCCGCGATTAAATCTACTAAGTCCATTGCTCTTATTCTTTGCCGGCCTTTGGGGCCGTGCCTGTTGGTAAAATATCAGATAAATATCTCCGGGCCCATTGAGGAAAGGGCGGCAACGCCCTCCTCATCAAGGAGATGTTCGGCGATATTGTAGGGAATCTGCTGCATCAGGGTGAGGCCAAACGTCTCCTTGAAGAGATCCTCCAGCAGGGTCTGCGCCTTCTGGTTGGTTGAAAAAAAGAGGAGCGTGGAGTCGGCCAGATTCCAGCACAGGTCATAGACCGCGGGAACCGGTAAAGACTTGCGCAGCAGCTCTGTGGAAACCCGCTCCTTGATGGCCAGACGCTGGGATCGGGAAAGTTTGGGGACTTCCTTCTCTTTCTTGACCCGCTCCTCCTCCTTCTGGACAAATTTTTTGACGATGGCTGCTGACACCTTTCTCTCATCGACCCGCAGAGACAACGTCACATAGTCGCCCGCCGCATAGGAGGCAAAATCAAACTGAGAATCGAACATGTTGAGCACCGATACCCAGCCGATTGAATACTCATCATAGGTATCATCAATATCACGGAAAGAATAAGCAGCTATCCGCTGAGCAACAAAATCCCATAAATTCTCAGGCAGCTCCCCTTCCACAGAAAAACGAACGAAACTTGCCGAACCCTTCAACAAACCCATAGCAATTCACATGCTCCCTTTAGAGACCGATATGGTGGATGTACAGAAGACTGATGCACTTGACATTCAGTCTGATACAAGATCAGGCGGATCCCCGCCGGACAGAGACACTATACTGTATCACCCCTTTGCGGTCACATCAAAAATGACCTGGTACCACCGTCCAAAAATCACCTTGACCGGCCACCGATGCAATGATAAATAAAAGGTAGGAATAAACTTGACACAAATAGTATTAATTTGTATATAGCCTTCTTTCACGGGTCGTTAACTCAGCTGGTAGAGTATCTGACTTTTAATCAGAGAGTCGCGCGTTCGAGCCGCGCACGACCCACCAGAACACAGGTCCCCATCGTCTAGTCAGGTCCAGGACACCGGCCTTTCACGCCGGCAACACCGGTTCAAATCCGGTTGGGGACGCCATCATATAAAAGCGGATAGAGGAGAAATCCCCATCCGCTTTTTTTATTGGTTCAGCGCTATGACAGATCCATACCTCCACTCCCTTCAAAGACAGGAAGAGCATGACGTCCTGTTTGGCACCATCAACCGGTTCATCGGTTATTTTTCCCGCGATGCCCA
>JBDLID010000125.1:0-8187 GCA_039715055.1 Thermodesulfobacteriota bacterium | reverse complement strand
CGAAAATTGAGTGGTGGGCGGTACAGGGCTTGAACCTGTGACCCTCGGCTTGTAAGGCCGATGCTCTCCCAGCTGAGCTAACCGCCCGCTCAATCAAACGTGGATGATTATTTACCAACTGAACCCTTTACAGTCAAGCAAAAAGAGTCTTTTTTGCTGATGAATATTAATGCGGAGCATTGTGCGGGGAGGTCGCGATATCATTGTAGACCGAATCGTTTGGAACAGCCTTGAACAATACCTCGCCCTCCTTAAGAACAATGGCCTTTTCCAGAACTTCATCCATATGCTCTACACACTCAATGGTGAGGCTTTTAAGGATCTTGGCCGGCACATCTTTAAGATTTCTTTCGTTCTCGCTGGGGACCAGCACATGGGAGATACCTCCCCTTCTTGCTGCCAGCAGTTTCTCGGTGAGTCCACCAATGGGAAGGACACGTCCACGCAAGGTAATTTCGCCGGTCATGGCAAGCTGATGGCGTACAGGTTTTTTCAACAGCACAGAAACAAGCGTTGTTGCGATTGTGATTCCTGCAGACGGTCCGTCCTTGGGAATGGCGCCCTCCGGAACATGGATGTGGATATCTATTTTTTCGTAAAAGTCTGCCTCAAGGCCAAGACGCAGCGCTCTTGAACGAACATAGCTGAGCGCTGCCTGAGCAGATTCCTGCATGACATCGCCTAGTTTACCGGTAATGGTGAGTTTACCTTTGCCGGGCATCACGGTGGACTCGATCTGAAGCAACTCACCGCCTACCTCTGTCCAGGCAAGCCCGGTAGTGAGCCCGATTTCATCACGTTCTTCAGCCAGTCCAAAACGATACTTGGGAGTGCCAAGATGTTTGACCACCGACTGAGAAGTTACACGGTACTTATGGTTTTTATTTTTTTTCTTTTTTAACCGGTCACGGGCAATCTTTCGACAGATTGCGGCAATTGAACGTTCCAGGTTTCGTACCCCGGCCTCTTTTGTATATCGCCGAACGATCTCGAGGATGGCCCCCTTGGTGTAACTGATATCGTTTTCTTTGAAACCATTGGCTTCAAGCTGCTTGGGTACCAGGTAATCTTTGGCGATATTGTACTTGTCATCTTCGGTGTAGCCGGAAATTTTAATGATTTCCATCCGGTCCTGAAGTGGAATCGGAATACCGTGAAGATTGTTGGCAGTGGTGATAAAAAAGACCTCTGAAAGATCATAATCAAGGTCAAGATAATGATCGTTGAAGGCATTGTTCTGCTCCGGGTCAAGAACTTCCAGCAGGGCCGATGACGGATCACCCCTGAAATCGGTAGACATTTTGTCTACCTCGTCGAGGCAGAATACCGGGTTGGCCACGTTGGTCTTCTGCATGGACTGGATAATCTTGCCGGGCATTGCGCCGATGTAGGTCCGGCGATGACCACGAATCTCGGCCTCGTCTCTTACTCCGCCAAGGGACAGCCGGATGAACTTACGACTCATTGCCCGGGCAATGGATTTAGAGATCGATGTTTTACCGACACCAGGAGGCCCTACCAGACAGAGGATCGGCCCTTTGATCTTTTTGACCTGGGCCTGCACTGCCAGATACTCAAGGATGCGCTCCTTGGGTTTGGCAAGTCCGTAATGGTCCTCATCCAGGATGGATTCAGCCAGGTTGATATCGATTTTGCCACGGCTCTTCTTGTTCCAGGGGAGGCTGAGAATACAATCGATGTAGTTGCGCACCACCGTTGTTTCAGCAGACATGGGCGGCATGGCTTTGAGTTTTTTCAACTCCTTGACAGCCTTTTCACGGGCAACGGCGGGCATCGATTTTTTCTTGATGGCCTCTTCGAGCTCCTGGATCTCCTCCATGGCTGAATCGCCCTGCCCCATTTCATCCTGAATGACCCTTGCCTTCTCACCAAGAAAATAGTTCCGCTGGGTTTTGCCCATGCGTTTTTTCACCTTGGCATTGATATCTTTTTCCAGCTCAACCAGTTCAATTTCACGGTTGATATACTCAAGAATCCTTTCAATCCGATTTGAAACAAGATGCTCCTCAAGGAGGAGTTGTTTTTCATCGGCCTTAAGGGGCATATGAGCAGCAATCACATCAGCAAGTTTGCTTACATCCTCGATATTTTTAACTGATTTGACGACCTCTTTGGGGATCTTGCGGTTAACTGTAGTGTAATCACTGAAAAACTTGCGGACCTCACGCTCATAGGCAAGCAGCACGCCTTCGGTCTCTTCAGGGTCATCAAGGATTTTGATTTCGGCCTGCATGAATTTCTCACTGGGGACATGAGAGACTATCTCGCCGCGCTTTTTGCCTTCAACAAGGGCCTTGATCGTGCCATCGGGCAAGCGCAGAAGCTGCATGACCACTGCAAGGGTGCCGACCATGTGGATCTCATCTTCACCAGGGTCGTCAATCTTGGACTCCTTCTGGGTCACCAGAAAAATCTCCGTCCTTTTTTCCATGGCGTCTTCCAGAGCCTGGATAGACTTGGAACGCCCAACCACAAGGGGGGCGACCATGTGAGGGAAGATTACGATGTCCCTCAGGGGCATCAGGGGAAACAGTTGAGTCTTTCGTTCTGCCATATATATCCACCAAATGTAGTGTTATCTGTACAACCAGTCATCAGATCTGTTAAGAGTCAGGTTCAGGCGCTTTTCAGGTCATCGTCCTTGCTGCCGTATAAAATAACAGGATAGTCACCGTTGGTGATCACCTGCTCACTGATCACACACTCCTGGACGTTCTCTTTGGACGGAAGCTCATACATCACATCAAGCATGGCCTCCTCCATCACTGAGCGAAGCCCTCTGGCTCCTGATTTTCGCTTCATGGCCTTTTTGGCAATGGCAGTCAGTGCTCCTTCCGTGAAGCGTAATTTGATAGTTTCAAGCTGGAAGAGTCGCTGATACTGCTTGGTGAGTGCATTTTTGGGCTCAAGGAGGATTTTCACGAGATCATCTTCCATCAACTCACGCATGGTGGCAATAACCGGTAAACGTCCGACCAGCTCAGGAATCAGTCCGAACTTCAGCAGATCTTCAGACTGTACTCTCGCCAGAATTTCGCTGAGTTTTTCTTTGGAATCACCGGCCACTTTACCGCCAAAGCCCATGGTTTTTTTGCCGGTGCGGCGCTTCACCACCGAATCGAGACCAACAAAGGCACCTCCACAGATAAAGAGGATATTGGTGGTGTCAATCTTGACCAGTTCCTGTTGAGGATGTTTACGGCCACCCTTGGGGGGGATGGAAGCAACAGTTCCCTCAATAATCTTAAGCAGTGCCTGCTGGACCCCCTCGCCTGACACATCACGAGTCAGGGAAGGGCTGTCTGCCTTACGGGCAATCTTGTCTATCTCATCGATGTAGATGATACCCCTTTCAGCCCGACCAATATCATAGTCAGCGGCCTGAAGCAGGTTGACCAGAATATTTTCGACATCATCCCCCACGTAACCTGCCTCTGTCAAAGTTGTGGCATCTGCCATGCAGAACGGCACGTTCAGAACGCGGGCCAGGGTCTGGGCGACAAGGGTCTTGCCGCTGCCGGTGGGGCCGATCAGGATAATATTTGATTTCTGCAGTTCGACAAGATCATCATCTTTGGGGGCGTCAATACGCTTGTAGTGATTGTGAACTGCTACGGAGAGGACCTTCTTGGCAAAATGCTGACCAATGACATACTGATTGAGGTGATCATTGATTTCCATAGGCTTCATGGACGAGGCTTTAACAGACTCCTCTACTGAATCATCACTGACGTCATCATCTCTGACTATCTCATTACAGAGCTCAATGCACTCGTCGCAGATATAGACCTCAGGGCCGGCAATCAGCTTGGCAACTTCATCCTGAGCCTTGCCGCAAAATGAGCAAAAGCAGTTGGGCTCTCTCCCGTCAACATCACTCATGGTTATTCATCCTCTTCATTTTCGGCACGTTTCACAAGAACCTCATCAATTATACCATATTTCACAGCCTCTTTGGCACTCATGAAGTTATCCCGGTCGGTATCGGTTTTGATCTTTTTCACGGTGTGTTTGGTGTGGACAGCCAGGATCTTGTTGAGGTCATCTCTTACACGCAGAATTTCCTTGGCATGAATATCAATTTCACTGGCCTGTCCCTGGTATCCGCCAAGGGGCTGATGTATCATGATTCTCGAATGCGGCAGGGCATAGCGTTTACCCTTTGCTCCCGCAGCAAGAAGCAGCGCGCCCATGGAAGCTGCCTGTCCCATGCAGAGTGTGGCAATATCACTCTTCACGTACTGCATGGTGTCATAAATGGCCATTCCGGCAGTTACCGAGCCGCCGGGCGAGTTGATATAGAATGTAATATCTTTATCGGGATCATCGGCCTCCAGAAATAGCAGCTGGGCAATAATGGAACTTGCAACCTCATCACTGACAGCAGTGCCGAGGAAAACGATGCGTTCCCTGAGAAGTCTTGAGTAGATGTCAAAGGCGCGTTCGCCCCTGGGGCTCTGCTCCACAACCATGGGTACTAAATTCATTGGTATAACTCCTGTTACATTGAGCCGGATATCATCTGATTCGGCAGTAATCCGTGGAGAATCCTTCAAACAAGACGACTGCAACAGGCCAAGACCTGTTGCAGTCGCTGGACTGCATCCATCCGGTTACTCTCTATTATAGATTGGCACCGGCAAAGAAACAATAAATTGTTATTAAAAATGAAGCAGAAAGTGATTATTCGTCGCCTTCAGCTTCCTTTTCAGCAGCGGGTTCGGCAGCAGCTTCAGCAGGGGTTTCCTCTGGTTGGACAGCTGCCTCAACGATGACGGCCTCTTCTCGTAAAAAAGCCAGTGTCTTTTCATTGAGCAGTTCGTTCATAAAGGGGAGCAGGTCGTCACGGTTGGAGAAGTATTGCTTAACCTGCTCCACCGGCATGTTGTACTGATCGCCAATGCGTTTGAAACCACGGTCAAGATCCTCATCGTTGACCTTGATCTCTTCAAGCTCGGCAATCTTCTTGAGGATAAAGTCGCCACGCACCCGCTTTTCAGCAGTCTCACGATTCTGCTCAGCGAGGTCTTCACGGTTAAGGCCTGCAGATTCCAGATTCATTCCCTGCTGCTCAAGCATCTGGGTGGTCTGTTTGATCATCTCCTCCACTTCGAAACGTACCAGCCTGATGGGAACGTCAAAGGCGTTGGTTTCAAGCAGTTTATGCATGATCCGGTCACCAAGGTCACCTTCAGCCTTGGCTTCCAGCTCCTTCTGCTTATTCTCACGGATGCCGTTTTTCAAATCGTCAAGACTCTGATACTCTCCATCCACATCCTTGGCAAACTCATCATCGAGATCAACCAGAACACGTTCCTTGACATCCTTGATATTGACCTTGAATTCAACGGTCTTACCGGCAAGAACGGGATTGGGATATTTCTCAGGGAAGCTGACCTCATGATCAGCTTCTTCGTCTTTTTTCATGCCGACCAGCTTCTCCTCAAACTCGACACCGATCCGACCGGAGCCAACTTCAACGGAGTAGTTGTCGTTTGTCACCTCTTTCATGGCTTTGCCGTTATGATAGCCCTGAAAATCGACAATGACGATATCGCCATCTACAATTGCGCGGTCACTGACAGCCTTGAGCGGAGCCATTTCCCGGCGGATAGCCTCGATTTCAGTGTCAACCTCTTCAGCGCTGACTTCAACAGAGGGCTTTTCAACTTCGAGTCCCTTGTAGTCGTTCAACTCAAATTCCGGCTTAACATCAACCATGGCAACGTAAGAAAATGTACCGTTGTCGTTGAACTTGGGCTCACTGACCTCCGGGTGGACAACCGCTTCGATCTTTTCCTTCTCGATGGCGTCAAAATAGGAGTTCTGGACAAGTTCTTCACTGACCTCACCTTCCACCTGGGGCTGAAAATTTTTGACAATGATGGTTCGAGGTACCTTACCGCGTCTGAACCCCTTCATCTTGGTCTCTCTCTGCAGCTTGTCGTAGGCCTTCTTCAGTTTTTTCTGGACATCGGCTTCAGGTAGGGTGATGGTTACCTTCCTGGTCAGTTCGGCTAGATTTTCAACAGTAACTTCCATTGTTCCTATTCCTTTGCTTATCAAATTCAGTTGAATTATTTACGTCTAAAGGTTTGGTGCGAGAGGGGGGAGTCGAACCCCCACGCCGTGGGCGCTGGTTCCTAAGACCAGTGCGTCTACCAGTTCCGCCACCCTCGCTGTTTTCCAGTGCATGTCAATGCGTGGTATCATAATGGCTATGCTGCACAGGGCAAGCCAACCCTACACGATACCAGATTGCATTTCAAAGGACACTAATTAATTCACATTGGGCCCATCGTCAAGGTAAGAGGCCTTAAAAAGCACCAGAGCGCCAAGAGATATAATCATCTTGCCAAAACCGGGTACAGGGGATAAACTCTCGTATTGTCTTACAACTAGAGGCTGGATCACTATAATATCATGTGCTTACAGCACTTTTAATATGGACCCAGCAATTTTCACTCCAGAAAAAGGAGAAGTTCATCAATGAAATTGACCCAGGCCGCAGCAGCAGCTGCCGCTCTAATTACATTTTCGTTTTGCGGTCAGGCTCTGGCCGTAACTCAGCCGCCGCCTTCCAAGGTTGAGTGGACGCTCGCGCGAAGCTGGAAACTTCCGGCCCAGCCCATCGATCTTGTCTATTCATTAGATGGTAAGCGTGTTTTTATTCTCAGCAAAGACCACAATGTCCTCGTTTATACTGCTCAGGGAAATCTTCTTGGTTCCATCCCCGTAGACAAGGGGGTTACAGCCATTGATATCGCCCCCAGGGGTGGAAAACTTTACCTGACCAATGGAGATCTTAAGCAGTTCTCAGAGCTCAATATCAGTTTTGTCGTTGACATCAATACCGAGGGTTCGCCCTTTCTTGGGCTGGCTGATGCCCCGATATCCGTGGTCGTTTTCACGGATTTCGAGTGACCCCATTGCGGCCGTGCTGTGCCGTTACTCGAGCAGGTGCTCGAGAATAACCCTGACAAAGTCAAAATTGTTCTAAAAAATATGCCGCTCAAGTTTCATAAATTTGCGGCACCTGCCGCCAGTGCAGCTCTTGCCGCCGGCGAACAGGGAAAGTTCTGGGAATTCCATGACGAGCTTTTCGCAACCCCCAAGCTGAGCATGAAAGCGATCAATGATATCGCTGTCAAGCTGCAGCTTGACATTGCCAAGTTCAATGCGGATATGACCTCACCCAAGGTCCAGCAGAAACTTGCCTCCGACCTTGCCGATGCCAGGGATGCTGGAGTGACCGGAACCCCAACCATGTTCATCAACGGCCGCCAACTCAAGGAACGCACTCTACCTGCTTTTCAGAAGATCATTGATGAAGAGTTCTCCAAAGCGGCCAAATAAGTCAGTGAGACGTGACGATGTGTCTGCGGAACTTCAGTTTGATGACAATGACACTGTCTCCCTGCTTTATGGTGACCTGAACAAGCATCTTCACATCGTTGAGAAAACCAGTGATGTGAAGATCAATGTTCGGGGTAACACGCTCAAAATCTCCGGCATGGACCATGAGGTCGAGCTTGCCGTCAACCTCCTCGAACAGTTCTATGCCCTTATCAGTAAAGGGTTCAAGGTCTATTCCACCGATTTTGCTTTCGGCCTGCAGGTTTTGTCCGCCACTCCTTCGGCCAACCTTGAAGAGATCTTTCTCGACAAGATCTATATCACCGCCCAAAATAAGACGGTCTCCCCCAAAACTCAAAACCAGAAGACCTATATCGATGCTATTCGTCGACAGGATATCGTCTTTGGTATCGGCCCTGCCGGCACCGGAAAAACATATCTTGCCGTAGCCATGGCAGTGGGCGCCCTCAAGGCGGGTCAGGTTCGTTCAATCATCCTGACCCGGCCGGCGGTTGAGGCCGGTGAACGACTTGGCTTTCTTCCCGGAGATCTTGCCCAGAAGGTCAACCCTTACCTTCGCCCCCTTCATGATGCCCTCAACGATATGCTTGGTATGGAGCGTTGCGAAATACTCATCGAACAGGGAATCATTGAAATCGCCCCGCTGGCTTTCATGCGCGGCCGCACCCTCAACGACGCCTTTGTTATCCTTGATGAAGCGCAAAACACAACCCGGGAACAGATGAAGATGTTTCTCACCCGGATCGGATTTGACTCAAAGGCTATTATCACAGGCGATATCACCCAGAT
>JBDLID010000124.1:0-8406 GCA_039715055.1 Thermodesulfobacteriota bacterium | reverse complement strand
TGTACGCCGAGGCCAAGCGTCTCGGAGTCAAGTACATCATCGGCGGTGAGTGCGGCCATATGTGGCGTGTCGTCCATCAGTACATGGATACCATGAACGGTCCTGCCGATTTCCTCGAGGTGCCCAAGTCACCGATCACCGGCACCGTGTTCGACAACGCCGCGTCCACCAAGATGGTTCACATCAGCGAGTTTGTTGCTGACCTGATCCGCCACAAGAAGATCAAGTTTGATCCCAGTCGGAACGCCCATGTGGTCCCGACCTTTCATGACTCATGTAACCCGGCCCGGGCCATGGGCCTGATTGACGAGCCGCGCTACATTCTCGACCACGTGGTTCCCAAGTGGTACGAGATGCCGGAGAACACCATCCGCGAGCAGACATTCTGCTGTGGATCCGGTACCGGGCTCAATACCGACGAAATTATGGAACTGCGGATGCGTTCCGGTCTGCCAAGGGCCAATGCAGTGAAGCATGTCATCGACAAGCATGACGTCAACATGCTCTCCTGCGTATGCGCCATTGACCGTGCCACCCTGACCTCTCTGATGGACTACTGGAATCCCGGCTGCGGGGTTTGCGGTCTTTCCGAGCTGGTCGGCAATGCACTGGTAATGGATAATGAGAAACGAGCCATGGGTTATGATGCCGAGGGAAATGAGTCTGAACTTCCCGAAGGCCTCAGGACCATGGTTTAGAGCGGACCGGAATGGAGGAAATACCAAATGTATAACAAAGGAACAATCATACCCGGACTGATTATATTCGTCCTCTTTGTGACTTTTCCCATCTGGTTCAACGGCTTGAGTGCAGGAGACCTGCCCAAGCCGGAGCTGCCGGCGGAAGGGACACAATGCGTCCGGCCTGCCGGCGAGATGCGTGAAAGTCACATGCAGCTGCTCAACGAGTGGCGTGACAATGTACTTAGAGACGGCAACCGGAGCTATGTTGAAGTTGGCGGCAAGAAGTACCGGAAGGGATTACAAATGGCCTGTATGGAATGTCATACAAGCAAGGAAAAGTTTTGTGACACCTGCCATGAGTATGCATCTGTGAAGCCCTACTGCTGGGACTGTCACCTGACCCCCACAGAGGCAGCATCGAAGAAGGAGACACACTAATGGATAAGCAAAGAAGAAAGTTTCTCAAGCTTGCCGGTGCCTCTGCCCTGGCAGGAATAGGTGCTCCGGCAGTGGTCAAACTGACCGCCTCAAATGCCGTAGCCTCAAGCGCTCCTGACGCAGGTCATGGCGCTGCTCCGGCAGCACATGGCGACAGCCACGAAGCCGCACCCAGCGGAGTTCGTCTCGGCATGGTCTTTGACATGCGGGCCTTTGAAAAGGATCCAAAGCTGCTCGAAGGTGCCATTACGGCATGTAACAGTGCCCACAATATCCCCCATTTTGAAGATCGTAAACGGGAGATCAAGTGGATCTGGAAGGCGCCTTTTGAAGGCGTGTTCACCGACCACTCCGTCTACCACTCCGGTAAACTGGTCAAAGAAACCGCTTTTCCGGTAACCTGTAACCACTGCGACGATCCTCCCTGTGTCCGTGCGTGTCCCACTCAGGCGACTTTCAAGCTTGAGACCAACGGCATCGTGGCCATGGATTACCATCGCTGCATCGGTTGCCGGTTCTGCATGGCAGCCTGCCCCTATGGCGCCAGAAGTTTCAACTGGCAGGACCCGCGTCCCTATATCAAGAACTACAATTCCAGCTTCCCCAGCCGAATGAAAGGTGTCGTCGAGAAGTGCAACTTCTGCGGCGAGCGCCTTGCCCTCGGCCAGGAGCCGGCCTGTGTTGAGGCCTGCAAGGGAACCGGAGCTGTGGTCTTTGGCGATCTCAACGACCCCAAGTCGGAGATCTCCAAACTGCTTGATAAGGAGTTTACCATCCAGCGTAAAACGAATCTGGGTACTAAACCTTCAGTCTTCTACATAGTGTGAGGTTGTCATGATAGAAAAAACACTTAAAGGCAAGCCGGCCTACTGGATCTGGCTTGCATTTTTAGGCAGCCTCATGGCCATTGGTGCTGCCTGTTATGTGAGACAGTTCAACTTTGGTCTGGGCATGACCGGAATGAGCCGTGACGTCTCCTGGGGGCTTTATATCTCTCAGTTCACCTTCCTGGTCGGAGTGGCGGCTGGAGGTGTGATGCTCGTTCTGCCCTACTATATCCACGATTACAAGGTGTTCGGACGGATAACAATCCTTGGTGAGTTTCTCGCCATCGCGGCCATCGTCATGTGTCTGCTGTTCATCATGGCCGATCTTGGTCAGCCCATGAGGGCGCTCAACGTGATTCTCCACCCTCAACCGGGATCCATGCTGTTTTACGACATGATCGTCCTGAACGGCTACCTGTTTCTCAACATCCTCTGCGGCTGGGTTATCCTTACCGCTGAACGCAAGCAGGTCAAGCCGCCCAAGTGGATTTACTTTTTTGTTTACCTGTCAATCCCCTTTGCCGTCTCAATCCACACGGTTACCGCTATGCTCTACTGCGGTCTGCCGGGACGGCACTTCTGGCTGTCGGCCATCATCGCCCCGCGCTTTCTCGCCTCAGCCTTTGCTGCAGGACCGTCGCTCATCATCCTGGCCTGCCTGGTGCTGAAGCGGGTTGCCAATTTTGATGCCGGCCGCGAGGCGATGAACAAGCTGGTGACCATCATCCTCTATGCCGCCATCATCAATATGTTCTTTGTCGGCCTGGAGTTCTTTGTCGGCTACTACTCCAACATCCCCGGTCACAAGCACACCCTGGAGTATCTCTTCTTCGGGCTTGAGCACCACGGCCATGTTTACAACAACCTGGTGCCCTTCATGTGGGCATTTGTGATCTTCGCCTTTGGCGGTATCGCGCTCCTTGCCAGCCCGCTGGTCCGGAAGAAAGGTGAGGGGAATGATTTCTGGCTGGGCGTTGCCGCAGCCTTGATCTTCCTCGGTTTCTGGCTCGACAAGGGCCTTGGCTTTGTCTTCGGCGGTTTTGTTCCCAATCCGCTGCACGAGATCACCGAGTACATCCCCACCGCCAATGAGTTAGGCATCACCATCGGTGTCTGGGCCACAGGGTTTTTTGTCCTGACCCTGCTCTATAAGATTGCCATAGGCGTAGAGCACGAGGTCGAGTAATCCTCACACAGCTCATGCTGGAATCAGAAAGGCCCCCGTTTCACGACGGGGGCCTTTTTTTGTATGAGAAAAAAACAGATTGTAAAAAAATAATGAACATTCATTTAGGGAAAAGTAGTGATCTTCAGGTATTGCAGGGACATATTGATTTACCGGGCAAACAAATAGTTGATGTTGGTTGCGGCAAGGGTGATTTTGCTGCTGCAATTGCGGGTGTGGGTGGCACGGTAACCGGTGTTGAACCCGATCCGGTACAGGCTGCAAAGAATCGCGAGGTAACAACTGTTGAAGGCCTGACACTGGTTGAGGCCGGAGCCGAAAACCTGCCTTTGGAAGATGGCAGCCAGGATCTGCTGATTTTCAGATTTTCACTGCACCATATAACACCACCACTCTACCCTGTCATATTTCGGGAAGCAGCCAGGGTACTTCGTGCCGATGGGCAGCTTTATGTTGTGGAGCCGGTGGCTGACGGTTCGGCACACTATGTCATGGAACTGTATCACGATGAAACCGAGGTTCGTGCATGTGCCCAGGCCGCATTGAAAGAAGATGTCACACACTATTTTACCCATAAAGCCACCTTTCACTACGATGTGATTCGGCGTCATGAAAATTTTGATAACTACCTGAAGCGTTACGGCAAGCAGAGCTATAACTGCTACAGTTTTGAGCAGGTGGATAATAAATCGGTGAAGAAGCGTTTCATGGAGTATGCCCAAAAAGATGGCAGTGTAACCCTTTTGCAGCCAGTCAAGGCAGATTTGTTTATCCTTGCATGAAAAGGGCATTGGTAGCCTGGCCTTCGGACTACCCTTCTGTTCGCCAAAGATAGTGCGATTTCAAGAACTCGCTTTGTTCAGTCAACTTAGCCACCCGGAACTATTTGAGGCGGTGCTCGACCAGGCATCCATTCTTATGAAGTAGTCCTGCAGACCGTGCCGTTCACGGAGGAGGGTGGGCATCAAGTTTTTGGAGATTTGTCAGAGTGTCCTTGGGTTAATCTTTTCCTGTTCAGGACTTTACGAATCAGAGGAGCAATGTCTTTTTTGACCACTGGCTTCATGACAAATTCATCGATTCCCATTGCAAAAGCTTCGTCTTTTGAAATGATACTGGAGTATCCGGTACAGAGAATAACAGGTATATCCTCCCGGAGAGCTAGTATTTCCCGGGCCAACTCAGTGCCGCTCATATTCGGCATGGCCAGATCAGTTATAATGAGGTCAAACCGGTCAGGTTGAGCTTTGAAGACTTCAAGTGCTTCAAGGCTGTCGGTCAGTGCGGTAACAGAATATCCCAACCTCTCGAGAAGCTGCTTGCCGAGATCAACCAGCAAGGTCTCATCATCGACAAATAAAATCTGTTCGTCACCGGTGGGGATCAGCTGCTCTGTCACCGAATCTTTTTCTGAAATTTTCAATAATTCCGGAAAATACAGGTGAAAATCGGTTCCTTGCCCTGTGGTGGTCTGCAGACGAATCATTCCACCATGATTTTTCATGATTCCATGGACCACGGCAAGCCCCATGCCCGTCCCTTTACCGACCTCTTTCGTCGTATAAAATGGATCGAAAATATACTTCAGGGAGGCCGGCTCTATACCCGGCCCGGTATCACCTACGGCTAACAGTACATAAGGCCCGGGACGCAGGGAAGGTTCATCTCGAAGATCGTCTGCTGTCAACTCCGCTCTGTTGAGGCCTATGGAAAGAGTTCCGCCGTCTTTTTCCATGGCCTGATAGGCATTGGTGCAGAGGTTCATGACAACCTGGTGCAGTTGGGTGGGGTCAGCTTTGATCATCCCGCATTTTTCATCAATATCCAGATCGATTGAAATCGAGGCGGGAATTGATGAGCGAAGAAATTTCGTAATTTCCTTGATGATCGGCTGCGGTTGCAGCGGTTGCTGTGCATGTTTGTCCTGGCGGCTGAAAGCAAGAATTTGGGCCACAAGATCTTTTGCTCTGTTTCCGGCAACCAGCACCTGCTCCAGGTTATTATAAAGAGCAGACCCCCTCGGCACATCATCTTTGGCCATATCTGTAAATCCCAGGATGGCGCCCAGAATATTATTGAAATCATGGGCGATGCCTCCGGCCAGCGTGCCGATAGCCTCCATCTTGTGAGCCTGTTGAAGCTGCTTTTCAAGTTTTTCCTGCCGCTCTTCAGTCAGTTTGCGATCGGTGATATCTTCACCGATCGCCTGGTAGATTACCGGTTTGCCGGCATCATCAAACAAGGCGCGGTCTACCCAGCGCTGCCAGCGGACAGTACCGTCTGCAGCAATAACCTGGTGCTCATGATTCATGCAGGGAGCTTCCGGGGTCAGTGCCAGAATAGGCGTCATCACCTTCTCCCGCTCCGTTTCCGGAATCAGCGTCAAAAAAGATACGCCGAGCATCTCTTCCGGCTGCCGGCCGAAATAGTTGCAGTATGCCCTGTTGGCAAACATGATCGTACCATCCTGTAAAAAGGAGCAGACCAGGGCGGGTAAATCTTCAACAACTCCGCGATATCGTTCTTCACTCTCGCGCATGGATTTCTCGGATTGCTGCAGCTTTTCAATGGCCTGCTCCATGTCACGATGTTTTTGGTTAAACTGTTGAACGATTATACCGATTTCATCATTTTCATGTCCGGTGGGAACTGTCAGCAGGTTCTCTTCAGGTGATTTTGTCTCTGAAATGTTGATCTGATTTCCCAGAGAGGCCAGCGGCCTGGTGAGAAACCGGTGCAGCACTATGGAAAAGATAATGGCCAGCAGCAGGGCTCGCAGCGCCTCTCCAATAATTTTTATCAGCACATCCCGGATGAACTGTCTGGTCA
Organism: Thermodesulfobacteriota bacterium; assembly: GCA_039715055.1. Lineage (GTDB taxonomy): Bacteria > Desulfobacterota > Desulfobulbia > Desulfobulbales > Desulfocapsaceae > JBDLID01. Next base: position 2,443 of record JBDLID010000124.1, on the reverse strand, counting down.
ACGGCACCGGGTCCATGGTGACGGATATGGTGCCTATATTTTTTTCCCGGGAGACCCCTCCGGTTTTTTTCAGGCTGACATAAAGAGGCTGTCTAGAAACAAGCATGTTGGCAAATAGCCATTGACCAATACGCTGCTCAAACGGGGTAGCAACTTTTTTTTGTTTTTTTCTGGAAATGAAGGTCGTCCCGTTCAGCTCTAAAATATCGACCTGTTGAACAACATTAATATTTAAAATGGCGTCCAGGTGCATAGTGCCCTGGGAGGCATCCAGAGACCACAAGGCCTGGCCGGCACCTTTAGAAGCCAGGTTTACAATCTGGTCCTGCAGGCTGGTCAAAAAGGTTCGTTTTTGCTTGATTGCAAGATTAAGCTCAAAGAAGCTCAGAATGAAAAAAATAACTGCGGCAACAACGAATATTCTGGTCGCCTGTTGTTTTGTCAGGGAGTGTTTGATTGAATACACTGTGATTCTTTACTGTTTGTACCCAGGCCGCCTTGAAAAATTGCCTTTTTTCTCAACCTTGTTGTTGTAAGAAAAAGGTGTACTCGGAATATCAAATATAGACCTGCGATAATATTTTTCTTATGCTTCGATTTTGAACGAGGGAAGCGCAGTCTTCGAAGTTCTGATTTTTCGAGGTGCCTTTAGGCGATACCGGTTAATAATTTCTTTAATAACCTTTGAGTTGTGAAGTCTTTCAAGTTCCTTTTCAATAAGTTGCCTGATATCTGGATCGAGTCGAGGACTGTACATCATCCAGTGAGAATATTGTCGAAGAACAGCCGGCTGTATCCTGAAAATTCTTGCCCTGTCCATTTTTTTTAAGAGCCAATGGATACCAAGGTCATGATAGACGAAAAAGCGTATTCGCTCATTTTTCAGCATGGCCAGACCGCTTTCAGATTCGCTGGGCATCGGCCCCAGCAGCAGCCCGTCACGACTACTCAACAGCTTCGCGGTATTGGTGCCTCTAACGCTTGACACGGCAGCCTGGGATTTGACCAGGTCATCCATGGAATGGATCGTAAGTGTTTCATCCGCCCTGCCAACCACAATCGTACTGATTGAATAGAGTGGTTTTTCTGAAAAGCCAAAGGTTTTTTCGCGAGCTTTATTACGAGCAGCCCCACAGTGGAAATCAAATGATCCCTCAGCCAGGTGTGACCGGATACGTATGGGAGGGGTGAAACTTTCGGGCGATACGATGTTCAGTCCATAGCGGCTCAAGCCTTTTCGTAGTTCGTCTATGATTTCGACGCAAATACCGGCATAGCCGGTCTCGGTCTTGATATACTTGGGTTGAACATCCTGAAACTCAGTTTTGATATCCCGGGCGGCAACAGATGTTGAAAACGCTGACCATGTGAAAAAAACAGAGAAGAAGCAGGCAATGGTTGTCTGATAATTGCTTCTCAGGCGATGCTTTTTCACATTCATGCTTGTCTGTTTCATTTTGCAGCTGTCATTTTTGCCGGGACAGACGTTTTATAACGGCAGAGTGTTGGTCAAATATGGCAGGCCACTCTCCGTTCAATGTTGAAATTTATACAGTATATTACGGTATTAAAAAAAAAGAGTCAAAGAGATAGGTCATGCTCAGGTTTTGGTGTTTATAACCGGTCCGCTGTTACAGCTGAGTTCTGCTATCAGCTTCATGACCTGGTCGGGCTCAAAGGGCTTGGTCAGGTAGCCGTCCATTCCCGCTGCCATACATTTCTCCCTGTCACCCGCCATGGCATTGGCCGTCATAGCGACGATGGGGGTGTGGCAAGAGCGGCATTGGTTGACAAGAGCCTTTGCAAGGGAAGAGTCCAGGTTGAACATTTTGAGGTCTCCTCCCTTTTCACTGGTCCGGATAATGGCGGCGGCGGTCAGCCCATCCATGACCGGCATCTGCACGTCCATCAGGATCAGGTCTATCTCCTCGCAGGCAAGAAGTTCCAGACCCTTCAGTCCGTTTTCAGCTTCAATGACCTGGTGTTTGTTCTGTTCCAAGACCATACGCGCCAGGTGACGGTTCATGTCGTTATCCTCCACCAGAAGGATTGTCAGTCCCTTTAGTGTCATATTGGGTGATTGTTGGTTCTGAACATAGTCCGGCTCCTCGCCCGGCTCCAGAATCAGGGTGAAGTGAAAACATGCCCCTTCCCCCTTTTTACTCTCGCACCAGATCCTGCCGCCCATCATCTCCACCAGCTGCTTGCTGATGGCAAGACCCAGGCCGGATCCTCCGAACTGCCGGGTGGTGGAGGTGTCGGCCTGGTTGAAGCTGAAGAAGATCGACTCCTGCTTATCTGCCGGGATGCCGATGCCGGTGTCGCTGACCATGAAGTGAAGTTCCATTTTGTCATCATCCCTGGCTATCGGTAGAACCTCGAGGGTTACCGAGCCCTCTTCAGTGAACTTGATGCCGTTGCCAAGGAGATTGATAAGTACCTG
>JBDLID010000123.1:0-8585 GCA_039715055.1 Thermodesulfobacteriota bacterium | reverse complement strand
CGATCCACTCGGTGCGATGTTCTGAAGGACGGCTGAGAAAAAAAGATTCCCTGGCAACCTGGATGAGATGATGGCGGGCCAGCCAGACAATAAAGAGAAAAAAGATTCCGTAGGCGCCGATCATCTGGGTCTCTTCCGGGTGGGACAGGGTCGGGCCGAAGGTGATGCCGAGTTCTGAGGCGGGAAAGGAGTAGCCGAGGAGGTTGAGAATTCCGTAGAACAGTCCTCCGGCCAGAAAGAAAAACCAGAATGAAAAAGAGATCTGCCTTGAGGTGAGAAAGGCAAAGCCGATAAAGGCAGGGTAGATATAGAGCTTGAGCTTGGCAAAACCTGAAAACAGTCCATGGTTCGGAACATAGGGACCGGCAAGGAAAAGGGTCGGAATCTGAGGTACTGACGGAATGTAAAAGTGCAGTCCGTTGAGGATGTGCAGGACGATGGGTATTGTCAGACCTGCAATGAGAAAATGGTTGGCGAACAGTGTTGCGACTTTGCGCTGATCCATGGCGCCAGCGAGTATCTCAGGAACCTTGAGCAGGGGAAAGTTCATCCTCTCGTTGTGGATCCATTGCCTGGAGAAGAGATTGATCAGGCAGATCATGACGATATAGGAGAGAAGAATGAAACCGCCCCACAGGCTCAGCGGTTTGATCCAGCCTGCCCAGGGGATGGCAGAGGCAACTGCCAGCCAGCCCATATCACCACCGGAATCGAGACCTGAGTAGAGCAGTTCGATACAGATAGGATCCGTGGGAGTGAGAGAGGCGGGAAGCAGCGGTTGGAGAATCTCCTTCCAGCGGTTGCCAGAGGTGGCAAAATGATAGGGGGCGGTGAGGTTGATGAGAAAGGTCCTGGCCAGTCCGGTGTAGGCGATACCTGAGCCGATCACCATCTGGATCCAGATGATCAGCAGTTCAAGCCCGCTGAGCACCGTTTTTGTGAAAAACCTGTTGAGCATACACATCAGCAGGACCAGGATGAGAAAGATGAAAAAGGGGGCCAGGGGAAAGTGGCCGCCGCCAAGAGGTGTTGCCTGGCGGTAAATATTGTTGAACGGGCTGAGCAGACAGATGCCGACGGCAAACAGCAGACCAATGATCAGGGCGCGTAACCGGATGGATGTAGGGTCTTGATAGGTTTCCATATGGTCAGGGCCTGTCCTGTTCACTGTTTATGACCTGTTGCAGCTGCTCTTTGTAATGGTCGTGCCCCTGGTCATCGATGGATCGCCAGATGAGAAGCTGTTTGCGCAGGTTGTGAAGAAAGGCGGTGTTGATCCGGTGCCAGAGCTGCGCCTCTCCTGAACGGCGTTCGATGGTCAGTTGGATTTCAAGAAAATCCTCGTTGCCCTTTGCCGGGCGAAACAGAATATCGACCCACTGCATGATACCGAAGTCAAAGGGCGCAAGCCATACTTTTGTGCGAAGGTGCATGCAGTGAGAGTCCTCGTCATTTGCCGCCTCCCTGCGGAGTTTTTCAAAGTGGGCCTCGGTATCGCAGGAAAAGACAATACTCAGCTTCCCTGTGGAAAACAGGCCGTGGGAGATATCCTGATGGTCCTGGAAATAGGTGTGGAGAAAGCCCCCTATTGACTGGTGTTCGTGGTACTTGAGAAAAAAGGGCAGGATGACCGTGATCTTGTTGTCCACCGGCCGGGGCAGTTTAAAGGTGCGGTTGACATCGGGAATGGCAATGCGGCCGGCAAGGCGTGAGGGATAGATTACCGAGATCAGTACGACCATGATGATGAGGACCATGGCCGCCACTCCGGCCAGCGACGAGTAGTTGACGGTGAGTCCTTTCCAGAGGAAACTGTCAGCAAGAAGCGCTGCCGATACCTGGGAGAACAGGTAGCCGAGCACCACGGAAATTACAGCCAGTGCCAGTGCCTCGGCAATAAAGAGAAACGAGACGTGTGATGGAGCAAGGCCGACGGAGGTGTAGATGCCGATCTCGTTTTTTCGTTCAAAAACAGAGCTGATCATGGTGTTGAGAACAATAAAGATGGAGATGATCAGTGGGATGATGATGTTGGGGACTCCTGAGTAGGAGATGGTGTCGCTGATATTATAGAGCCACAGACCACTGTCGTCGCCTGCAAAAATGGCCAGCCGAAAGCGATCCACCAACCGGGCGGCAAGTTCGCTGATTGGTTGATTATCAGGTCTGACAATGACGTTTTTGAGAGAACCGCCCATGGCCAGAAGAGTTGCAGCCGGAATAATGGCGCATTCTGCAGGTTCGGTATGGATGTAACGGCTCTGGAAGCTGCGTACATCATCGCCTGATTCCAGGGCTTCCTGTTCCACCTCAGTAATTGTTGCCGCTGCTTCCTGGGGGAAGCTGACCGGGGTAATAATCTCCCCGTCGAGATCAGGGTTCTCCTTGAGCACCATACCGGAAAAGGTGCCGATAACAGTGAACTGCTCGCCTTCAAGGAGGATGGTCTGGTTACTGTCGCCTGTGACGTTGAGGGTTTTTGCCGTAGTGTCTTCCAGGAGAATAACCTGGCGGTCACCTTCGTTTATCCAGCGGCCTGAGGTAAGAATTTTGTCCATTCCGCTGACGCCGGTTTCTTTGGCAGAGAGTCCGATGAGTCCCTGCAGCTCTTCAGAGACACCGTTTCTTCTCAGGCTGACCCTTGGGGTACGACTGGGGTCCTTGCTCTCAAGCCAGACCCGGGGTGCGATGACCGCACCATGGCCGAAATCGGCTTCAAGCATGGTCAGGCTTTCAGGGGGCAGGCTGAGCCAGCCGAGTTTTTTAAGGAGCAGGCCTTGATAGGGTGAATTTTCCTGGAAGAGGAGGCGGTTATGGGCCTGGCCCGACTTGATGGTGGTGAAGCTCATGATCGTAAAGGTGAGGATAATGAGCGTTGTGCAGGTCAGGACGGTTCTCAGCCGGCGGCGTCTGAGGTTGGAGACGCCCAGATAAAAGGCGGCGACAAATGCCTTCCAGTGGCTGATCTCCGACGGCCTCTTGTGAGTGGCTCTCCGCTGGAGCAGTTCCATCTCTTCTTCAAACCGGAAGAAGAGGATCAGGGTCACCATCAGTGACAGGCCAATGATGAAAAAGGCGAGGATCATGACCATGGGTGAATAGGCAAGCTGAAAGGCGGGATGCACCTTATAGATCACCGCAATGAGTCCGACAAGCAGGCCAGTGAACCCGGCGATCCTTTTGTAGATATTGGCAAAGTTGAATAAAAAGCGCTCCATGCAGAAGGCAAAAGGGACAAAGAGGGCGATATAGAACAACACCCCGAAAAGTACGTCCTTCTGGGTTTTATCCACCTGGTCGTAGACCCGGTTGGCAAGAGCCAGAGCTTCGCCACTTTCCGCCTTGAAGCTCACATAATCCTTTTCGTTGAGCTTGTTGACAGCCTGGTTGAGGGACAGCAGTCCCCGTTCCTGCAGATCGGCGATCCGGGCGTCGTAGATCCCGTGTTTTTCCAGGTTGTCTATACGGGGTGCGAGAAGTGCCCATATGTCATTGGCGGCATGGAATACGGTATTGTGAAGGGCGGGTGTCGTATCCACCGGATAGCCGTATCCCATCGGTTCCCTGTCACTGCCTCCGGAAAGAATCAGTTTACGGGTCAATACCGAGTCGGACAGGGTCAGTTTGAGCCATGTACCGGGTTCGGTAAAAATGGTCGATATTGTGGACCGCCTGGTATCGATACGGCTGTACCAGTAATGCTGTGGTGTCGCGTTTCGTTTGCCGTCAAGCAGGTTGAGCTTTGTCATGTACTGGAAACTGCGGGGATCCAGGAGGTCGAAGATTGTGGTTTGACGGCAGTTGAACATGACCAGGTCAGTCTTCATGGTCTTGCGTCTGATTTTGAGACGATAATTTGATTTGCCGGTTTCCTTTTTATCGATGGCCCACAGGGTTTCCCCGGACTGTCCGTCAAAGCGGTAGCCCTCGATGATCAGTTTGTCGAGAACGTGTTTTTTATCGGCCACCCCCTTGATCTGAAAGGTGCCGGTGGGGTTGACGCTGGCGTACAGCTTGGTGAGGCCCTGGTAAGCAAGGATGACGGTTTTTCGTGCTGGAAAATCGGCAAACAGTTCACCCTGGAGAAGGAGGTTGGCACGACCGGAAACCGTTGCAAAACCGTTACGGGGCAGTTTGTTTTTGTGGAGTTTCGGGGCGGTGGCAAGTTTATAGATCAGGTGTGAACAGGAGTTGAGCTGAGCATCGACATACGCAAGGTCAACGCGTTCGGCAGTATCCCAGGGGGTGCCCCAGCCGGCCCGGGAGTCGCCAAGAGTGACCAGGCTGAGTCCGAGAAAACCGCCAAGACTTGAAACCTCACCGCCAAGACCGGGCCGATCCAGAAACCAGGAGTCCCAGCTCTGCTTTGAGTCGGGACGCAGGGTGTCAATATAGGGAACACTGTTTTTCTGCAGCTCCGACCCGGCACGGTTCAGGTGCTTGGCAAGGGTTGAAAAGCTTGCACTGCGGTTGACCTTTTTTTTCAGGTTGTAGAGCCAGCCCTGGTGAAAACCTCCTATGCCTTTACCGTGGCTTGACAGGTGGAGCGACACCACTGCAGCAATTTCAAAGTCGTAGAGCTTTTTTCGAAGAGCAATTGAGCTTTTTAGTGCTTTGAGATGTTTTTTTGCCTTCTCCAGCCGTCTTTTATTATCCTTGAGAGCATTTGGCAGGAGTGATGTGAGAATGTCGGTCTCACCCTCGCTGAGCTGGTCAAAGTTGGATCGCCAGCCAAGGCGCCTGTACTCCAGTCGCTGTTTGGCCTTGTTGTTGATCTCATCTTTGAGTTCATCGCCCTGCTGTTTCATCCGGAGATGCATCAGCTCACGGGACAGCGAGTCAACGGTCAGCTTGAGACGGTTGTGGATGGCTTTTGTCAGGAGACTGTCGCGGACATGGTCTTTTTCCAGCGGCAGTTTGAGCCCGGCGAGAAGTTCAAGATTTTTTTCGGTTTCTTTTATGGTGGCTGAAAGCTCTTTTTTGTTTTTTCTGACATCCTTTCTCTTGGAGGACAGGGCCCAGATTAACTCTCGCATTCCGGCCAGGGCTTGGGCGTGGCCGCTTGTTGCAATAAGCATCACCGAGCGTGGAGGAGGGTTTTTCTTCAACCTCCCGGCAAGTTGGAGAAGGGTGGTGACTGAGACGGCTTCGTCGGCTGCGGGCGCCTGGTCGGTGACAAAATAAGATCCGTCGTAAAAGGCTTCAATGATAAGCAGTTCATTTTTTAATTCAGGATCGCTTCCACCGATGATAGTATAGATATTTCGTCCGATTTTTTCATACCACTGGACCTGTGAGCGGAGGGTAACCGGGTTCTTGGTTTCTTTGTTGTCAAGACGCTCGAGCAGGCCGGGGATGGCTTCGGCCTGCTTGCGGCTGAGACGAAAACAGGGAAAGTTGAGGGGGGAGAGCTCACTTTTCTCCTCGAACAGGTAACGGCTGGTGGTTTTTTCATCATCGAGATAAATCAGAGCTGCAGCGCCAAGTCCGGCGGCCTGCAGCCAGTTTTTACCCGAGTCCAGGTCCATGACGATGATGGATCCTTTGAGGTCTTTACCGGAAAGCTCAGCCAGGCTGCCTTTTCCCACATAGACAAGAGGACCTTTAAGATCTTTGTGGATGGCCTGGGGGGTAATGGCGTTATATTCAAGGGGCTGGAGAGGGTAGGTCTTACCGTCCAGGGTCAGGGTGGATTCAATGTATCTTCGAATGGGGACAGCAAATTTCTGTGTCTCGGCCTCAAGGCCAAGCTGTTCAAAGGTGGAGACAATTGTATTGACAGCCTCATCATAGCCCTGGGTGCCGGTTCCCCTGGTTGCAGAGCTGCTGAAGGCGGAGATCAGGCTGCGACTGTCAAGGCTTTGGCTGAAAGCAACAGATGAACAGACGATTGTGCCAAAAAAGAAAAAGAAAAACGGCAGGAGGGACAGTGAGCCAGCAGTCCTGTCCCCTGTTTGAACGAATTGGACTGCTTTCACGCCTTCAGTCCGCCGGTCTGGATCTCAAGTTCGTCGCGATCCTGGATTTTATCCACATGCCCGTCACGGATCCATACCACCTGATCGGAGACGTTGAGCATTTTATAGTCATGGGTGGCGGAAATAACGGTCACACGTTCCTCGACACTGAGTTTTTTAAGCAGGGTGATGATCTCTTCTCCTGTGGTCAGATCAAGGTTGCCCGTGGGCTCGTCGGCAAGGATAATGGCAGGGCTGTTGGCCAGGGCACGGGCCACGGCAACACGCTGCTGCTGTCCTCCGGAGAGTTCGGAGGGTTTGTGGCCCTGACGGCCGGTAAGACCAACCTGGTCGAGCAGATGCATCCCTTTTTCTATGGCCGCATCGGTTCCGACCCCTGCAAAGGTCATGGGCAGGGTGACATTTTCAAGGGCGGTCATAACCGGGATAAGGTTAAAGGTCTGGAAGATGTAGCCGATTTTACGGCAGCGAAGCCAGGCAAGCTCATAGGCGTCGAGCTGGGCAATATCAACCTCGTCAATAAAGACCTTGCCGGAAGTCGGTTTGTCCAGGCCTCCGATCATGTTGAACAGTGTCGATTTGCCGGAGCCGGAAGGACCCATAATGGAGACATATTTTCCGGTCTCAATGGTGAGGTCAATGCCCTTGAGGACTTTCACCACAAGTTTGTCGAGGTCGAAGTTTTTGGTGACCCCACTGACCCGGACGATGTTTTTTGATGGCATGATGTATTGTCAGTGTAGAAGCGATTAGTTCAATAATAATTAAAGTATAGTTGGTACAGCTGTTACTGTTCCACCCGCATGGCTTCCACCGGCTGCATGGAGGCGGCAAGAAAAGCCGGGTAAAGGACGCCGATGAGGCTGAGGACCATGCCGACCAGGATGGATAATAAAGAAGATACAAGAATCCTGTCCATGATAAGCGGCAGAAAGTCAAGGGTGTTAAAGGTGACAAGACCACTGACAATGGCAGTGAACCCGCCGACGATGGCCCCGAGGAAACTGCCTGTAAAGCCCTGCATTGCAGCCTCAATGACAAATATCCTGACCACAAAACGATCGAGCGCCCCAAGACACTTCATGGTTCCGATCTCGCGGAATCGTTCGGTAACAGACATCAGCTGGGCATTGATGATACCCACCGTACAGACGAGCAGGGAGAGAATAATGATCCAGCGCTGTTTGGCAGAACCTTTCAGGGTGACGCCCGTTTCAAGATCATAGCCGTTCTGCGCAAGGATCTGCTGCAGTTCAGGGTCTCCCGTAAGCAGTATGCCCTGAGCAATATTAAAACCGATCAGGGAGTAGCAGAGGAAGGCCACGGCCAGGACAAGTGTTGAGGTGGTCACCAGTGAACGGAAGAAACGGGCGCGGATGGACTGGTAGGCAATGCGTACCGATTTGGAGAAGGGGAGTTCAACAAGTCGTTTTGCCTTTTTTTTCATCACCTGGAGCCTAGGTCTTTTTTATGGATAACCCGTGAAACTTAAATGAATTAATTCTCTGCTGGGAATTGATTCTATCCAGCCGGAAAAAAGATGGCAAGTTTTTCCTCTATCTTTTCCGGGGTCAGCGGATGGTGAATGAGGTCATCAACTCCTGCCTGGTAGTCATTGGCCGTCGGATTTTCTTCGCTAAGTCCGGTCAGTCCGATGATCACTGTCCCCCTGCTGCCGGAGATGTTTTTGCGACGGATTATTTTTGAGATTTGAGGACCATCTATTTGAGGCATCATCAGATCCATGAGAATAAGGTCAAAAGACGATTCCCGGCATTCGGTTAAGGTCTGGTTTACGTTTTCGGCAACTGTCACGTTCCAGCCGTTTTTTGTCATGACACTGGCACCAAGTGTGCGACTCAATCTGTTTTTATCCACCACAAGGACTGTCTTGGTCAATCGTTTTTCGATGGTGGCCAGCACAGCTTCACGATTAAGAGGTTTGGAGAGATAATCGTCCATACCGACCTCAAGGCAGCGCTCCCGATCCCCTTCAAGGGCATTTGCGGTCATGGCGATGATGGTGAGGTGCTCCCGCGAATTTTTTTCCAGTTCCCGGATGAGCCGTGTCGTCTGGTATCCGTCAAGCTCCGGCATCTGGATATCAAGGAATAAAATATCAAAGTGGTTGGTTTCCAGCGCCTCAATGGCCAGCCTGCCGTTTTCAACAGCGGTGACAATCATGCCCTCCTGTTCCAGCAGGGTCACCGCAAGGGTGGTGTTAATGTATTCATCTTCGGCAAGCAGTATGCGAACACCGTTAAACAGTTCCCTGCGGTTCAACGCACTCTTTACAAGGATACCGTGTTCGGATGCAGCTGTCTCAAGAGGTGTGAAAGGTACTTCAAAACAACTGCTGAACCAGAAAGTTGAACCTTTACCCACATCACTGGACAATCCAATTTCGCCTCCCATGAGCTGGCAGAGCTGGTTTGAGATGGTGAGACCAAGTCCGGTGCCTCCGTATTTCCGGGTATGGGAGATGTCAGCCTGGGAAAAGGCCTGAAAGATTGTTTTCTGCATGTCGGGGGCGATGCCTATTCCGGTGTCGATCACTTCGAAGTAGATGGTAATATTAGTGTCAACCGCCTCTTTTTTGGAGGCGGT
>JBDLID010000122.1:0-8656 GCA_039715055.1 Thermodesulfobacteriota bacterium | reverse complement strand
GGAGTGGAGTCCAACCCCTTCCTTGACCTGCCTGTAATGAAAGACGAGACTGGGAATGAGTATGTGATGCGTAATCCGGCCATGGTCACCAGGGAATTGTCTGAATATTCACACCAGAAAGGCCTGGGCAGCTTTCGCGTCACCAGTCTTGATCCGGTGAACCCTGCAAATTCGCCGGATAATTATGAAAAACAGTGCATGATCAACTTCAACCACGGTGCCCCCGAATCCATCGACATCAGAGACAGCCCGGAGGGACGGGTGGTTCGCTATATGGCTCCATTAAACGTCAAGGACTCATGTCTGGGCTGTCATGCCCAACACGGCTATACCCAGGGTGATATCAGGGGAGCACTATCCATCAGCATCCCAATTGCCTGGGCCGATGAAAAGATACAGGCCAACAACAGGTCACTTCTCCTCATCGGGCTGACCAGCTTCATTCTCGTCTCCGTCACCCTGCTGATCATGTTTAACAATCTGGTTGTCAACAGGCTCAACAGGCTCTCCATGGCAATGAAATCTTTTCCTGAGCAGGGCCTTGAGCAGATGGTTCTGCCGGAAGGCGAGGATGAAATCGGCAACCTCAGCAATCAGTTTTCTCTGTTATGTGAACGCCTCATTCATTATCAAAATGAGCTCGATACCACCCGTCAACAGGCCTGGTTCAATGAAAAAATGGCATCCATGGGTATTCTCTCGGCAGGAATCGCCCACGAGGTCAACAACCCATTGGGCGGGATGCTCAACTGCGTAAAGGCCATGCAGGAACACCCCAATGATCGAGAATTGCACGACCGCTATCTCCCACTGCTGGATAAAGGTCTGAAACGAATTGAACATACCATGCGTCAACTCCTCAATTTCGGCAGGAAGGAACCCCTCCAGCTGCGTAAAATTGATATTGTTTCCCTGCTCAGTGAATGTCTGGATCTTCTTTCCTACAGGGTAAAAAATATCACCATTGAACAGAACAGCGACATTGAAGAACTCTGTTATGTCGATGCAGAGGGCCTCAAACAGATCTTTGTCAATCTTGGCCTCAATGCCATCCAGGCCATGCCTGACGGCGGCACCTTAGCCATCGGCTCCACCATGATCGGTTCGGACCTCCAATTCACCTTCAAGGATACAGGCACAGGAATTGCTAAAGAGACGATGACACATATTTTTGATCCATTTTTCACCACCAAAGATGTCGGTGTCGGTACCGGTCTCGGGCTATCGGTTACCTATTCCCTGGTCACACAGATGCAAGGTACCATTGAAGTGGAAAGCGAACTGGGCGAAGGAACAACATTTATTCTGACGTTTCCTGTTCAGACCGAGGCACAGCTGGCAATAAACAAAGAAACGGCAACGGGCAACACTACTGCGGAGAGTACGACAGATGCCTAGAATACTTCTCGTTGAAGATGATGAAATAATGCGAGTCTCCGTCTATGACCGGCTGATGCAGTTTGGCTGGCAGGTCGATGATGCTGCAAACGGCCTAGAGGCCCTGGAAATACTTGACAAAAAAGATTTTCACCTGGTTATCTCTGATATCCGGATGCCCGGCCTCGACGGTCTGAAACTTCTTGAAAAAATAAAAGAGCGGTCTCCGGAGACCGATGTCATCATCATGACCGCCTACGGTTCCATCAACGATGCCCTGGACTGTATGCGCAAAGGGGCCTCAGATTATATCCTGAAGCCCTTTGATATGGATGACCTCATTATCCGTACTAACAGGTTGCTCGACATCCAGAACGTCAAGGCGAGGTGTGCCTCCCTGGAAGCCGATTTCAAGGCCCCCGGAAATGAGCTTATCGGCGACAGTCCGCCCATGGGCCAGGTTTACTCCATCATTGACCAGGCAGCACCCACCAATGCCACAATCCTTATCACAGGTGAATCGGGGACCGGCAAAGAACTTGCGGCACGGGCAATCCACCAGGCCTCCCTGCGCAAGGACAATCCCTTTGTCTCAATCAACTGTGCCGCAATTCCCGAAGGGTTGATGGAGTCAGAGATGTTCGGCCATGAACGGGGTGCCTATACCGGGGCAGACAGGCAGCGCAAGGGCAAGTTCGAGCTTGCCGACGGCGGCACCCTGCTCCTCGACGAACTCGGTGACCTGCCCGGCCCGCTGCAGGCAAAGCTGCTTCGCGTACTTCAGGAAAATGAATTTGAACGGGTAGGCGGTACCAAGACTGTCAGCGTGGATGTCCGTATCCTGGCCTGTACCTCCAAGAATCTGCAAAAAGAGGTAGAGGAGGGCCGTTTTCGTCAGGACCTGCTCTTCCGCCTTCAGGTTATCCCCATCCGCATGCCGCCCCTGAGGGAACACAAGGAAGATATTGAGGAACTCTGTTATGCCTTTCTCAGAGAGTTCAACAACAACCGTTCAAAGCCCTGCAGCCTGACCCAAAACACAATCAACTGTCTCAAGTCCTACGACTATCCAGGGAACGTGCGTGAACTGCGCAACCTCATGGAACGGGCCTCAGTGCTCTGCAACGGCCCGGAGATTACGCCTGGCGATCTGCCCACCGAACTATGCCATAGAGGTCAGGAAGAGGACGTGGGGTTTAACCTCTCGGAAAACATGGCAAGGGCCGAGAAGGGTTTCCTGCAAAAGGCCCTCACCCAATGCAATGGCAACCGGACAGAGACCGCCGCCCTGTTAGGGATAAGCCGCAAGAACTTGTGGGAAAAGCTCAAATCCCACCAGATCCAGTAAATACTTCCAGCAGCAAAAAACGTAAAGCCATCCGTCATGTCTCGACGGTTACAATCTCCCGGCCTACTTACAGCCGCTTCCTGATCCGGTCGAACCCTGCCTTGAGTTCATCTGCTGCCAGCCCCAGACCGGCCAGGGCATTTTCCGCTGCCGTTCCTGCCTCTTTTGCTATGGGCTTGTACTCTTTAACAAAGGACTGCCACTTTTTTTCAAGCAACTCCAGCTCATCCTGGGTCTCCTTTTTCCCCAGGTGCGCCTTGAGTTTTACCTCGTCACGCATCTGCTCGATAGTCGCCATAATCTCATCAAGTCTTTTCTGCTCAGCCATTATTGTGTCCTCCCAGGGTTTGGGTGAATGAGAGATACCTGTATAACCATTATACCGCCTTGGAGCCTGTTTCAGTGGCAAAAAATTTCTCAACTCATTTTTTACCGGCAGAATCATTGTACACCACCATTCACAGGGTGAGCTTCTCCCCGAGGGAACAGGTGTCTGTAAGCTCTTCGATCGTTTGTACAAGAGTCTCATACCAGTGACGGGCCCGGAGCTACAGGATAGGAAACAAATGGATAAGCAGATGGGGTAACGCTCAATCCCGGGCAGAAAACCGGAAAACAGCTGATCATCAAGAATTTGATGGTTTAAGGAAGGTCAGGTGTTTGAGTATCTGTTCCTGAGACGACGGGGAAGCTTGCTGTTATAATGTTCTGCAATGAACTGTTTGAATTTCAGCAGGGAGTCAACCCGGCCTTTTTGAAAACTGACCTCGCCTGCAAGAGACGACTTTTCCTTTTGTTCTGCTGCAATATCTGCCAGACGCTGATCAATCAGCTCATAGAGGTCCGTGAGGTAAGTATGCGACATTGGTCCTCAATAGTAATTTTGAGTTTTGAGATCGATGTTATCTGTAAGGTACTGACGCAGGTTTTTCAGTTCCAGCAGCTGCCCCTCGCAGTAGGACTGTAAGTCACTGTCCCCTTCCTCATTTGCTGCCATCTGATTCTTTTCCACCGTCAAAATCTCCTGGCTGAGATAGTCATGGATCTCCACTGAAAAGGCGTGCGGCATATATTGAATCTCTCTGTTATTTTTATACCCACCCTGCTCCCCGGTATAAACACAATCAAAAAAATATACAGGGGCGGGATAATAAATGGATGAGACAGCCAAAATCAGGCTATCACCACACGTACATCACAAGTCATAAAGTTTATCATCCTGAATGGGAGGCCGCTGTTTCTTGCCGGCTGCCTTCTTTAACCCCTCAAAGGAAAACGCATCATCTCCTTCAAGCAGATCCCCCATCTCCCGCTCGACCTGCTCCGGATCCTCACCCTGCTCCATCCGTGAGATTGCCTCTTCCATGGGGTCGCCAAGGTTGATGCCGGTCTTGTCCGAAAATTTACGCATGAGTGTGGCCATCTGCCTCGGATCATCCTCGTTGAGCCCTTCGGCATCTTTCATCAGCGACTCAAAGGCCTGTTCCATCTTTGACTCATCCATGCCTCCAAGCGGGTCATCACCTTCTTCCGTGGCCTTGCCGATGGTGGCAAAGGTGGACATCCGGCGCTCCAGCTCCTTCCTGCCGCACCGCGGGCAGTCCGGCCGGCTGGTGGTGTTGATACGGGAAGAGTAAAAATTAAACAGGACGTTGCACTGGCCGCAGTAGAATTCGTAAATTGGCATAAAGGAAAGGTAAAAGGTTTAGGGTTTAGGGTTAAAGACTTAAAGACGGGGCTTGAGGACTTTGTCGATCTGGTCGGTGGTTATTTCGTCGCTGATCAGGACCTTGCCGATTTCGGTGGGCAGGACGAAGAAGATGCGGCCGCTGATGGTTTTTTTGTCACTGAGCAGGTAGCCCTTGATTCGTTCCCGGTCCAGCTCGGCCGGAATCTCGGTGGGCAGCCCGTAGGAATGGATGAGGGCGGCAACCCGGCCGGCGTCGTTTTTCCTGCAGAGCCCGCTGTCCACGGCGAGTCGCAGGGCTGCAACCATGCCCATGGCCACGCCGTTTCCATGGATGATGGTGAAATCCGATGCCGCTTCAACACCGTGTCCAATGGTGTGTCCGTAGTTGAGGATACGCCTGAGATCTGCCTCGGTCTCATCCTCGGCCACTACTTCGGCCTTGATCCGGCAGCAGGTGTGGATCATCTCCTGGATAATTTTCGGCTCCAGGCCAAGGATCGCATCGATATTTTTTTCAAGAAAGACGTGGAAGTCCGCGTCACGGATTACACCATACTTGATGACCTCAGCCATGCCGCCGATGAACTCACTCTTATCGAGGCTCATCAGGACCGCGGTATCGATATAAACCGCCTTTGGCTGGTAAAAAGCGCCAACCAGGTTCTTGCCCTCGGGGATATCCACTCCGGTCTTGCCTCCCACTGAGCTGTCCACCTGGGAAAGCAGGGTGGTGGGGACCTGGACAAAAGGAATGCCGCGCATATAGGTGGCCGCCAGAAAACCGGTCATGTCACCGGTGACACCGCCGCCAAGAGCAATCAGACACCCTTTTCGATCAAGACCGAGACCGGCCAGTCTGGAGCAGAGTTCCGCATAAAGCTGCAGGTTCTTGGACGCCTCCCCTTCAGGAAAGGTGACAAGCTCTGCAGACAACCCGGCATCTGCCATGGAACTGAGCAGGGTGTGACCATAGAGTCTGGCCACGTGGTCATCAGCAATGATTACGTAACGGTTGCCAATTTTTCGCTCGGCAAGATCGGCGCCAACCCTGGCAAGGACACCGTCTTCAATATAAATCGGGTAGCTGCGTTCCCCCAGACCAACCTGGAGTGTATTGTTTGACATGGAGATATTCTCTGGCTGGATTTATCTTTTCAACCCAAAAGGTTAACCTTGTTAAAATACCCTGAAGTCTTTTGAACATATCACAATCCAGCAGAATGATAAATATTCAAAAGGCCTGCGATCGTGCAAAGATGTGGTGCATCCTGCAACTCAAACCAGCAGGGCGATGGCTTCAATCTCAACCTTTGCCCCAAGAGGCAGGCCGGCCACCTCGATGGTTGAACGTGCCGGTGGATTATCGGTGAAATAGTTGCTGTACACACCGTTCATTTCAGCAAAATCGTTCATGTTCTGGAGGAAGACCGTTGTCTTGATAACAGACGCAAGATTTGCGCCACCGGCAACAAGTACGGCTTTGAGGTTTTCCAGCACACGTTCAGCCTGCTCACTGACGCTGCCTTCGATGAGTTTTCCATCCGCAGGATCCAGCGGAATCTGACCGGCAGTATAGAGGAAACCGTTTGCGCGAACTGCCTGGGAGTATGGACCGACAGCTGCCGGTGCCTTATCGGTCTGGATAATTTCTCTGGTCATTGTAACTCCTTGCTGGAATTTAAAATCTGTTGTTTTCAGTTCGTTTTATTTACTCAGACACGTGTCAGTATAACCTTCATTGTCTATATGGCTAAGAAGAAACTCTCTTACAGGAGTGGAAAAAAGAGATTAGATGAGAGAGCAAAGGGCCGATCTTCTTATTCATAAACTGTCCTCTGGTGGTCCGGCAAGGTGTTGTTGCCGACGAGATCTTTTACCACTTCGTCATTGGACATTCCTTGTTCGATATTCGATATTCTTTGTTAAAATGAAAGCTCTCCACCACAAAGGCAGATGCCCTAACTTTTTACAGAAACAATAAAAAAAAGGAGGTACCACCCACTTGGGCAGCACCTCCTTGAGGTCAGACTGACTGAAGAGTCTGAAAAGGTCTTACATGGAGTCGCCGGAAGCGGCACCCTGCATCTTGACCTCAACCTTCTCTTTCAGACCACCGTAGTATGCCTTGAGGTGGGTAAGAACCTCGTCACGACCAAAGTGGTCGACGATCTCGGCACCCTCGGACAGCGCCTTACGGAGCTTGGTACCGGACAGGATGACGCGGGACTCTTTGTCATGCGGACAGGTACGAAGAGATGCCATACCGTCACACTTGTGACAGTAGAAGGTCCAGTCGATTTTCATCGGCTTGCACTGCAGGTCTTTACCGGTATCGCCTGTGTTGGGGATGCGGTCAAAGATATCCTGAGCCTCAAACAGACCGTAGAAGTCACCAACACCAGCGTGGTCACGACCGATCAGCATGTTATTGATTCCGTAGTTCTGACGGAAGGTGGCGTGCAGGAGACCCTCGCGAGGTCCGGCATAACGCATATCCAGCGGGTAACCGCCGTTGATGACGTTATCTTTAACAAAGTAGTTCTCGATCAGGATCTCAATGGCCTTGACACGGGTGTCGGCTGGAATGTCGCCCGGCTTGAGGTTACCGATCAGGGAATGAATCAGAACACCGTCACACACCTCGACAGCAATCTTGGCGAGGAACTCGTGGGAGCGATGCATGGGGTTACGAAGCTGCAGGGCAGCAACGTTGGCCCAGCCACGCTCGTCGAACATACGACGGGTTTGAGCGGGAGTCAGGTAAACGCCGGGGTACTCGGCAGGATACTCGCCTTCGGAGAGAACCTTGACAGGACCGGCCAGGTTGATGTCTTTCTGAGCCATAACCATGATAACGCCGGGATGATCTTCGGGAGCAATCTTCCAGAAATTGCCGTCCACAGACTCTTCACCTTCACCCATGAAGACCTTCTCACATTCCCACTTCTTGTCTTCGTCGGTCATCTCGAAGGTTTCAAGGACATGCATGGTGGCAAAAACTTCACCGTTTTTGACAAGAGCAACCTCGTCACCGTCCTGAACACCTTCAGACTTGTCTACATCGAGGGTGATGGGTACGGGCCAGAAGGTTCCGTCTGCCATCTGGAAATTCTCACAAACACCTTTCCAGTCAGCCTTGGTCATGAAACCGTCCAGCGGAGAGAACCCACCGATACCCATCATGATCAGATCGCCTTTGGCGCGGTCGGAAATTTCAATCTGCTTCAGGCCTTTGGCTTTCTCCAGCTCGGCATCACGCTCCTCACCGGTCAGCAGTGCGCAAACAAGACCCCTTCCACCATGTGGTGCAACTAATTTCGAGAACATAGGACTCCCTCTTTTAAAAATTTCTATAATGTTACGTCGTCTTCAGGTCAGAAGACAACATTCTACTGAACACTCATTCATTCAAGCACTCACATATATAAAGCCGTCGATGGAAAAGTCAAGGAGAAAAGGAGCAGATTTTACCCGTTACGGAAAGGAAACAGTAAAGTAACGCAGCCTTAACGCATTGGTGACCACCGACACCGAACTCATGGCCATGGCTGCACCTGCAATCATCGGATTGAGGCTCGGGCCGCCAAAGAGAACCAGCAGGCCGGCAGCCACCGGAATACCGAGCACATTGTAGGCAAACGCCCAGAAGAGATTCTGGCGGATGTTGCGCATTACCGCCCGTGACAGGGCAAGCGCAGTGACTACTCCGTCAAGCCTGCCCTTCATCACCACAATATCTCCGGATTCGATGGCGATATCGATGCCGGTACCCATGGCAATTCCAACATCAGCTGCAGCCAGGGCCGGAGCATCGTTAATGCCGTCTCCAACCATGGCCACCACTCCCCTGTCACCCTTCTGCATCTCAGTGATTCGGGCGGCCTTCTGGTCGGGCAGGACGCCCGCGATAATATTTTCAATGCCTGCCTGTTCACCGATGGCTCTCGCCGTTGATTCCTGATCACCGGTGAGCATGGTGACCCCCACCTCCATTTTTTTCAGAACTGAAATGACAGCAGGGACCTCATCCTTGATCCGGTCGGCAATGCCAAGAATGGCGGCGGGAGACTCATCCACGGCCAGAAAGAGGACGGTTTTTCCCTGTGAGGCCAGACTGTCGATCGTCTCATCATAGCCGTTCAGCTCAAGCCCATGAGCAAGCAGCAGTGAACGATTGCCAAGGAGCAGGACACGGGAGTCCACCCGTCCTGAAATACCAAGACCCAGATGAGCCTCAAACT
>JBDLID010000121.1:0-8835 GCA_039715055.1 Thermodesulfobacteriota bacterium | reverse complement strand
AAATACTGAAAGACTGAGCGGCAGTGTGACTAAAAAAATGGCCCGCCAGGAAAACATTTCAAGGAGAAACCCTGAAACAACCGGGCCGCTCATCAAACCTGATGATGTGGCAATTCCGACCATCCCAAGGGCCATGCCCAGGTCCTTTTCCGGAAACACCACCTTGATCAGTGCCGGGCCGGATGACATCATCATAGATGCACCAAGCGCCTGAAAAAACCTGAATAGAATTAATACTGAAAGTGTGGGTGAAATGGCGCAGCCGATTGATCCCAGAGCGAAGCCAAGCATTCCGTAAAGATATATTTTTCCACGGCTGAAACGGTCAGCGAGGTTCCCCCATAACAGCAGTGTGACGGTAATGGTAAGAAGGTAGATGATCACCACCCATTCAGTCTGGGGCAGTGTGGCGTGAAAGGTACGCATGAGTTCCGGCAGGGCAACATTGATCATGGACGAATCCATGGTGGAGAGAAACACCCCGACAGCCACCATGAAAAAGAGGGCCCAACGTTGACTCATGAGAAAAGGATCATAGATAACAAAAAAAAAGCGGACCCTTAAAAAAGGGCCCGCTTTAAATCAGACAATCTTAAAAAAAGATGTCTTAGAACTTGAGACGGAATCTTGTGTAGATACCAAAACCGTCGTCAACCTGGTCGGAATCCTGACCGAGGTAACCGGCTTTGAGCGAAAGCTCAGCGCCTTTGGCGACTTTCCATACAACCTGACCGGAAAGTTCCATGGGGTTAGCCATATCGTCGGTATCAACGTCCATGTAGACGAAGTTTGCCTGGAGAGCAAGGTTCTCGCTGGCCAGGAATTTAGAGCTGGCACCCAAAAAGATGGTGTCTCCGCCCTGTCCAACCTGATCATACATGGTGATAGGTTCGCCAGAACCGATCATGATCCAGCCCCAGTCGGCGTCAGCCTTGAAGCCGTCCATGGTGGTACCAAGACGAACGGTGGGGATGATGGCTCCCATTTTCGCGTTCCACTCGGCATAGGCACCAACCTGATCGTCAGCACCACCACCGGCAACACCGGCGGCCTTATATGATACCTCAGCGATAAGGTTGGATCCGCCGAACTTGGCAGCAACATTGACAGAGCCCTTCATGCCGGACTTATCATCCCAAGGCTGCACATCGGAGAGAGTGGTACAGGTACCAACACAAGCGTTACCATCACCATCCTGGGCACCGGTATCAACTTCTGCCTCGCCTTTTTCAACATAGTCACGATTATCCATGACATAGACGATCCTGGCCTTTGCGGTCAGTGCATCGCCAAACTTGTTGATAACTGATACGCCAAGAGAGTTCTGATCGTTGTCGTCCTTCTCGTCAGCCTCGTTGTCGGTCAGCTCGACGTCCTTGTCAAAGGTACCGACAATCTTGAATCCGCCGGTCTTGTAGGTGACTTTAAAACGGTCCTTACGACCATCCCAGTAGAACCAGGGAGAAAAGTCAGCGGTCATCAGACCACCCTCAATCATGAGTCCCTTGGCAACTGGGATTCCGATCCAGGCGTAGTCGGTATAGATGTTGCTGGCTTCGCCTTTGTCGCGGGTCAGATTGGTACCGTCCCATGAGGTGTCGGCCAGACGGATACGCGCCTTAGCAAAAGCACCACCTTCTGTCTTACCGGTAATCTTTACACGAAAGCGGGAATTCCATTCGTTTGACTCTTTTGATCCGTTGTCTTTGATGATCCAACGGGCACGGGCATCACCACCGAGGGTTACCCCTTTGGCTGAGGCAACTGAGGCAACTCCGGCGACCATTGCAAAGGCAGCGGCTGCACAAATGATTTTTTTCATCTTCTCATCTCCTTGTTTTTATGCCCTGATCCATCGGGCGTTTTGGTATTGTCCACTCAATTTTGGACAAAACACTGAATACCTGACTATTTTCATAATATTAAAAGATCCGAACCGGGAAATGTCAAGATTTTTTTACCCGCAGAGTATAAAAAATTATACCTCTACTGATGAGGCTGAGCTGGACCACCTTTTGTTTCATTGAACTCCATTTCATACAACGAGACCCTGCTCCCGCCGACTCCTGCCATAATCGCCTGAAAAAGCACATCTTTTTCTATCCTCACAACAAACAATCTTCCTTGTGTTCTGTTATTTTGTCCACCAGCAGAAGTTAAACGGAACTGCACATCGGCGACTCCAGTTCCTTTCTTATTAGTTGACCATGTTTGAGAAAAGCCTTGTCCGTTCCAACTTAAAGCCTCGACAAAACCATTTCTGTAAGATTTTGAACCGGGCAGAAAGGAGGTGGAATAGAGTTCATTTCGGGCAACAACGAGTTCCTTGCGGCCATCCCTGTCAAAATCAGCACTCTGCAGTCGAATAGGCAGATAGATTTGATCCCGATCGGCCTTTTCAAACTCCTTCATCTCTTCCAGTTCAAACTTGCTCAGCCCGAAAAACTTGACTGATCCGCAAAAACCCTCGGCGGAAGTATGGAGAAGTTCCAGAGCTGTGCTGTAGACTTCCAGTTGATCCTGTGAGTTTACAGCAACCACTTCTTCACTTCCATCTCCATCCAGGTCTGTGTAGATGAAATTAAAGAGATTGACCGAATCCGGGAGAGGGAGGCGATCTCCAACCGTAATTCCTTCCGACCCACGGTAGAGATGAAACACTCCAGGGGTCACCAGTTCATCCAGGCCGTTTCTCTGACCAGCTACAATCATCCCCTTACCGGGAACCACCATCGGGCGAACATACCATCCTATATTCCTGTACTGCCAGGTTACCCCCTGCCCCTCACTGAACTCAAATATAAAGGATGCAGGAGAATCATCAGATGTGGCACTGAGATAAAATTCGTCAATACCGTTATTGTCCAGATCTGCGAGATTAAGCGCGTGCACACGCAGGTTAGCAGGCAACGGGATATTGATCAGATGCTGAAACTGGCCATCAATCATGCGATAAACTGCAACTGTTGAATGTGATGCGATAGCAATCTCCATATTGGAATCGCCGTCCAGATCACCAGCGGTAAATGCCTTCATGTTCAAAGGAATCACCGGAGAACGGTATAACCCGGTGGAGCGAACCGGTGCCTCATTTTCGATTTTGGCCTCGGTCTCCTCACCTGATGAGGAGATGGTCATGGCCATGCCGGCGTTCTTTTTTAATTGACGCTCAGGATGGGGTGTCTGGAAACTGGCAACCGGTTTCTCCTCCGGTTTTTCTTCAGTCTTGCCGGGAACTGGCTTGAGACCGAAAAAAGCCTCCGCAATATCTGTAACAAGCTCCTCAATGGCTTGAAATATATCATTGCCGTTACCGGTACCGACTCTGAAGACCCCAATTTCACCCGCACCTGCAGGATGATTGATCTCAACCAGCAATTCAACATCCTGAGCAACTTTAACAAGGCTGCTTTTAACCTGGTAATACTGATTTTCATCGCCGGCCGCTACATCCCCGACAAAAAAAGACTTTGTGCCGGCCTTGACTGATAATCTGGAGGCCATCATGGAGCCGATGGAGTTTCCCAGGTACGAATATTCCGCAGCCCGGCTCGTATCGGTCGGGAAGAACAGAACCAGGTTCTCCTCGCATTGGGCAGATCGGTGGCCTAAAACAAGGATACTGACAACAAACAGACTGAAACCAACTCTTAAAAAAGCGTTCAACATTTAATCACCATTTGCAACTGGAGCTTTTTCTGTGTGGACATCATACAATCAGAACGGAACAGCTTTTAAACTGATCTATTCAGGATGGCACCATATCGCAAATCATTACCCAAGGCAATAAAACCTCACGCAGCCGACTAAAAGAATGGTTCAAGATTTGTTACTATTCAGTGGAAAGCTGGGTGCGCCCCTAAACAGGGAACTGTAACTATTCAGCAGGGCCCGCAGTGTGGTCAAGCAGGCTGACGAAGCGTACTTGTGCTACTCGAGGCGGCCTGATCGGCCATAATGTGGGTGCTGCTGAATAGTTACCAAGATTTAAACTTGACTTTCCTGCATATAACCACCATTATATACAAGAGAGTAAAATAATTTGTACTCATGCGCCTTATGAAAATATACATACAATTCATACTTGCTGTTCTGCTTCTTGGATTCGTAGGCAGTGCCATGGCAGATGACAGCGCCCTCCCCAAGGGGGAGTACCGCTTGCTGGGCTACAGCCTGGAAAACAGCGGCAGTGCAAGTTTCTATACCCTGCAGATTCTCCCTGAAGCCCTTGACACCGTTCACAACAGGGGGGCAGACCTGCACGGTGAAGCCCGCCAGAACAATCTTGAGAACCTCAGCGGCTTTGCCATCAAGGCCGCCTATGCGCCCACCACCAATATCACCCTGCACAGCTCACTTGGCTTGACCGACAAAGAAGAACTGGAACAGATCGATTACACTGACCGGGTCGGCTGGGAAATTGACCTCGGTGTGGCTTACAGGCTCCTCAACAACCTGACCTACGAAATCCACTTTGGTTATATGGATACCGGTGAGGTATTCAAACAGAGCAACAGTTTTACCGATATTGAGGATGTGACCATCTTCACCAACAAGCTGACCATGAGCTTCTAGCTCAACAGTTGACCAGTCCATTGAACGCCCCCTGTTGAATCTTCAACCGGGGGTTTTTTATTACGGATAGTTTTTCCCCTCCCGGGACAACCATCCGTCCAGAAGTCTCATCCGGGTTCGACCATCATATCTGAAAGAACCGAACCGTTCTTATCTCAGCTGTTGATGCCCATGATATTTCTTATCTGTTAAGCACCTCCAACTGAGCAAACTCACAACCAAACACTCCCCCATGCGATTTCACAGTGCAACCCAGTCGAAACAGGAACTACGAACTGCCCTGAAGGAGTGTCGCCGCCGTCCCCACTCCAACGTCAACAAGGGCAAGCTGGTCCTTTCACCGGATATTTTCAAAACAGCCGGCAGTGAAACCAATGTGGTGATCAGCCGTTTTTCAATCCTCGACAACACCGGTTCCATCCATATCGGTCCCTGGTGTATGATCGGTGCCCGGGCACGCGTCTATACCCATGACCATATCCACAAGGGACTTGAACCGCTGCTCAAAGTTCAGGAACGACATGGGCTGGTCTGGCAGGACAAATATTTTGGCAAAGACGTCTGGATTCACGAGAACGCCATTGTCCTCTACCAGGCCACTATTCTTCCCGACGGTTTTGTCCTCGGCGCCGGTTCCGTACTCACTAAAAATCCCGGCCCCTATGAAATTTGGGCCGGAGTTCCTGCACGAAAAATCGCCGACCGCAAAGAGATGAGTCCCACCAGGATTGCTGAACTTGCCAACATCGAAAAATTTTCACTTGAAGATTACCTTGACCATGACGACCTGGAAGACTACTCTTTTTAATCAGATTCCGAACAACATTAAGGTTTTTCCCCACACTCGTCACTGATCATGCCGGATTCGTTCTTCAACATCCTGATGTACTCCCACGACACCTACGGGCTGGGACACATCCGTCGCACCATGGCCATTGCCAATCATCTCAGCGATGCGGCGACAAACATCCTGATCCTTACCGGTTCACCCATTGCAGGACGCTTTCCTTTTCCCCAGCAGGTTGACTTTATCCGCATTCCCGGGATGATCAAAAAAACCAACGACGAATACCATTCGATGTCCATCCGTATGGCCCCGGAACAGGCCCTCGGAATTCGTAAAAGCATCATCAGCGCGGCTGCCCGGACATTCAAACCCGACCTTTTCATTGTTGACAAGGAACCGCTTGGACTCAAACGCGAAGTCCTGCCGACCCTTGAATACCTGAAAAGCTCTACACCCGCCTGCCGTACCATTCTTGGGTTGCGTGATATCCTCGATGATCCTGCTACCATCAAGGCTGACTGGATGGCCAAAGACGTCTACCGGCGTCTCGAAACACTCTACGATGAGATCTGGATTTATGGAGAGCAGAGTGTCTACGATCCGGTCGACGAGTATGATTTTCCGAAGCCCATCGCTCAAAAAAGTCATTTCACCGGCTATATCCCAAGGAAAAAATGCAGCGGTTCAAACCGCAAAAAAATCCGAAAGAGATATAGGATATTAGATGACGACATATTCATCCTGGTCACCACAGGCGGCGGCGGTGACGGGTGTGAGGTTCTTGATCACTTTGTTGCCATGCACGAGTTCTACCCAACGTCGCTGCCCTTCAAATCACTGGTGATCACCGGGCCGTTCATGCCCAAAGAAAAGCGGAACGCCATCAAGAAGAGAGGCCGGAAATACGGCATTAAGACCCTGCCATTTCATCCCCGGCTCGAAGAGTTGATGGGTGCTGCCGACCTCATTGTATCCATGGGCGGCTACAACACGGTCTGCGAAATCCTCAGTCAGCAGACTCCTGCTCTTATCATTCCACGCGAAACTCCACGCCTCGAGCAGCTGATCCGGGCTGAAAAACTCAAAGAAAAAGGGCTAATCGACTATCTCCCCTGGAAACAGGTGTCTGCCCAGCAACTGCGAGACAAGATTTTTACGATCCTTGAAGAAAAAGAGCAGTATCAAACTCAGATGGACGAATTCCCCCTCACCGGACTTGACTGGATGCGCAACCGCATGAGCCGGTATCGCCGCAAACCATGAACATTCTGCGAGACCACTCTCAACCGGACCGGCCGGTACTTGGCTATATTCTTAAAGGGTACCCCAGAATTTCGGAGACCTTCATCTCCAATGAAATTTTTCTCCTTGAGCAGCTCGGATTCTCTATGCATCTCTTTCCCATGCGCCGTCCCAGGGAAAATTTTTCTCACAACTCGGTCAAACAGATCAAGGCCCCGGTACATTACCTGCCCACCGAGCTGCTGCTCGATTTTCCCCGACTGCTTCTGCCAAATATCTTTCTGGCCGTCAAATCGGTGTCCCGCTATCGATACAGCGTCGCTGCTGCTGCCAGACGATTCAGGCGCAGCCGTTCTCTTGCCACCCTGAAGCATCTCTTTCAGGCCGGTTTCCTGGTCAACAATCACCTCGGTGCAAACAGCCCCGTGACCCATCTTCACGGCCATTTTGCCCACTCCCCGACCTCGGTCACCCTTTTTGCATCCCTGCTCTCCGGTCTGCCGTTCAGCTTCACCGCCCATGCCAAAGATATCTACACCTCCAAAAAAGAGCAGCTGCGCGAAAAAATTGACATGGCCGCCTTTGTTGTCACCTGCACCAACCACAATCTCGATTACCTCAGAGACCTTGCCCCTGACAGCACCACAGATCTCTTCTGCGTCTATCACGGCATCGACACAAAGCTGTTTCAGAACGAGACAAGGCCTGCGGACCACCCTGAACCTTTCAGACTTCTCACTGTTGCCAGGATGACAGAAAAAAAGGGGCTCCCTGTCATCTATCATGCCATCAAAATACTTAAAGAAAGGGGAATGAATCTGAACCACACCCTCATCGGTGACGGGGACGACAAAGAAAAAATCCTGCAGCTCATCAAAAAACTCGACCTTGAAGACTGCTGTAACTGTCTCGGCACCCTGCCCCATGACAAGGTCCTTGGTCATTTTCGCGACAGTGATCTTTTTGTCCTCGGTTGCCGCATTGCCGAAAATGGTGATCGGGATGGGATTCCCAATGTGCTCGTGGAAAGTCTTGCCATGGGAGTTCCCGCCCTTTCCACCCGGGTCTCAGCCATTGGTGAAATTCTGGTCAATGACGAAACCGGCCTCACTGTTGCCCCTGATGATCCTCTGGCCATGGCCGACAGTATCCAACGTCTCGCCAACAACCGCGATCTCCGTCTCCGGCTGAGCCGAAAAGGACGGCCATTTGTTGAGACTCACTTCAACAACCGGACACTGATTAAAAATCTGGCTGATATCTTTCAGCATCACGGGGGCAAAGTTACCTGTGATCGATAAAAGTGTTACCCGTCTCTCACTGCTTCGTCACTCCATTACTTACTGGAACAAGGAACACCGGATTCAGGGGCACGCCGACTCGAATCTCAGCCCTGAAGGTATTTTACTTGCCAAACAGTGGGAGGTGCGGTTACGCGAAATGGGTTTTGAACGAATTGTTGCCTCACCGCTGGGCAGGGTCCGTGAGACCGTTGCTCTCATCAATTCCATAATGGACCTTCCTGTTGAATTTGACAACAACCTCAAGGAGCAGCATTGGGGAGACTGGCAGGGGGCAACTTTGGCAGAACTCAAGAGTTGCCACGGAGAGGAACTTGGAAAGCAGGTTGCCGCTGGCTGGGACTTCTGTCCGCCCGGCGGAGAGTCCAGGCACCAGGTGTATAAACGAAGCCGGCAGGCCATTGACCGTCTTACAACAAAATACCCGGGCAGCCACATTCTGATTGTCTGCCACGAGGGAATCATCAAAACCCTGGTCTATCACCTGCTTGGCAGAAAATTTCTTCCGGGCGAAAAAAAGGTCCTCGATTCCAACCAGATGCACCGCTTGACAGTCCAGGACGCAACCCTACGTATCGAAGAACTCAACTGCTGGCAAAACCGAGTATGAATATCTGCTATTACTGTCAGCATGTACTCGGTGTTGGTCATTTCTACCGAAGCCTTGAGATCTGCAAGGCTCTGGCGGTCGAGCACCGGGTCACCATGATCACCGGCGGTCCGGAAGTACCCTGCCATGCAGAGGAAATCGATTTTTTCAAACTGCCCGGGCTGCAGATGGACAGCGTCTTCAGCCGACTCATCAGCTGCGACTCCCGGCGACCGGTTGATGACGTCAAGGAAGAACGAATCAGGATACTGCTGGATCTCTTTTCCACAACAGTTTTTGATGCATTTATTGTAGAACTGTACCCCTTCGGCAGAAAGGGT
>JBDLID010000120.1:0-9092 GCA_039715055.1 Thermodesulfobacteriota bacterium | reverse complement strand
AGGAATTGGAAAAGGTTGAAATCGGCCAGCCGCATGATGGAGGGAATCGGGTTTTCCTCTGAAAAAATCAGCTTAAGCTCTGTGAAATAGCGCGGGTCATTCACCTTATTAAAGAGGTTCATCTTGACGGCGCTGTGGATCAGTCTGCTGGTATGAGCTGAAATTCCAAATTCCATTCTTTTTTCAAAGCGAATGGCACGGAAGATCCGGGTCGGGTCTTCAACAAAACTGAGGTTGTGGAGAACTTTGATGGACCGATCTTTAAGATCGGCCTGACAGCCGAAAAAATCGAGCAGAGTTCCAAATACAGCGGGGTTGAGCTGAAGGGCCATGGCATTGATGGTGAAATCGCGTCGGTAGAGATCGAGCTTGATGGAAGAGAGCTCAACCGTCGGCAGGGCTGCAGGATATTCATAATACTCAAGACGGGCGGTTGCCACATCGATCTTGAACCCGTCGGCCAGCGTAATATTTGCCGTCAAAAAACGTTCATGGGGTCGGAGGTGGCCTCCAAGTTGAGCAACCAGCAATTCACCAAATTTGATGCCGTTGCCGTCAACCACGATATCGAGGTCCAGGTTTTCCTGTTTAAGAAGCAGGTCACGGACAAAGCCGCCCACAGCCACTGCCTGGTAGTTTAGTTTTTCAGCAATTTCCCCTATCTTTCTCAATAAAATAATGAGGTCCCTGTCAAGCACCTCAACGATCAGGGCGTTGAGGTTGCGAACCCGTTCAATGATGTTCAGGTTGCTTTCGTGATGGAGATTTTTTGGAAGGTGGGACGGATCGTTCACCTGCATATGGAGGAGCTCTGTACGGGTGATCACCCCGATTATCACATCTTCATGGACGATTGGGATCAGCCGCTGGCGGCGGTCAATAATCAACTCTTCAATATCCGAGAGCGCAGCACTCTTTGGCAGAACACTGAAGTCCTCGTTCATGTACTCACTGACCTGAAGATGTCCGAGCTTGTGCCTGATGGCTCTTTCCAGATCAATCTTGCGGACAATTCCCTTGATGGTTTTTATGTGAGGTTCCCCTCCACCGGATTTATCCTGATCACTGACAGGGATGGAGTTGATGGCGTAGCGGGTCATGAGGGTATGAGCCTCTTCGATAGTAGCCGATTGGAAAACGGTGATGACTGTTTTCGACATCATCTCACCGGCAATGGCGCTGGGTCTCATATGACGGTGGAGGGTGCGGATCAGTTTGTCCTGGGCCTCGATGATGGTCATACCATGTACGGTGGCTGAAGCTGCCGTGGCATGCCCTCCACCCCCCATATCCCTTGCAATATTACCGACATTGACCTCTGAAATTCTGCTTCTGCAAATCAGGTAGATTCTGCCGGCCATACAGACCAGGGCAAAGAGGTTGTCCAGGTTTTCCATAACCATGTAACGTCTGACGATCAGCGAAAAATCGTCTTCGTAATGGTCCAGACTGAGGGTTACGACAACCACCGTTATATTGTTGATCGTATAGAGCCTGGTTGACTTCATCAGTTCATGAAGAAGATTGACCTGGTGACCGGTGAGCTCATAACTGATGAATTGACTGACCACATCGAGCTCTGCGCCATGTTCCAGGAGCCAGGCAGCCTGCCTGAGGTCTTCGGGTTTGGTGGTGAGATGAGACAGGGAACCGGTATCTTCATAGATGCCGAGACAAAAAAGGGTGGCCTCGCCAGAAGAGATTTCAAATTGTCGATCACGCAGCAGCCTGGTCATCAACGTTGTTGTGGAGCCGATCAGTTGAATCTCTTCAACATCACCTTTCATGTCATCGGCGGTGGAGGGGTGGTGATCATAGAGGTAAAGCTTAAGGCCGGGATTGTCGAGGCATTTGCCAAAGGGGCCAATTCTTTTTTTTACACGAGTGTCGACGACAATGAGACCGGTGACCTTTGCCAGGTCAATATTTTTCAGGCGGATGAAATCATACTGATGGGAGAGGTTGTCAGCGATGTATTCCCTGAGTTTTTTTTCCTGGGAACCGGAAAATGCGAGAATCGCCTCCGGATGGAGTTTTGAGGCACCAATCATTGAGGCCAGTCCGTCAAAATCAGCATTGAGGTGAGTGGTAATGACCTGCATTCGGGTGGGGCCTCTCTTTTAATAACCTGCACGGCTATACAACCATATTTCAAATCAGCAGTTTTTACTCCGCTGTAAAAATCTGCTGGTTAACGAGAAAAGGTTAAGCCGTCACGTATAATCCAGTGGATACCATTGCTTTTTTAATAGTAGTACATCAGAAAAAGAAAACAGAGAAAAACTTATCCGCGAGGGTGGAATTTGGTATGGCTGGCCTTGAGCCTGTCCTGGTCGATATGGGTGTAGATCTGGGTAGTTGAGATATCGGAGTGGCCAAGCATCATCTGGACGGCACGCAGATCAGCGCCGCGGCTGAGCAGGTGGGTGGCAAAAGAATGACGCAGCATGTGCGGTGAAATATCCTTTTTGATTCCGGCACCTCTGGCGTACTCCCTGACGATCTGCCAGAATCGTGTTCGTGACATGGCCTTGCCGCGATTGGAGACAAAGAGGCTGTTGCTCTTTCTTCCTTTGAGAATAAGCGGCCGTGTCGTTGAAAGATAGGTCTCTATAGCCTCTTTGGCGACAGAGCCGAATGGGACCATCCGTTCCTTGCTGCCCTTGCCCATAACGCGCAGGTGACAACCTGTCAGGTTGCAGGATGCCAGTGGGAGATTCACCAGTTCAGAAACACGCAGGCCGGTCGAGTAGAGGAGCTGGAGCATGGCATGGTTGCGCAGGGCCAGCGGGTTTTTGAGGTTCGGCGGATTGAGAAGGAGGTTGATTTCAGCAAGCGTCAGGGCCTTGGGGAGCTGGCTTCCCTTGCGCGGCAGGTCAATAATCGCAAAGGGGTTATTGTGACCCGGGGTCTCTTGTTGAAGATAATTGAAAAAACCTTTCAGGGTAGAGACCCTTCTTGCATTGGAAGACGCGGAAAAACCACGATGGTGACAATGCTTGAAAAATTTTTGAACCAGAAGCAGACTGACTTTGTCCGGGGAACTGATGCGACGTGACTTGAGGAAGCGGTGAAACTGGCCGAGGTCGTTGTGATAGGCCTCAATAGTGTTTGGTGCCAGTCGTTTTTCCGTTATAAGGTACTGAAGATAACGCTCTGTTGAACTGGTGAAGGCGTCTTGCGGGTCAGGTGAGGGTGGGGGAGTCAAACTGAGTGGTCGCCCATCGGTTGACAATGGGCGACCATGACCGGGCTATGGGCGTTCAGCCCCTTCTGATCCGGTTGAACTTGCGGAGCTTTCTTCTGGCCTCAGCCTGCTTTCTTCGCTTCTTGACGCTGGGCTTCTCGTAATACTCGCGACGCTTGAGTTCCCTTTTGATGCCGTCAATCTGCAGCTTTTTCTTTAACTGCCTGATAGCGTATTCAATATCTCCGCGGACTTCAACCTCGATCATTTGTGACTCCGTTTGGTCAGAACTGTTTATTTAAAGTATTATATTTTAGTATATTCCTGTGCCGAAAATAGCTGTTACGGCAGAAATGAATCTGACTAATATAGAAAATGAGTTACAGGGTGTCAATGGTTTTTTGGCTATTTTCCACCTTCGCAGGGAAGATTTTACCGGGGTTCAGGATGTTGTTAGGATCAAGAAAGGACTTCAGCTCTCTGCTCAGGGCAAGAGTATCCTGGTCAAGTTCCATATTGATGAAGGATGATTTGGTCAAACCAACGCCGTGCTCACCGGAAAGCGTGCCTTCAAGAGCCACCGTTTTTTCGAAAATTTTAAGCCGGGCGGTCTCTGCATCCCGACATTGATCGGGCTCGGATCGATCATACATAATATTGACATGAATATTGCCGTCACCGGCATGACCAAAGGTGAAAATTATAACAGAGAGTTCTCCATTGAGCTGCTCAGTGAATTCGACAAGTTGCGGGATACGGCTTCGTGGTATTGCCACATCCTCACTGATTTTGTTTGGTCTGTGGTTAAAAGCTGCAGGAGAAACAGAGCGCCGTGCCTGCCAGATGGCGGCGACCTCATGGTCGGTTGTCGCTCTGTCTACTGTGATCTGATCATAATGGTTCAACAGCTCAAGCAGCTGTTTTTCCTCCTGGTCGACATGACCCGCATCACCATCGAGTTCAAGGATGAGAATGCCCCTGGTGTTTTTTGGAAATGAGTTGTCAAGCATATCGCCAACCACTGACAGGGCTCGTTGGTCAAGGTATTCAAGGGTGCGGGGAGTGATACCCTGATTGAGAATTTTTGCAACCAGGGTAGTAATCAAAGAAAGGTCTGGCGACTGAACCAGGTAGGTCCTCGTACATTCCGGAGCAGTGGTAAGGCGGACCGTAATACGGGTAATGATGCCGAGGGTCCCTTCCGAACCGATGAAAAGCCGGGTCAGGTCATAACCGACAACACCTTTTTCGGTCCTTGTGCCGGTATGGATGATTCTGCCGTCGGCCAAAACAACCTCAAGACCAAGAACATGATCTTTGGTCACGCCGTACTTGACGGCAGATGGGCCGCCGGCACATAAGGCAACGTTGCCGCCGATGGTGCAAAACGCCATTGAGGCGGGATCAGGCGGGTAGAAGAGACCCAGCGGTTTAAGTGTCGTCTGGAGATCCTGGTTGATGACGCCGGGTTCAACAATGGCGACCTGGTTGTCCTTGTCAATCTCAACAATTTGATCCATGGCGGCCATGGCAAGGACGATGCCTCCGTGGGTCGCAACAGCACCCCCGGTCATTCCTGACCCTGACCCTCTCGCGACTACCGGAATTTTATGACTGTTAGCGACTTTTAGTATGTTGCTGACCTGTTGAGCCGAGCTGACAAATAGAAGACAGTCAGGAAGAGACTGTTTTTTACTTCCGTCAAATGAATAACAATGCAGATCCTCCTCTCTGGTGGTACAGTTGTTTTGACCGACAATCGCCACAAGTTCGGCAATGATAGAGCCAGCTAAGACCATTTGATTTCTCCCAAAGATTGAGGTCGCTGCCGCCGATTGGCCAACAATTATTTCTTCAAAGTAGCCGACAGTTCGTTGACCCGTCCGCGCTTCTTCAGCACACGGCATATTTTTATTCAGACGCCCGGTGTATCGATGGACCGAAGATTGATCCACTTCCATAACAAATACCAAGGAGTCCTCAGGTGAAGCAAGTAAAGAAAACATGTGTAGCCCTTCTTGCCGGTGGTAAATCAGGAGAAAGAGAGGTGTCTTTAAAGGGCGCGGCCGGATTTCTTGAGGCAATTGACAGAACGCGATTTGAAGTACTTCAGTACGATCCGGCAACCGATCTGGCAAAGCTGGCAGCCGATTCAGGGAAAATTGATGTTGCCTTTATTCTCCTCCACGGCCTTTATGGCGAAGATGGCACCGTCCAGGGTTTTCTCGATCTTCTCGGTATACCGTATCAGGGCAGTGGTGTCCTTGGCAGCGCTATTGCCATGAACAAACATCTGTCAAAAGAGCTCTATCGTCAAAACGGATTGCCGGTGGCCGACTGGGTGATGGCCAGGCCTGAGGATATGAAAAGCAGCCGGAGGATTCTTGAACG
This sequence comes from Thermodesulfobacteriota bacterium, assembly GCA_039715055.1. GTDB lineage: Bacteria > Desulfobacterota > Desulfobulbia > Desulfobulbales > Desulfocapsaceae > JBDLID01. The sequence goes on along the minus strand of JBDLID010000120.1, from coordinate 3,514 downwards.
ACTGGATCTTCCGCTGGTGATCAAGCCGGCCTGTGAAGGGTCAAGTCTCGGCATGTCCATTGCCGAGACTGAAGATGAGTTAATGGACGGTATAACCGAAGCCTTCCGCTACGATTCGGAGGTCATGGTCGAACAGTTTATCAGGGGAAGAGAACTGACATGCGGCGTGTTGGGCAATGAGGAGCTTACGCCTTTACCGCTGGTTGAAATTATCCCCGGAGAAGAGTACCGCTTTTTTGATTATGAGGCCAAGTACCAGCCTGGTGCGTCAACAGAGATCTGTCCGGCAGAGGTTGATGATGAGATCCGTGACCTGGCCATGAAATACGGTGTTGAGGCCCACAAGGTCCTTCGGCTGCGCGGTTATTCTCGTACAGACATGATCCTCGATGAGCAGGGGAGGCTTTACCTCCTTGAAACCAATACCATCCCAGGCATGACGCCGACCAGCCTCCTGCCGCAGGCCGCCGCTGAGTACGGGCTCGGCTTTTCAAAGCTGATCGAACGTCTCCTGGAGCTGGCAGTCGAAAAAAAAACCTGAAGAAAGGCATGAAGTCAATGACTGCTGTGTGAACAGAAACCAATCGTTTCATCAGGCCTCCATGTAGTACCTGACCTGATCCGACCGACTTGGATGGCGCAGCCTGGTGAGGGCAGCTTGCTCGATCTGGCGGATTCGTTCTCTGGAAACCTTGAAGCGGTGTCCGATTTCTTCAAGGGTGTACTCTTTGTCAACGCCGATACCAAAGCGCAGTCTGATAACATCAGCCTCGCGTGATGTCAGAGTGTCGAGAAGCTGCTCCAGCTGATCAGTAAGTTCGGTGCGTTCGAGTTTTTCCCCTGGCGTTCTGGAGTTGGCATCTTCGAGCAGATTGATCAGTCCGACATTATTTTCGCCAACCGGTGTTTCCAGAGAAATCGGCTCGGCAGCAAGTTCGTTGATCATTTTGATTTTTCCGGGAGAAAGATAACACTCATCGGCGATCTCACTCAAACTCGGCTTGCGGCCAAGTGTGGCCTGGAGTCTGGAAAATGTCTTATTGTAGTGGTTTCTGGATGCAAGAAAATGGGCCGGCAGCTTTATGGTCAGGGTCCTTTCAGGAATAGAGCGGGTAATTGATTGACGAATCCACCAGCTGGCATAGGTTGAGAATCTAAGCCCTGCCTGGTAGTCAAAACGGAATACGGCCCGCATCAGCCCAAGGCAGCCTTCCTGCACCAGGTCGGCCAGGCTGAGCCCCCTGTCCTGGTAACGCTTGGCAATGGAACCGACCAGGCGTAAATTGGAGGTGATCATCACATCCTTGGATTTTTCGATTTTATCGGCGGCCTTGTGTATATCGACAAGAAGCCTGCGCAGCTCGGAGTTGTTACGGTTTTTCAGCATGCAGCGTTCAACTTCAGCCAGCATATAGTCCAGTCGCCGCTTACCCGGCTTGATTGCCTTGTCGATATTTTTCCAGTGAGCCAGTTTGTCAACCAGAGGTATGAGCTCGGTCACGGACTGGGCGCAGTCGTTAATCTGCTCGACAATAAAAAAGTAGTTGTCGCGGATGATCCCTGCATGGCGCTGCTCTTCCTGCTGGCCGAGGATTGGTTCCCTCCGGTTTGTCGGCTGCACCTTGTATTTGGCAGAAACAGCGGTCTTCGATTTTTTAATCTGGGTACAATCCAGCTCTTCGCTGGGTACGGGGAAAAGGGTATGAACTGGCGTGGTCATGGCTTTCCTCTCAAGTTTTTGCTCTTCTTCTCCGCAGGTTTCTCAAAATCCTGCAATAACAACCTCCGGCTTTCTCCAGAGCCAGAGACGGTTTTCTGTTACATGCATTTTTTATACCGCATAGAACAGTCAGACCTGCATGACATGACTAACTGTCTGAATTTATAAAATAAAAAAAAACTTGAAAAATATATTTTTCCTTGCCCCCTCTAGAACAAAGGAGCTTTGCGAGGATTTTGACAACAGCGTTGTCGAAATTTTTACGCTTGCGAAACAAAATTGACAGTGGTAGTTTGTTTATAGTTAATAAATTTAGAAAGATAAGGTGTGTTGGGATTTTGACTTCCCCTTGTTTTTGCCTACTTCCCTTTATTGTAAATTCTGTTTTCACTTATCAATGAAAAGCCTACATTCCGATAGTAAACATTTCTCATCAAAACTTGTCATGCTGCGCCAGCGGCTTCTTGAAATTTCCAACCGGTTGACCATTGACCGATACGAAGGTGCTGTTGAGTTTTACGTTAATATGCTCCCGGTCTCACGCGGGGTTGAGCGGTGTACGGTATTTATTCTTGATCGACAAGGGGAAAACGTCTGCTCGATTTTTGGTACCGGACTTGGTGGCCAGCACATTGTCGCCCCGGTCAAGGATTCCATTGCCGGCCGTGTGATAGAGCAGGGTAACTCGATCATTGAAAACAGCCTCGCCGGCATGAAGGGGTTTCATCTCGAATCCGATGAAAAAACAGGCTTTTCCAGTCGCAATGTTCTCTGCGTCCCCATAAGATCCATTGTCAGTGACCATATCATTGGTGCCATCCAGCTGTTAAACAAGGCAGATAACCAATCATTTGACGAATTGGACCTTGAAGCTCTGGAAAAAATTTCCGAGGGGCTTTCTTCCTCGCTTGAGCCACTCCTTCTCAACAAGGAAATTGTGGCAATGGCTGCCAGCGTTGAAAAAGAAATGGACAGCCTCCACAGTGCCAGGGAGCTGCTCCCTCAATTCATCGCAGAAAGCAAGGTGATGGAAAAAACACTTGAGTTGGTGATGCTGGTGGCCAAGACACCAGTCAACGTTCTTATCTCAGGTGAAAACGGCACTGGCAAAGAGCTGCTTGCCAGAATGATTCATGGCAAAATTAAAGAGGGCGTCAGCCCCTTTGTAGCGGTTAACTGTGCCTCCATTCCCGAAAACCTTGCCGAAAGCGAATTTTTTGGCCACAGTCAGGGGGCCTTTACGGGTGCTGATCATTCAAGAAAGGGCCGATTTGAGGAGGCCCATGGAGGTTCTCTGTTTCTTGATGAAATAGGGGAGATGGACTACGGTCTGCAGGCCAAATTTCTGAGAGCTCTTGAGCAGGGGGAGGGCGCCAGACTTGGCTCAAATGAAGTAATTGGATATGATTTTCGTCTCATCAGCGCAACAAACAAAAAACTTGCTGATGAAGTAAAAAAGGGCAACTTTCGGGAAGATCTTTATTTTCGACTTTTTTCAATCGAAATAGCAATTCCACCGCTAAGAGATCGACAGGACGACATACTGCCTCTGGCAATGTCTTTTCTCAAAAGAACCAATAAACAATTTGATAAAAAAGTTGCTGGTTTTTCGTCTGAAGTTCTACAGATTTACGAAAAATATTCCTGGCCGGGAAACGTGCGTCAACTGCTCAAGGAGGTAGAACGCGGGGTGGTACTCACTGAGGACGGGGCAATGATTGGTGCTGAAGCCTGTTCCGCTGAGCTGCTCACTGGACTGACCAGGAAGGGCAGTTCAAAAACAGGCGGCCAGGA
>JBDLID010000119.1:0-9092 GCA_039715055.1 Thermodesulfobacteriota bacterium | reverse complement strand
ACTCCTCAAGCAGCCGCCAGGTCAGCGATGCCAGGTACCCCTTGAACGAGGCACGGCCATCATGATTTCTGACTCGCCTCCAGTCATTAGCCGCCAGGCCATCCACCACGAAAAGTGCCGCCTCCTCAGCGCACGCCGATCCCCCGAAACGGCGGACAGCCATGCGGTTGATCATCTCCCAGTGGGCAAGGCTTTTATTTTTCCAGTCTGTCATATTTCTGCGGCCATGCGATCCACATCATCGACCGTTTAAATTCCTTACAACTCGGAAAATTTACGACACATTTTTCCAGGTGGTCCGTCAGCGGAAATAGAACGTGTAACTTGTTCATCAATATCCTACCACAAAGGAGAACAACATGAAAAAGAGAGTACAATACCCCCTGCTGGCCGCCTTACTGCTCATCTTTTTGAGCAGCTGCAGTGACAACAACCAGCCTTCACAGGTCTCTGCGCCCCCTGTTGAGACAGAACATATCGAAGAGACCAAAAACGATTTGCTTACAAAAAAGAAGGAAATATCAGAGTCGCTGCCGATGTCCCGGCCGGTCAGCCCGCAAATGCAGCAGAAGAACAGACCACCAAAATCCGGCAAAATCCTCGCCATGGCACAAGCACCGGCTCCAGCTGTATATGAAGTCGACCGGGGTGGTTTCCTCCCACCACGGCCGCCAGGCAACATGGAATCCTATAACGCACTGGAGGAAAACCGCTTCATCTCGGCCCAAAACGACCCCTTGTCCACTTTTTCAATCGATGTGGACAGCGCCTCCTACGCCAATGTCAGACGCTTTATCAACTCCGGCCAGCTGCCGCCCGTTGGAGCTGTCCGTGTCGAGGAGATGATCAACTATTTTTCCTATGACTACCCTGTCCCCCAAAAGGGACCGTTTTCCCTCACCGCAGAGCTGGGCCCCGCCCCCTGGAAGCCGGCCCATCAGCTTGTCCGTATCGGCCTCAAGGCAAAAGATATCGACCGCAAGGGTCTGCCGCCTTCCAACCTGGTCTTTCTCATCGATGTATCAGGCTCCATGAATCAACCGAACAAACTACCCCTGCTGAAAAAATCGCTGAACCTGCTCATCGACCAGCTGGGTGAAAAGGATCGGGTGGCAATCGTTGTCTACGCCGGCAGTGACCGGGTGGTACTTAAGCCAACCCCCGGCAGTGAGAAGGAAAAAATCAGGCTGGCAGTGGATACGCTGCAGTCCGGCGGTTCCACCCATGGTTCACAAGGCATTGTCACCGCCTACAAACTGGCTGAACAGACAATGATGCCAAACGGCAACAACCGGGTGATTCTTGCCTCGGACGGTGATTTCAATGTGGGTCTTTCCAGCCGTGATGAGCTGCAGCAGCTCATCGAGGAAAAACGCAAATCAGGAGTCTATTTGACCGTACTGGGCTTTGGCATGGGCAACTACCATGACGACACCATGGAAATTCTGGCCGACAAGGGCAACGGCAACTACGGTTACATCGACAGTCTGCTCGAGGCCAAAAAGATTCTCGTCAGGGAAATGAGTGGAACCCTCTTTGCCCTGGCCAACGACGTCAAGATCCAGGTGGAATTCAATCCGGCCCTGGTGGAGGCCTATCGCCTCATCGGCTATGAAAACCGGAAACTGGCCGATGAAGACTTTAACGATGATAAAAAAGATGCCGGAGAAATCGGGGTCGGACACACGGTCACCGCCCTTTACGAAATCATCCCCAAAGGCGTCGAGGGGGCTCCGACCGTCGATCCTCTCAAATACCGGAAGCCGGCTCCTGCCCGGGGCTACTCCAATGAGCTGCTCACCGTCAAACTTCGCTACAAGCCTTCGGGTCAGCCCAGCTCGACGATGATCAGCCGGGCGATTACTCAGCAGAGCATCCCCCTGGCCAAAACCAGCAACGACTTTCGCTTTGCCGCCTCCGTAGCCGGTTTCGGCATGCTCCTCAAAGAGTCTGACCACATCGGTGAGATGAAATATGCGGAACTGCTCAAACTGGCCAGAACAGCCAAAGGAACAGATGCCAACGGCTACCGGGCCGAATTCATCCGGCTCGTTGAACTCGGCGAGATGTTGGCTAAAAAATAATCAACCGGGCCGTATTTCAAGCAATTACCGGAAATACGGCCCAGGAACCTGTTGGAAAAAGGGCTTTTTGCAACAAAACAGGAGTGATAGATGTTTGATTTGAGGGTGTTCCGCAGCCCGGACGGCTGCGGTCAAGCCCCCATGGATGGGTTTATGGCGTCCCACAAATCAAACGCCTATCACTCCGGGCCAGACAATGTCAGTATTAATTGCCTGTTATTAAATGATAAAATACCTGCCTGGTACAAAGTGTGCTGAGCTTTATATGCAATCAGAAATCAATAACATTCAATCAGCCGCGCCAGGCCCCAACAGCCAGGGTAAACCAGCCGATCATAAACGCCACACCGCCAAGCGGAGTGATATAACCGAGATTGACACCGCTAAATGCCATCAGGTAGAGACTGCCGCAGAAAAAAAGTGTGCCTGCCAGGAAGAATCCCCCGGCCGCCCGAAAAACAGCCACCTGCTTAGGCCACTGGCCAATCGCCCAGGAGACGGTCAGAAGGGCCAGCCCGTGATACATCTGGTAACGTGCCGCCTTGGCGATCCAGCGGGCCTGGTCCGGGCCGAGTGCACTTTCACCGCCATGGGCCCCGTAGGCGCCTGCAGCAACGGCAACCCCTGCCAGCACCGCCCCGAGTACAAAGAAAAATCGTTCCATTGCTCTTCCTTTCCCCTTTTTTGTTATATGGCCTAGCCCTTCCGGCGCAGTGACGTGACCTGCTCGCCGCCAATGCCCCAGTTATCGGTTTCCACCTCATCGATCACCACCACGGTGGTTGCCGGGTTCTTATCAAGCACCCGCTGCAGCAGGCTGGTAACACCTTCGATCAGTTCAACTTTCTGCTCCGGGGTAACCCCTTCCCGGGTCACTTTGATATTCACATAGGGCATGATCAGCTCCTTTTTGGCACACGGGCCGGTAACTTTTTTATTCGTAGTGGGCGGCTACCTTGAAAGAAGGATGGTTACCGCAGAGCAGTTGAAACCCTGCGGTGGACCTCCTCGGTCAGGGAGTCATAGCTGTGTTCCCGGGGATAAATAGGCTCCTGAAAACTCACCGTAACAGGACTCAGCGGCTTAGGGATAAACGATCCAGGTGGCAGGGCATGATAAGCGCCGTTGATCGCCACCGGCACGATGGGCACATCGAGTTCCTTGGCGAGGATGGCAAAGAGCTTTCTGAACTCACCGAGGCTGCCGTCAAGGCTGCGGGTCCCTTCGGGAAATATCATGATATTTTTGCCCCTGCGCAGGACCTCAGCCAGTTTCTGGATCGACTCACGCAGGCCTGAGTTGATATCGACAACAATGACATTGTTGTGATCGGCGAGAAACCCGAGAACCCGGCTTTTGACATGCTTTTTCTTGGCATAAAAATAGGTCTTTTTCAGGGTACGCCCCTTGAGCACGGAGGCGACAAACATTCCGTCATAATAGCTTTGATGATTGGGGGCGATGATACAGGGGCTGTCGGGCAGGTTTTCCCGGCCCGCTCCGCGGAACCTGAAGTAAAGATTGAAAAAAATGCGGCTTATATTCTGAAAAATATTGATGGTCACCCAGCTTACCGGCAGGGTGAGGTCCACCTTTTCCCGCAGGATTTCATTCCAGTTGATCAACTCAACAGTAATTTTTTTCTTCTTCTCCTTGATAAATTCACTGAGCTTGCGCACGGTCTGGTGATTCATCAGCTTCTCCTCGCTGATCTCAACACCGAAAGAGGATTTAAGAAAGACCAGCAGGCTGACCTGCTCCAGGGAGTCGAGGCCGATATCTATTTCCAGGTGATCATCGGCGAAAATTTCACGGCTGGTCTGGTTTTCAAGATAACCCTTGATGATCCGGTACTCTTCAAAATCAGGCTGCTCACCGCTTTTTTTATGGTGACTCTTTTGACCGACCATTTCCGGCAGCTGAAAACGGCGGAGCTTGGAAAGCCGGGTGCGCGGCAGCTCCTCGTCGACCAGTGTAAGGTGATGCAGCCGCTTATAGGGTGAAACAGTCTTATTGTAGCTCTCAATAACGTTGTAGCGGAAGTGATCATCAAGATCATGGACCGACTGGAGCCGAGCCTTTATAAAATCCGGCCGGATCACGGCCTGGAGGATGTCATCCTTGACAAAGACACCGACCTCACTGATACAGTCGCTGAGGCCCTCAAGCTTCTGCTCAATGAGGACCGGGTTGAGATTTTTACCGCTGGCCAGAACGATGATTTCCTTCTTGCGGCCTGTGACAAAAAGCCTCCCCTGCTCATCGAGGCGGCCGAGGTCACCGGTGTAGAGCCAGCCGTCTTTCAAGACCTCTGCCGTCTCCTCTGGCCGGTTCAGGTAGCCCTGCATGATATTTTTTCCCGAGGCAACAATCTCGTCGTCCCTGATCTCGATGGTGGTACAGTTCATGGCCGTACCCGCCGAACCGATGGTCACCCGGCCGGGGCGGGTGAAGGTGATCATGGGAGCGGATTCGGTCATGCCGTACCCCTCAAGGATCTCGAAACCGAGGGTAGTAAAGGTTTGCCCCACTTCGGGGTCAAGTGCGGCACCGCCGCTGACCAGAAACTTGAGACTGCCGCCGAACTTCTTGTGAACGGTGGAAAAAATCAGTTTGGAGAGAAACCGGGACTGCACCTTTTCGGCCAGGGAAAAGAGGAACCGGGCGACAGCCTTTGCATTGATCTTATCGACAATTCCCTGGGAGATCATCCTGTAAAGCCTTGGGACACCGATGATGATGGTCACCCGGTTCTCCTGCATGGTGGCCAGGATGTCTTCCGAGGAAAGTGATGGCGACATGGCAACGGTGGCCCCCACATAAAGAGGTGCCGCCATGGAGCCAAGCAGGGGGAAGATATGGTGCAGGGGCAGGAGGAGCAGTACCCGCTCCTCTATGTTGTAGATGGGTACGCCCACGCTTACCGCCTCGATATTGGCCAGGATGTTTTCAAAAGAGAGCATCACCCCTTTGGGATCACCCGTGGTTCCCGAGGTGTAAATAATCAGCGCCGTGGCATCGACTTGCGGATCAGCAAGACCACTTGTCTCAACCGGGTCGCCCTCAAGGGGAAGATCCTCAATAACAAGGACCTGAACTTCATAACCAACTGATGACGCCACCTCGTCAACGACCTCTTTTCTCTCCCGGGAACACAAAAGCACCTCCGGGCTGGAGTCCTCGACGATGTAGCGCAGCTCCTCTACGGTGGAGAGGTAGTCGACCGGAATGACGGTACTTCCGTTTTTCCAGGCCGCATAACAAGCGTAGAGCCATTCCGGCCGATTCTCGGAAAGAATCAGGACCCGATGACAGTTCTCAGGTAAGCAGGCCGCATAACGGTGTACCCGGTCGAGAAAATCCGCATAACTGACCTTTTGCCCCTTCCAGGTCAACGCTGTCTTATGATGGTCCTGTAAAAACATTTTGGTTCCGCCGAAAGGTTATTGTTATCCCGGAATCACCAGGAGCGAGGTTAAAAAAGGCTACTCCATGGGCACTTCAAGAAACTTGATACTCGGCTTCTTGTCTTTGTCGAACTGGAGGCCCGGGTTGCAGATTGCCAGCCGTTCCTCGATAATGTGGTGATTTTCCATGAGGTAGCTCTGGACCCTGCGGGCACGATGCTCTCCAAGCCTAAAGAGCTCCTTGCGGATGGCCTCATTTTTGAACGCTGCCTGGTTGGCCTCCTTGTCATCACTCAACTGTTTCAACTCACGGGGACTCACCTTGGCGCAGATCCTGTATTTTTTCTCTTCAGCCTTTTCGATCACCTGACCGATTTCTGTCAGGGTCTTTTTCTGTTCATCGTTGAGCTGGCGTACACCCGGCTCAAACTCAATGACGGGCAGTTCGGTGTCGATCAGCTTTTGACCGACCTTGGCGCCGACAAAGGCGAGTACACCGGCCGGCCCCAGGGCACTGTAGGCAAGATAGGGTGTGACGGTGACGGTCACCGCTTTTCCCACGGCGGTGATAATAATATCGGACAGGCCGATACTGATATCCGACAGTTCACCGCTGAGGGGAACATTGAGATCGATGGTGCCGTCACGCTGGCTGAGTATGCCAAGGACGAGGTCAAGGGAGATGGGCAGCTGGTTGTTGAGTTTATCGGCCAGTTCACCATTGAGGGTTTCTGACTCCAGTTCCCTGAGAATCAGGTTGTTGGTCATATCCAGTTTTCCGTCACCCATTTTGAGATCAGCCTTGTAATCGAGCGTCCCGTTGGGGAAAAATGTGCCGATGGCCTCGATGGCATAGGGTGAGATATGGAGCATGGACAGGTTCTGCAGAGATGCCTGCAGCTCCGCCATAACGTCAGTACCCAGCGGGGCACTCTTTCCTGTAACAGTCAGCGGCGAATATTTATCAAAGTTGCCGTTTAAAACAAAGGTAAACGGCTGTTCCGTCTTGTTCAGATCGATGTCATCAACCTGCAGTTTCTCAATTGCGAACAGCGTCATAAAAGTCTTGGCAATCGATTCATCAGTGAATTTGAAACCGCTTTTGCCGCTCACAGTGACCTGGGCTATCTTCACCGGCAGAGGGGTAGCCTTTTTTTCGGCCTTGTCGTCTTTCTTTTCCTCATCCTTTTTGTCCGGTGATTTCTTTTTTACAAGATCTGCATAAAGTCCATCCAGGTTGACAGAATCACAGACAAAACCCTGCTCAATGGAGTAGCTGGCCTGTTTGACCAGCAGCCCCTGCAGGGTTGCCAGGGGGCCATCCTCTTCCCCCTGCATGAACTCACCCCCTCCTGCCCTCAGGGCACCAAGAGAGACCGTAAGATCATCTGCAAGCTTGATGGAGTCGGCAGTAATGGATGCAAGGGACGCCCATTGTGTCTTGCCTTCCTTATCTTTCACCACCGGCCTGGTAACCGTCAAACGGTGCAGGCTGCCACTGACAAAATCCGGGCTCTCAATTTTTTCAGCGGCCACAGAGGCGACAGTAACCCCTACGGGAATATTGTCGGAGGAAAACAGCTCCAGCTGCTCCAGGCCAAATGACTCAACCTGTATTCCTCCCGACTCCCTTTCACCACCACCGTCAAGTTTCAGCTGCTTCACAGACAGGAGAGGCGCACTGGCCATGTCCATGGTCAGCGGTCCGCCTTTCAGACCGAGACTTCCCTGCAGTGCGAAGCTATCTGCCATCACCAGTGTCCAGTCACCTCTTGTGGCAAAGGTTGCAAGATCAATCCGCATATCCGCAACATCCGTGACTATTCCCTTGCTCTCAACAGTACCGTCGAGACTGACACTCTGGTCGCTTTCTCCAAGTACATACTTCACAGAACCGGTGAGCCCGAGATAATCATCTCCGATTGCCAATCCATCCATCGCCACTGCGATTTCATTGAGAGCCACATCACCGGTGTAGTTGACACCGATGTCATGGCCGAGAGTCACCTCTACCTTACCAAGCAGGTCAAGTTTTCCAAATCCGATATCAATTACTTCCGGCAGCTTGAGTGTTGTGGTGCCGCCGGTCAGGATCCCGTCCGTACGGACAAAGCTTGGGTCATCCGCTCCGATCCCGAGAATGTACTCAACCTTGCCGTTCCAGTAGAGCATCTGGTTGTCGATCTCCATCAGGGTGTCATCGATATCCATACTGTAGGCCGGTGTGGTAACACCCAGCTTACCATCCACCCGCACAGCAAGCTCCTTGCTCTCTGTTCCCGTACCCACCCCGATCTTTCCCTGCCAGCTGAGCTTGTCTGCAGTGGTTTTGAGATTGTCCATGGCGAAAACGGTGGGACCAAGATTCAGATCGGCGCCGGTATCCACCACCACCTCTTCAGCGATGGTGACAATGGTTCTGCCCTTGATACCAATTTCAGGATTGTCGATATCGATGAGCGGATCAGGCATGTCAAAACCTGCCTCAAAGAGTTTGAGGTCGGAGTTGACATCGACCACCATCTCCTCCTCAGTCATTGAAAAAGAGATCTTGCCCTCGTTGTGTACGGTGGCCTTTGTCCCCCAGCCCTCTCCGCCGATATCCCCATTCTCCAGGTGAATTATGCCGTCATAGGCCACCTTGAGGTTGATATCACTGTCCATGGTAAAATCAACGTGGCCGTCAAGGGTCGCTGCCCCGGAAAACGGCCCAAGCCACTCGCCAAGATAACCGGCCAGGTCATTGAGCTGAAAGGTGTCGATGGACACCTTTCCCTGGAGATCAAGTTCAGGGCTGATGACAAATGTATCCAGGTCCAGATTGATGGCTGCACCGTTGAGGGTGGCTTTGAGAGACAGGGAACCGTCCCGGTCATTGGGGTCGGTGTTCAGGTTTTTTATCAGCGCCTCCTCGATCAGCAGATCTGCCGAGAGATCAGGCTGCCTGAGCTTGACTGCAACATTTTCAATCCTGATGTTCTCTGCCCGGAAGATCCAGGAGAGACCCTCTTCAACCGGGGGGGCAGCCTCTTCGACTGGGGTCTCGGCGGACTCTTCGCCCTCCTCTTTTGCAGGGGCCATGGAGTAGGAAGCAATCCTGGTGGTGCCGTCCTCCATGGTTTCAATGTCGATGGTGATATCAGACAGCACTGCCTGCTGGACAAGAATTCCACGGCTGAGCAAATTTTTCATCCCGACATTGAAGTAAATGGTCGAGTCGGTAAAAACCGCACCGCCGCCCTGTTCCACATCCACACCGTTGAGGGCCACCACACCGGTGAACGGGTTTAACCGGACCCTGCTGACAACCGCTGAATCGGCTCCGTTGTTCAACAGCCACTTCTCAAGATAGACTTTAATGCCAAACTGGATAGCAAGCAGGCCCAGCCCGGTCAGCAGCACAAGGGACAAGGCGATCTTCATGCCTCTTTTCAGCCATGATACGGTCATCTTTTTTTCGTTCTCAGTAGTTTCCTGCGAAGTCGTCATTGCCTTACCTCATCTCAAGCAATCGTCTTATTCGACTGATTTTTAACACTGTCTACCTGATATTGATGGGCCTTTGCCCGGTCCTTGTCCAGCGACGGCTCAACTCGGCCGT
>JBDLID010000118.1:0-9176 GCA_039715055.1 Thermodesulfobacteriota bacterium | reverse complement strand
AAGAGACTCTCGCTGGCCACCTTGACCAGTCAGCGACGTTGCTGCTGCCTCAGGGCTGCCGGTGGAAAGGAGTGTTCCAAGGAGCTGGTCGCCATCTGCTGAAACCGTTAGCCAATCCGGCCCGTTGGGCCGAACATAGATTGCCCGGCCGTCATGGGCCAGGCGGACCCACTGTGTGGGTGTTTTTTCATCTTCCATTGCTGATAAAACTTACTGTTGACCACCTCCCTCGCCTGGTTCCGGGGGAGGAGGGGGAGGTGCTGATATCTTTTCGCGTTGCGGTCCTGTAATGCGTTCTTCGTAGACCGAGAGAATAAAAAAAGTTGCCAGGGGCTGAGTAAAAAGCACGGCTACTGCCACAGAACTGCCGAGAGAGACAATCACCATGTAGATCAGGGTAACTACAACCTGGTCGGTAATCGGCTCTCTTGTGGCCATCTGCCATGATTTTTTGATTGCCTCAAGCAGCCCCTCCTCCTGGTCAGTCATGAGGGGAACCATGTAAAGACAGGCAAAAACCAGCAGGCCGGCAACAACAAAGCCCGGCAGGACAAAGAACAAAAAGCCGAGAACGGTCACCATCATTGCAAGAAATCCGAAAAGCAACAAGGGAAAAAAGAGGTTCATTTCGGAAAAAAGATCACCAAGTTTAGGCTCCCTTCCCTCCCGCAGTGCCAGCAGCAGCGACTGGGTGTAACCGGCGAATGTTACCGGGGCGAGGATCCCGAAACTGACCGCAGTGAGTACGACCTGGCCCAGGGTCAGAAGAACTGACGGGATGATCAGTTTAAGGGTTGTCTGCCAGCCCTTTTCCAGATGAATTTTTAGGTCCATTTCCTGCCTCCGTGACGACTGTTGAGTGGGGTGGGATATCTGCCATACTTTTTCTCCAATAGACTCCCACCCCTTACTCTATGTCCTGTTGTCCTCAAACACAACCTCAAGAAGTTCATCCACCGAGCTCACCCCGATAAGATTCATGGAGCTCTTCAGACGCAGCCGCTCCTTGTTGCTTTTGGGAATGATAAAACGGGTAAAACCGAGTCGTTCCGACTCCTTAAGACGCATCTCGACCTGGCTCACCGCCCGAACCTCACCGGCAAGGCCGACCTCACCGCATAACACAGTGGCCGAGGGAATCGGCTTATCAAGAAAGCTCGAGGCAAGTGCGGCCACCACCCCAAGATCAAGACCCGGCTCATCCACCCGGATGCCGCCGGCAATGTTTAAAAATATATCATGACCATAGAGATCAAGACCGGCCTTTTTCTCAAGAACGGCACAGAGCAGGGACAACCGCTGGGGGTCGGCGCCGATGGCGGTCCGTCTTGCCGTTCCCAGACTTGTCGGGCTGACCAACGACTGGACCTCGACCAGGATCGGCCGGGTCCCTTCGACACTGGGCAGAACCACCGAGCCCGGTGCGTCAAGGGGGCGTTCGGCAAGAAAAATCTCCGACGGGTTGGCCACCTGGATAAGGCCCTCCTCCTTCATCTCAAAAACCCCGATCTCATTGGTGGCACCGAAGCGGTTTTTCACCGTCCGCAGCAGTCGAAAGGCGTGATTGCGGTCCCCCTCGAAGTAGAGGACCGTATCCACCATATGCTCCAGCACCTTGGGCCCGGCAAGAGACCCTTCCTTGGTCACATGACCGACGAGGATGGTGGGGATATTGTTCTCCTTGGCCAGGCTGAGGAGTCTTGCCGCCGACTCCCGCACCTGGGTCACCGATCCCGGAGCCGAGGGAAAATCGTCACAGCTGAGCGTCTGGATGGAGTCCACAGCCAGCAGACGCGGCACCGATTCAGTGGCCATGGCTAAAATATCCTCCACCCGGCTGGCACAGGCCAGCATTACACCCGGGTGGAGAGCATCGAGGCGTCGCCCCCGCAGCTTGATCTGCCGTGGGGACTCCTCACCGGAAACGTAGAGCACCTCACCGCCTGCTCCGGCAACGGCTGCAAGCAGCTGAAGAATGAGGGTGGATTTACCAATCCCGGGATCACCGCCGATGAGCGTCACCGAGCCGGGAACAATACCGCCGCCCAGCACCCGGTCAAGCTCATCAATTCCGGTTCTGATCCGCTCCTCATCACCTTCCGGCGCCATGGGCAGCGGCACCGGCTTGACACTCGCGGCTGAACCTCCGGGGCCGGCCCCCTTTCTGACCAGTTTTTCCGCCATTGAATCCCACTCGTTGCAGCGGCTGCAGCGGCCAAGCCATTTAAGGCTCTCATAACCGCAATTCCGGCAGATAAACCTGGTCTGTTCGCCCTTTTTCCGATTCACTCCTCACCTCGTTTGTATCTGGTATTTAGTGCCTTACTCCATGAAAACGCCGACAAAAAACAAGAAATAATGGGAAAGTTTAAAATCGCAAACTTAGAGTGATCACCAGGGCACTTATCCAGCGACTCTAAAAAGTTGTGCGACTTGTCGGGTTAGAAAACAGTCCTCACCCGAGGGCAGCAACTTTTTTTAATGACAGCCTCCGGTGAACCGGAGGCATACACACAGGCCGACCGGCAACAACGACCGCCTGTGTAAAAAGGCCTGATCACAGAGAGCAAAACCGCCGGGAGACTTTTACTTGACGTTCCAACGATTAAGGCTACAATAGATCAGTATCGACCGGCCTCCTTAGCGGGACATTATCACTCCACGAGCGGAGGCTCCCTTTCATCCAACAAGCAGGTTTTGCCCAGGAGAGATCATGAAAAAAACCATTCTTAACAGCTCCCTCTGTCTTATCCTTGCCGGCGCCTTCACTATTTTTATCAGCGGTTGTGGAAAGAAAACCGTGACCCCCCCGGATACAGGCGCAACAGGGGGAACCAGTATCGACTACCCCCCGGCTGATGCCTATTCCGAGGAAAGCCTTCCGGCCGAGGGAACCCTTGATGATTCCTCCGGACAACGGTTGGGCTCCATGTCCATCAGTGGTGAGCGCAGCGAAGAACAGAAAAGAATGTTCGGCCGCTCCTCCATGGAGCTCAAGCCGATTTACTTCGCCTTTGACCAGGCATCTATCCGCGGCGACATGGCGGACAACATGCTCCACAACGGCAACTACATGATGGAAAATCCATCAGTCTCGGTGGTCATTGAAGGGAACTGCGACGAACGGGGTACCAACGAGTACAACCTGGCCCTCGGTGAAAGAAGGGCGATCAATGCCAAGGAGTATCTCGTTGATCTCGGCGTCAGGGCCAGCCGGATCAGGACGGTCAGCTACGGCGAGGAACGACCGCTCTTCATGGGCCAGGATGAGGACTCAATGATGAAGAACCGGAGAGACGACTTTATCCTCGAGTAGTAGCTCTGGTACTCTTCAGATCACCCCGGGCCTGAAAGACTCCGTCTGGCGATGGCCAGCAGCTTTTCACAGACTCCATCGATACTGAGGTCGGTGGAGTCGATATAGTGGGCGTCTTCGGCCTGGGTCAGCGGGGCAATGGTTCTACTCCTGTCATCCTTGTCCCGCTTGATGATCATGGCCAGCAACTCCTTCTCATCCACCTCTTTACCCTGACTTTTGAGCTGAAGACTGCGTCTTTCAGCCCGCTCTTCGGGCGCTGCGTCAAGATAAAACTTGCAGATCGCCCGGGGAAAGACAATGGTGCCGGTATCCCTGCCCTCGGCTACCACCCTGCCCCGTTCACCGGCCTGCTGCTGCATCTGGGTAAGCTTTTTTCTCACCACCGGGATCGCTGAAACCTTCGAGGCGAGCATACTCATCTCCGGGGTCCGGATCAGAGACGACACATCGTCGTCGTCAAGAAGAACCCCCACATCACTGTCCAGTCCCCCACCGGGAACCAGCCTGATATCAAGATCCGTCAGAACAGTCTCAACCGCGGCCTCATCACCCGGGTCGACTCCACTGAGTTGTAATTTGAGGGCCACCGCCCGGTACATTGCACCGGTATCAAGGTAGGTGTAGGAAAGGCCTGCAGCCACACGGCGGCTGATCGTTGACTTTCCAACACCCGAGGGCCCGTCAATGGTGATGACCAGCTGCTGCTCAGACATAGCCAAGATCGTTGAGACAGCTGCCCAACGCCTCCACGAAACGGCTGTTTTCCTCGTCGGTTCCCACGGTCACCCGAACCACGTTCTTGTAGCCGTAGGATCTCATGGAGCGGATAATCACCCCCTTCCTGAGCATGGCCTGGTAAAGAAGATCACCGTCACCTTTGACATCAATGAGAAAAAAGTTGGTCTGGGATGGGTAGCAGGGGCAGCCAAGAGCCTCGACTTCACTACGAAGAAAGGCCATTCCTTTTTGGGTCGACTCGAGGGTGAAGTTGTAAAACTCCTCGTCCTCAAGGGCGGCCCGTGCCCCGACCTGGGCCAGCTGATTGACATTAAACGGCTGCCTCACCCGGTGCAGGTAGCCGGCCACCTCCGCTGCCATCAACCCGTAGCCGACCCGAAGCCCTGCCAGGCCGTAGGCCTTGGAAAAAGTGCGCAGGGCAACCACCTGACATCTCTCACGACTGTTGCGGATCAGTGAAAAAATATCGACCTTGTTCTCCTCGTCCATAAAATCACGGTAAGCCTCATCAAGGACAACGATTACCGACTGCGGCACCTTACTGAGAAAGGAGTAGAGCTCCGTTGGCTTAATGCAGGTGGCCGTAGGATTGTTGGGGTTATCAAGAAAGATGAGCCGGGTTCGTTCAGTGACCTGGTCGAGGATCGCCTCCAGGTCGTGACGCATGGATTTGAGCGGCATAACCTTGTTGACGCCGCCCCGCACCTGGACCACTTTCTGGTAGATGAGAAAGGACGGGTGGCTGGTGATCACCTCGTCACCCGGCTGGACAAAGGCCTTGGCCAGCATCTCAATGATTTCGTCCGAACCGTTGCCGATGATGATCTCATCGGGGTTCATTCCTGTCTTTTCAGCCAGGGCCTCAGTGAGATAGTGGCATGAACCGTCCGGGTAGCGGTTCAGATTCTGCAGCGCCTCACCCAGGGCAGCAAGCGCTTTGGGCGAGGAACCCCATGGGTTCTCATTGGAGGCCAGTTTGATCGAGTTGGAGATGCCCAGCTCCCGCTCCAGCTCTTCCATCGGTTTTCCCGGTGGGTACGGCACTATGGAGGCGATATGGTCGGCAACCCGGACTGTGGACCGGTTGATTTCTTTTTTGCTGCTCATCAATCAAATCTCCGGTGGCATCGTGGGGACAGCCAGTGATTTTTCCAGGTTAAAGGCCGCCTGAAAGAGAGTCTCCTCTTTAAAATGCGGCCCCTGCAGCTGGATACCGATGGGCAGCCCGTCTTTTGAAAAACCGCCGGGAACCGACATGGCCGGGATACCGGCAAGGTTTGCTGATATGGTGAGGATATCTGACAGGTAGAGGGACAACGGATCGTCGCTCTTTTCACCGATTTTCCAGGCCGGGGTGGGACAGACCGGTGAGACAACCAGGTCACACTGGTCAAAACAGCTCCTGAAATCCTCCAGGATCAGGGTTCGTACCTGCGAGGCCTTCTTGTAATAGGCGTCGTAATAGCCGGAAGACAGTGCATAGGTACCGATGAGAATCCTGCGCTTGACCTCGTCGCCAAAGCCCTGTGAACGGCTCTGTTTGTACATCTCCAGCAGGGTCTCGGCACTTTCGTCTCGGTAGCCGTAGGCCACGCCGTCATACCTGGCCAGGTTGGAACTCGCCTCGGCGGGCGCGATGATGTAATAGGCGGCGACACAGTACTCGGTCCTCGGCAGGCTGACATCGACGATCTCGGCCCCGGCTTCTGCCAGCGCATCGATGCCGTTTCGGACCACACCCTCCACCTCCGGGCTGAGGCCCTGACTGAAGTACTCCTTCGGTACGCCGACCCGCAGCCCGCTCATTCCCTCTTTAAGAGAGTGGCTGAAATCAGGACATTTTTCTTTCACCGATGTGGAATCTTTTTCATCGTAGCCACTGATCGCATTCATCATCAGGGCACAATCGCTCACATCACGGCTCAAGGGGCCGATCTGGTCCAGTGAGGAGGCAAAGGCCACCAGGCCGTAGCGGGAGACCCGGCCGTAGGTGGGCTTCATACCGACCACACCGCACAGCGAGGCCGGTTGGCGGATGGAACCACCGGTGTCCGAGCCAAATGACCCGAGACACTCCCGTGAAGCCACCGACGAGGCTGATCCTCCGGAAGAGCCACCGCAGATATAGCCGGGCTTCCAAGGATTTTCCGGAACCTGGTAGGCACAGTTTTCGGTGGTCGAGCCCATTCCGAACTCATCCATGGCCACCTTGCCAAGGACAACCGCGCCGTTTTCCTCCAGCTTATCGACCACTGTGGCGTTGTAAGGAGGAATATAGGGGTCGAGAATTTTAGAGCCGCAGCTGGTTCTCACCCCTTTGGTGCAGATCAGATCCTTGAGCGAGAGGGGAATACCGCAAAGAGGCGGGGCATCACCGGCCGCAAGCTTCTTATCAGCCTCCCCGGCCCTGGCAAGAGACCGGTCTCTGGAAACTGTGAGGAAAGATTTAATCTTCGGGTCAACAGCTTCGATCCGTTGAATACAGCTTGTCGTCAACTCCACAGAGGAGAGATTACCTGAGGCCAGCTCTTGTGCGGCCTGGCCGATGGTCAGTTCAAAAGGGTTCATTGCTTAAAATACACTCATGGTGGAGACACCAGTAAACGAAGGTGCCTCCATACACTGTTGAAATTTTAGAGGATTATATAATTCTTGGAACGACAAAGGCCTCTTTAGCGGCCCGGGGCCCGTTGGCCAGGGCGTCACCCTGGGAAAGAGAGGGCTTTACCGCATCTTCTCTAAAGGCGTTGCTGATGGAAAAGGCGTGGGTGGTCGGTTTAACATCCGAGGTGTCGAGCTCTTCGAGCTTGTCCACATAGGAGAGGATATTGTCCAACTGACCGGTCATTGTTTCCAGCTCATTTTCATCGAGGTTAAGCCGGGCCAGGTGGGCGACATGTTCAACTTCTTGACGCGAAATCTTCATTGCTGTTTTTCTCTGTAATCAATGTGATGGCATTAGGTAAAAAAGGGGATCAGCAGGCTCGACTGTTGATCTCATCCACGGTATCAACACTCCAGCTCGGGTTGGTCGGCGTATACGAGGAGATCGCCTGGGAAAAGACCTTGACCGCTGTATCATCAAACTGGGTGCCGACACAGCGCTGCAGTTCGACCACGGCTTCCTCCATGGACATGTTGAGACGATAGTTTCTTCTTGAGGTCATTGCATCATAACTGTCGACCACCATGAGGATCTTGGTCAGGATATCAAGCTCATCTCCGGTGAGACCATCCGGGTAGCCTTTTCCGTCCACCCGTTCATGGTGGTGTCGGATAATAAACTGCTCTTTGTTCATAAATCCCAGCGGCTTGATGATATTGGCCCCGACACCGGGATGCTTTCTGATCAGTTCCCACTGCTCCTCGTTCAGCTTTCCGGGTTTCTGGATACAGGAGAGGTCGATCACCAGCTTACCGATATCGTGAAACTGGGCGGCCCGGCGCAGAATGACAAGGTCCTGCTCGGGAAGCTCCATGGCAATGCCAAGCATCACCGCATACTCGGTGACCCGCATGGTGTGACCGGCGGTGTAATAATCCTTCTCCTCCATGGCGTTCTGGAGACTGGTCATCAACTGTACCGTGGCATTCTCCAGACTGTGGCTGTAGGTGAGAAGAAGTTTATTGTTCTCCTCCAGCTCAGCGGCCTTTTTACGGATGTCGAGCTCGAGCTCCTGCTTGTATTCCCGCTCCCGGAGAATAAACATCCTCTTTTCAATGGCACGCCGAATCTTGACGTTGAAAATATCGAGATCCTCAATGGGTTTGGTCAAAAAATCGTACGCCCCAAGGTTGATCGCCTTGACCGCGTAATCCATTGAGCCGGCACCGGTGAGAAAGAGAACCGGAATATCGTAGTTGAGCTCGTTGAGCTTGTTGATCGTTTTAAACCCGTCCATCCCCGGCATGTTAATATCGAGAATGATGACATCATAACTGTCGTCAACCAGTTTGACGGCACCCAGCCCATCATCAACGGACACAACATTGTGACCGAACATCTCCAGAATCTTGGAGACTGTGGTCCGCACCATTGCATCATCATCGGCGATGAGAATCTTGGTCTGCCTGTCCTGCAATTCCTTCTCCGTTATTTTAGACAAAAACAATAAGTTACCACCTTATCCTCCCCCTTTCCAGACCGGGCAAAGAGAAGAACGGTATGAACGGTTTCAGTTTACAGGCTCCAATATTTTTTTGCAACTTCATGCGCCTGGGCTATAGCGGGGTGGACTGACTTTTCAAGGGCCAGCTGTCCAGCCTCCTCATCATTGAGGTTTGTCGGTTGTCCCGTATCAAGTCCCACCCCGAGAAGCTGTGACAACACCGCCATTGCCCCGTCTCTCTGGCCGTTCAAATTATAGCCGCCCTCAAGGGTGACCAGCAGTCGGCCGTCACAGACCTCTTCTGCCAGTTCGACCAGCCGCCTGGTCATGTAGGCGAACCCCTTAGGTGTCACCTCCATGCCGCCTAAAGGATCGCCCCGGTAGATATCAAAACCGGCGGATAAGAGAATTAGCTGGGGTCGATAGCTCCGGCCCACCGGCAGCACGATATCATCAAAAATGGTGGCGTAGTCCAAATCCCCCTGGTTGCCGGGAAGCGGCACGTTGACTGTGTAGCCCTCCCCTTTTCCACTTCCCGTCTCCTGCAGCGATCCGGTCCCGGGATAGTAGGGGTACTGATGAGTGGAGAGATAGAGGACCCGGTCCGTATCGTCAAAGGAGTGCTGGGTACCGTTTCCGTGATGGAGGTCCCAGTCGACAATCATCACCCTCTCCAGCCCCTTCTCAAGGGCGTATCTTGCGGCAACGGCAACGTTGTTGAAGAGACAGAAGCCCATGGACCTATCCTCCTCGGCATGGTGACCCGGCGGGCGGACAAGGCAGAAGCCGTTGTCGATCTCACCCTCCATCAACAGGTCAACCCCCTTGAGAAGAGCCCCGGCGGCAAGACAGGCGGCAGCGTAGGAATTGGGCGAAGTCTTGGTGTCCGGATCCAGGCTGTCAAATATTTTACATGCCGTCTCCGAGACCCGGTTGATGAGAGCCTTACTGTGGTTCAGCGCCAGTATTTTATGGGGAGCCGGCTCAAATTCAGGATAAAGGAAAGATTC
>JBDLID010000117.1:0-9366 GCA_039715055.1 Thermodesulfobacteriota bacterium | reverse complement strand
GAGGTACGAGCGTGGACGTTTGACGGTACCCTGCTGCAACACTGCGGTTCCAGAAAACTACCAAAGAATGAAGCTGAGGTTCAGTGGTAATCAAGAACAGAATTGTAATGGAAAGTCATTTGAGCAAACAGGTTCCCCAGAGAGGGGCGTGTTCACGTTGCTATGCTGTGTCTTGAAGTTGACGCTGAAAGCCAGGGATGATTCAATTTGCATATAATTCGAGCTTCACATAGAATTACTATTAAAAATGGTTGAAAGCCTCTGTCAATAAATAACATGACCAAATAAATATCGTAATGGTATAAGGGGCCGTAACAAAACTAACATAAAAAGCCATGTTATTTTTTGACGTCCCCTAAACATGTAAAAGATCGCCACATAAAAACAGAAGAGAGACGAAAAATGAGAGTCAGACCAAATTCCTGTTTCGTATTGCTGAGTCAGCTTGCTGCTATTGGCATCCTGCTCTTTTCCTTTCTGTCCACCAGCTCAGCCAAGGTTGTGGAATATGATCTCACCGTTGAGCGAACAAGCGTCAACTTCACGGGCAGGGATCGTGAAGCACTGGCTGTCAACAGGCAGATTCCCGGCCCCACGCTTCATTTTACCGAGGGTGACAAGGCACTCATTCGGGTCCATAACAGTATGGATGAGGAAACCTCCATTCACTGGCATGGTATCCTGCTGCCTAACCAGTATGACGGCGTTCCCTATATCACAACCATGCCTATCCCGCCGGGAGGCGATCATAGCTTCAGCTTTGAGCTGAAACACTCCGGCACCTACTGGTACCACTCCCATACCAACCTTCAGGAACAACAGGGCGTCTACGGCGCTATTGTCATTCGCCCCCAGAAAGATGAAGTGCAGGTAGATCACGATATCGTGCTGATGCTCTCCGACTGGACCGATGAAAATCCCACCGAGGTCTTGCGCACTCTCAAGCGGGGCAGTGAATGGTATGGTATCAAGAAAGGAAGCGCTCAGAGCTGGGACAGGGTGATTGCGGCCGGTGCTGTTCCGGGCAGGCTGAAACAATCATGGCAGAGGATGCCGCCCATGGATATCTCAGATGTCGCTTACGATGCCTTTTTGATCAACGGTCGGCCGGCGGTCGAACTGAGCGGGCCACAACCGGGAGAAAAAGTACGGCTGCGGGTCATTAACGGAGGAGCAGCCAGCTATTTCAACCTGCAGTTTGCCGGTGGCCCCATGACTCTGATCAGTGCTGACGGTATGGATGTACAACCTCTTTCCGTGGAACGCATACGGATTGCAGTTGCTGAGACCTACGATTTTCTGCTCACAGTGCCTGCGAATGGTGCCTGCGAGTTGAGAGCCACTGCCCAGGATGGTTCCGGATATGCTTCAGCCTACATCGGCCGGGGAAAAAAAGTTGCCGCTCCGGATCTGCCCAGCCCCGATCCGTTTCAAATGATGACCATGGATCACTCTGCCATGGACATGAGCGAAAATGCAGATCCTGGTGAGCAGAGCATGAAAATGGTTGCCCATGGCGGCCATAGTATGCATCATGCCATGGGCAGTCATAAAACCATGGACAAGGCAGCCGTGGTAATGGAAGATTATAGCCGGTTACGTGCTGTCAGCCCCACAGGATTACCGGAGTCCAACCCCAGCCGTGAGGTGGTCCTGGAGTTGACCGGCAATATGGATCGCTACGTGTGGTCCTTTAATAATATTACCTTGAGTGACGCGGATAAAATCCTGATCCGCAGGGGCGAAAATGTCCGTTTCAAACTGATCAACAAGACCATGATGCATCACCCAATGCACCTGCATGGCCATTTTTTCAGAGTACTGAACGGTCAGGGCGATCACGCACCACTCAAACATACCGTTGACGTGGCCCCCATGCAGACCACGGTGCTGGAGTTTCTGGCCAATGAGGACAAGGACTGGTTTTTTCACTGTCATATCCTCTACCATATGGCCTCCGGTATGGCCAGGGTGGTTCATTATGAAGGTTCCCGGATAGATCCAGCCCTTGCCGCGGCACAAAAAAGCGGCAACGAGATGAGTGACAGCAAGTTTTTTGCCTGGGGGGAGGCCTCTGCTCTGTCCCAGATGAATGAGGGAGAGTTGATGCTGGCAAACAGTCATAATGCTTTGGCCGTAGAGTGGAAAAATGACTGGCAGGAGAACTATGAAATTGAACCCTCATACCAGCGCTACCTGAGCCGTTTTCTCTCCGTTTATATTGGTGGCGATCTTGATGAAGAGGAAGAGCTGGGAGTGTTTGGTGTGCGCTATATCCTGCCCCTCTATCTTGAAAGTGAATTGCGAGTCGATAGTAATGGTGATTTTCGCCTGCAGCTGGGCAGTGAAATTCAGCTCCTGCCGCGACTCTTTCTGGAATGGTATGTCAATACCGATGACGAGTGGCACTACGGTTTGGAGTGGGTTATCTCCAAACAGGTCTCCCTGATTGGTGTCCATGACTCCGAGTATGATGTTGGTGTTGGATTGCAGCTAGGTTTTTGAGCTGCGGGTGCATTTCATTATAAAAATAGTGTAACACATGTGTTTGACTTCATTGGGCAGGTGCTGTAATATGATAATGATTTCTTGTCTCATTTGCAGCGAAGGAAGTGTGGCAGACATTGAGAGCAGCACAGGACCCCGGTGGAGACCTGTAGATTTGAAAACGACTTTTGCCGTGTCGTGCCCGGACCGGCATCGGCAGGGCATTGATCAAGGGAAAGTTTTCCAGACTTCCTTGAGCCAATATAGCGAAGATTCCCTGTGTGAGGGACTGGTGATAAGCGATGGTGCATATTGAATCAATTGAACTCTTAAAGCGTAACACTGCCCGGGTTTATGAGATCGGTGCCACCTTTGCCAAATACGGCCTGGCCGACTGGCTTGAGGAAATTCCCTTTCCGGGGCTCAAAGAAAAGCTCAGCCACGATGACGGCCGGGCCATATCAGAGCTCAGTGCAGCGGAGCGTCTGCGCCTGGCCTTAACCGAGCTGGGCACCACCTTTATCAAGCTTGGCCAGATGCTCAGTACCCGCCCTGATCTTCTCGGTGAGGAGATGGCAAACGAGTTGGCTCAGTTGCAATCCGGCACTCCGCCTGACCCGCCGCAAACGGCCCGTTTACTCTTTACGACTGAGCTTGGCAAAACACCTGAAGACTGTTTTCAGGACTTTCAGGAGGCCGCCTTTGCCTCGGCCTCCATCGGCCAGGTTCACCGGGCTGTACTCCTTGACGGTGGGCAGGTGGTCGTTAAAATCCTGCACCAGGGGACGGAGGAGAAAGTCAGCTCTGATCTTGCCATCCTTGCAGGATTGGCTGATCTGGCCCATAAACAGAGCCGCCGCCTGCGCCCCTATGATCCTGTTGGTGTCGTGGGCCAGTTCAGACGCACCCTCCTGCGGGAGCTCGATTTCAACAATGAAAGGCGAAATCTTGAGCAGTTCAGCCGCAATTTCAGAAAAGACAGGACCGTACAATTCCCGAAAACCTTTCCGGAGTACTCCTCTAAACGGGTGCTGACCATGGAGTTCCTGCCCGGAACCCCGGGTAGCAAGCCGGAAAGGCTGCGCCAGGGAGAAGTCGATCTTGCAAAATTTGCCCGGAGGGGGGCCAATGTTTTTCTGGAAATGATCTTTCGGGACGGCTTCTACCATGCCGACCCCCATCCCGGCAACCTGATGCTGCTGGCAGACGGCCGGGTGGGCATCCTCGACTGTGGCATGAGCGGTCGGCTCAGCGAGAAAATGCGTGACGAGTTCGAGTCGTTGCTGCTGGCTGTCCTTTCCCGTGATACTGATGAAATCCTCAGTGTCATGCAGCGCCTGGATGCCATGCCTTCCGGTGTTTCCCGAGAGGTACTTAGCCGCGACATTGATGATTTCCTGGCCGATTATGGTGACCGGAACCTGGAAGAGCTCAATGTCAGCGAAGCCCTGAACAGTTTTATCGCCATTGTCCACAGGCACCATATCCATCTGCCGGCCGATGTTACCATGCTGATCCGCACCCTGATCCTCCTTGAGGGAACCTCACGGATACTTGAGCGTGGTTTCAGCCTGGCTGAATTGCTGGAGCCCTACTATAACAAAATCGTGGCCAGACGATTTTCTCCTAAGCGCCTGGTGGGGAAGATGCAGCGCTCTTACCGGGACTGGGATCTTTTTTTGAATTCCCTGCCCCGCGAACTCAACAATACCCTGAGTCGCATCCAGGAGGGCAGCTTTGACATCCAGCTTGCCCACCGCCACCTTGATCCCATCGTCAACCGTCTGGTGATCGGTATTCTGACCGCCTCCCTCTTTCTCGGCTCATCCCTGCTCTGGTCCATGCAGGCACCGCCACTCTTTCAGGGGATTTCAATATTTGGGGGATTGGGCTATGGCCTCTCTTTTTACCTGGGGCTCAAGCTTCTTCTGGCCATCAGCAAATCGGGCAGCGTTGATTCGATTGACAAGGAGTAAGGCAGACCATGACTGAACAACACGCGACAACGCTTCGAGACACGGTACTTACCCTGGCAGGGATCGTTTTTTTACTGGCTGCCGCCCGCCAGTCCGTGGCGATTGTCGATCCCTTTCTCCTGGCACTTTTTATCGCTGTTATTGCGGTGACTCCGGTGAACTGGTTGAAAAAGCGGGGGGTGCCATCCACCCTGGCCGTGGGCTTGGTTCTCCTGGCGGTGGTCCTGCTTTTGGTGCTGACATCACTGATGATCGGTTCAAGTATGGCCCAGTTCAGTCAGGCCCTGCCCGGGTACCAGGAACGGATAGCTGAATTAACAGAACAGGTTGTCTCTTTCCTTCTCACAAAAGGGATCGATATCAGAGACGCCGGTATTCTAAAAGCTGTGGACCCGGGTGTTGTTCTCAATTTTGCTAACAGTCTGTTCTCCGGAGTGGCCGACATCCTCAGTAATTCAGCGCTGATCATGTTTACAACCATGTTCATGCTGTTCGACGCCATGGCCTTTCCGGCAAAGTTTGTGGCCGTGGAAGGAAGCAACACTGAAAAAACACTGCAGCAGATTGCCCGGATTGTCAAAAGCACCAACGAGTACACCGTGATTAAAGCGGCCGTAAGCCTGCTTACCGGGATTGTGATTTGGCTTGGTCTCACCCTGATCGGTCTTGATTTTGCTGTATTATGGGGAGTTATCGCCTTTGGCCTGAACTTTGTGCCCAACATCGGCTCCATCCTGGCTGCAGTGCCTGCGATTCTTCTTGGGCTTATACAGCTGGGGGCAAGCAAAACCCTGATCATTATTGGTCTCTATCTCGGGGTCAATATAATTATGGGCAATGTACTTGAGCCCCGGATAATGGGGAAAAAACTGGGTCTTTCCACCCTGGCTGTTTTTCTTTCTCTGGTGTTCTGGGGGTGGCTCCTTGGGCCGGTGGGTATGCTGCTCTCCGTTCCCCTTACCATGGTGGTCAAGCTCGCTTCCATGAACAACCCCCAGACAATATGGTTTGCTGTCTTGCTCAGTCCCGCTCCGGAAGAGGAAAAGAAAAAATGATAAAAATAAGTAGCTGCACGAGATTCTCTTCGATTTTTTTTAAAGAATTTCGAAGGTACTGAAAGTAACCCACTGGTGCTGAAAATGGCAAAAGACGAAAGGCAAGCGGAACTTGAAAGGCTGCGTATTGAAGTTGAATCCTTAAAACGGGGCACATCGTCCACCCCCGCCGTTGCAGAGGAAGCAACTGTAACAGAGCAGAACGACACTCTCCATGTCCAGGATAACGCAGGTGATGAAAGTGATTTGAATTCTCAGATAGAAGAACTGGTTGATGCTCTGGAACAGGAACTTGAGAACACCAGCCCCATGACCCTGCTGATTGTTTTTGCCCTTGGAATACTCGTAGGCCGATTGCTGCCCAGATAAGGAGAGATTATGAATGATCCCATACTGAAATTAAAGCTTTTGGCCAAAACGGAAATGACCCTTGGCAAACTCCGTGCCAGGCAGACAGCGAGTCAGGCCGTCTTGAGTGCCATTGCCCTGTTTTTTGTTCTGTTAGGCCTGGGGATGTTGAATTTTTCCGGATACCAGTCATTGTCCTCCAGATTCAGCCCGGCCGGGGCATCACTCTGTATCGCCATCATCGATATTATCATTGGGGTGGCTGTGCTGCGTGTTGCTGCCCGTTCAGGCAGCAACAGTGATGAAGAAAAGATGGCACAGGAAATTCGAGACCTGGTCTACTCTGAACTGGAGGCGGATGTGGATGCTGTAAAAGCGGAATTTTCAAAGGTGACTGATGATGTGTATCGAATCCGCTCAGGATTTACTGCATTAACCAGTGGCAAAGTCGGCGGCGCGGTTGGGCTTATCCCGCTTATTGAACTGTTGACCAAGGCGGTGAATAAAAAAAAGCTGAGTAAGCAACAGAAAAAGTAACTGTTCAGGCGGCAGCCCATAGTTGGATAAAACACTGTACTGTAACTGTTTGGCAGTGCTCCTGAATCGTTACCAGAAAAAGATCTGAAGCTACCTGCTGAGGGTCAAAACCAGGGAGACAATGATGACTGTTGAAAAAAGTACTCTTGAGGAAATGAAGGCCGCAATCAAAGAGATGCGTGATGAGGTTGCTCTCAAGGCACATCTTGGTAAGGCCGAGACCGCGGAGGAACTGGAGAAACTTGATAAGAAATGGCAGAATTTTAAGCTCCAGTTAAAACCCTTTACCGATGAGGTGGAAAAAACAGCTGGCGATGCCGGGTCGGCTCTCGGTCTTGCGGCAGATGAACTCAAGGCGGGCTATGACCGTATCCGTAAGTTACTGTAGCCCGTTACAGTCAGGGCAGGGAGGAGAGTTCAAATGGTCACTGTGCTATTGATTGGTCATGTGTTCGGTTTTTTTTCATCCTTCCACGCCCTGATGTCCACCCGTACTGCGCAGGGTTCCATTGCCTGGATCATTTCTCTCAATACCTTTCCCCTGCTTTCCGTGCCCGCCTACTGGGTTTTCGGCCGCAATAAGTTCAAGGGCTATGTGACCCTGCGACGGCAGGTGGAGTCCGGATTCAGTGAGGAGGTGGAGACGATCCGGCACAAACTTAGCCCTTATGTCCAGAAATTTGACACTGGACACGGTGGCGCCCAGGTAGCATTGCGTCTGGCTGAACTTCCCTACTTTACTGGAAACGATGTCGAGCTGCTGATCAACGGTGAGGCAACGTTTGACAGTATCCTCACCGGGATTGACGAGGCGGCAGAGTATATCCTCGTGCAGTTCTACATCGTCCGCGATGACGAACTGGGGCGTAAAGTAAAGGATCGTCTCATCGCCAGGGCCCGGGCCGGGGTAAGGATCTGCTTTCTCTACGATGAGATCGGCAGCCGCGGCATCGACTCCTACCTCCAGGATTTGCGGAACGCTGGAGTTGCGGTCAGTTCTTTTCACTCGACCAGGGGCGGTGGAAACCGCTTTCAGATCAACTTTCGCAATCATCGCAAAATTGTTGTGGTGGATGGGAAAGCCGGTTGGATTGGAGGACACAACGTCGGCGACGAGTATCTCGGCCAGGATCCCAGGTTGCCCAACTGGCGTGATACCCACATGAAGATTGTCGGCCCCTCGGTTTTGCAGCTTCAGCTTTCTTTTATTGAGGATTGGCGTTGGGCAACAGACGAAGAATTGCCGGCACTCAGTTGGGAGCCGGTCGCTGCCGCAGAGGGTAATGGTGCTGTACTTCTTCTACCCACCGGGCCCGCCGACCGCTTGGAGTCCTGCAGCCTGATGTTTCAGCAGGCCATTCATTCTGCCAAAAAGCGGATCTGGATCGCAAGTCCCTACTTCGTCCCCGATGAAGGCGTCATGTCTGCCCTGCATCTGGCTGCGCTGCGGAACGTGGATGTCAGGATCATCATTCCCGATGTACCCGACAGTAAGCTGGTTTACTATTCCGCCTACGCCTTTGTCGGCGAACTGCTTGAGTCAGGCATAGAGATGTACCGCTACCGACCCGGCTTTCTCCACCAGAAGGTGTTCCTGGTCGATGACGTTCTGGCCGGGGTCGGCACGGCCAACTTCGACAACCGTTCGTTCCGCTTGAATTTCGAAATAACGGCCCTGGTGATTGATGAGCCCTTCGTGACCGATGTTGAACAGATGTTCAAGAATGACTTTGCCAAATCACGTCTGATGACAAAACAGGAGGTGGAGGATAAACCCTTGTGGTTCAAAGTGCTTTCGCGTGCCTCCTATCTCACTGCACCGGTTCAGTGAAAGAAATAGTATATTAAATTCTCTTGCCCATGAAATCGACTCCTCTCTCCTTATCAAAACTGCAAATATGTCCGGGATGTGATTTGCTCCTTGAAAAAGAACGTGTCGCCACAGGTGTAAGAATAGTATGTCCGCGTTGCAAAAGCCTGCTTCGCAAGAGTGTTGAAAATTCCCCTGAAAAGGCTTTCGCAATAAGCCTGGCCGGATTGATTGTCTTTGTTCCGGCCATGTTCATGCCTATTATGACATTTTCAATGGTTGGCCTTCACGGCAGCAGCAACATGTTTGATGCGGTGTGGGTCCTTTTTGCAGGAGGCTATTTTTTTGTCGGCATTATGGTCTTGCTTGTCAGCATTATTTTTCCGTTCCTGAAACTCAGTTTTTTGTTCATCTCCTCCCTATCCGTATTCTCCGCACGGATTTCACCAGCAGGCATCAAGACGTTACGGTGGTACAAACATTTGTCCGAATGGGGGATGGTAGAGGTCTATCTGCTCGGCATTCTGGTGAGTATCATTAAGATGTACGGTATGGCGGAGATAAGCTACAACGCAGGCTTTTTTTGTTTTGTCGGACTGGTTCTGCTTACCATTGTTTCATCAACTGTGACCGACGAGGAGTATTTCTGGGATCGTATCGAAGCACAGATAGCGAAGAAGAAAGAATCAAAACCCTCAGCGACCACGACACTGGTAGCAAACGGAACTGCCAGAGAAGCAGGACTCATCAGATGTGAAGAGTGTGGCAAAATTTCACGTGGTGTACACATTGCAGATGATGAACTGATGCGCTGCCGGCGTTGTCTGGGCCGGCTGCACTTCAGAAAACCTGACAGTGTGGGCCGAACCTGGGCCTTTTTACTTACCGCCTGTGTCCTCTTCCTGCCGGCGAATATCCTGCCCATTATGCGGGTGGGTTTCATGGGGACCTTTGAGGAATCGACCATTCTCGATGGAATCATTTATTTTTTTCAGGACGGTGATTATTTTATCGGCGGAATCATACTGATAGCCAGTGTGCTGGTTCCTCTGTTCAAGATTGTTGGCTTATTTATCATTCTCTTCAGTATTCACTTTCAGCAAAGCAACTGGCTGCAGCAGAAAACGAAAATGTTCAGATTTATTGAATTCAT
>JBDLID010000116.1:0-9514 GCA_039715055.1 Thermodesulfobacteriota bacterium | reverse complement strand
AGAAAACCGGCCGGATCTTGTCATTGAGACTCTGCCATGCCCTCCGACCGGGTTGACGGTCGTGAGGGGGCTGGATCCGACATCCAGATTTTTATCAAAACATCTGGAAAAAATGTGCGGCAGATATCGTTCGCTGGACTATTCAGTCATCGAACAGCAAAAAAAACAGAAACTGAATTTGATTGATATGAATGAGGGAATTGTAGGAGCTTTCGACAAGGGGGCATTCCTAAAGAGCCGGTATAAAGCGATGATGTTTCTTCCCTTTCAAATCAATCACAGAACCCGAGAAAAATTTTCCATAAAAACGGACCGGAGTGAGCACAGATTTTATGGTTTTGACTCAATGGAGCCATACTCTGAAATACTGCAGCTGAAAAAAACAACCCCTGGGTTTGTCCGTCGGGACGATGCGATATATTTCCCCTCTCAAAATGACCCTCCGATCGATTCAGAATCCGGGCTCTGTGATGGGGGCGGTAATGTCATCATGGAATCCTGCCTGTTTAGGGGACAGGACAGTTCTGAGAAAGTAACTGAACTGAAGTGCTTTGTTGGAGTGACGGAAAGGCGACGCCTGGAAGGGAATTATATTTACGGCGGCTTTCTTGATCCCCATTACGGTCATTTCCTGACAGAGACTATGGGTCGTCTGTGGATTTTGTTGAATGAGCCGCAGGCAGGTTCCTTTCTCCTGTTTCACGGCGATTTATCCACTCTGAAGCTGGATTTCGTAAAAACAATATTGGATTTTCTACCCATTGAAAATGACAAAATAATTGTCTTGGATCACGTTGTTGAACTGGAAAAGGTGACAATTCCATTACCGTCAATGGTCAATCGCGGTGCCATTCACACGATTCATAAAAAGCTGCCTGTTGAGGTAGCACAAAAATTTATTGGTTCTCAAAATTTTCGTCGTACGGAGCAACCTCTCTATCTGTCACGCAGAAAACTGTCAAAAAATATTAGACATATTCAGAATGAACACGTTTTTGAGAAGTACCTTGAATCTAAAAATGTAAAAATTGTCTATCCGGAGGAACTGCCGTTTGCCGAGCAGGTTCTCCTTTTCAACAGGCACAAGGTTGTTATCGGGCCTTTCGGCTCGGCCCATCATACAAGCATGTTTTCACTCAAACCGTTGACAGCGGTTTACTTATGTCATCCTGGCACATTGTCAAATTATCTTATGACCGATTACATAAGCCACAGCTCATCGCACTATATTTTGTGTTGTCAAGTCGATTTGCAGTATAAAAGGCCTCTGTACCTGAGCAGTCAGATTCTTGATGTTGATTATGCGCTATCCTGCTTAAAAAGGATAGGGATTGTTTAGAGCAACGAGGTCTTTTTTCAGCAGCTGAGCGGCAGATGAAAGTAGAGTGGCCAGGGCTACTCCGGATATGGTGTGAAAGCCATATCCCACCTGGGAGTTTTCTTCGGTGTTACTTTGCTATTCCACGGTACAGCCGGACCCACCAGAAGATGTGCAGAGGGTGATGTTTGAGCAGGTGGCGCAGGCGCTCCCGTTCTGTGGCGGCACCATAGTAAATACCCAGCCACCACCTGGACGGGAAAAAGGTGTCAAGCAGTACCCGGTAGAGTCTTTTTCTCTCCACCCTCAACTCCTTTCTCCGTTTTTTCGGCCAGCCTGTAAATGGTTTTGGCGTATGGAATGTCTTTGATTCTGTATGAGGCACAAATTGTTTCGGGATTTTTTCAAGGTTCCAGGGTGTGATGTGATGGAGCAGTGGAAGCGCCCGGAGGAGGATCGGGTAGTGCGTGCCGATGGCTTTCCAGTCGAGGTTGTTGCCATGGTTTTCCACAAAGCCGATGATGTCCGCTATATTGATCAGCTTGTAAGACTCATAGGTTAGAGGCGCCCGCAGAGCATGCTGGTAAAGGTAATGGAGCGTTTCCTCGTTGCTGAATGTCAGTGCCTGCCGGTTGCCGACCTGAAAAGCCCTGGCCGTTTTCAGCAGTCTGGCAAAGCTGATTTCCGGATACCAGGGGGGGCAGTGGGGGTACAGTCCGCGGTGGAGCTCGATACAGATCTTGACATCGTCCTTTTCCGTGAGCAGTGGAGGCAGGTGAAAGTGGTCCGGTGGAATCGGGCTGGAGGCCTGCTGAAAGCCAAACTGGCGTAGAAGCTCCTGGCCGCGGTCAACTTCATCCGGGTGGAGAAGGATGTCCATGTCCCGCATGGGACGCAGGGCCGGATCTGGATACAGGGTGTAAGCGAGGGCAGCGCCTTTGAGGATCAGCGGAGTCAGGCCGTTTTCAGCAAAGTGATCGACAATTTCCCCGAGCATCCGGCTGCGGACTTCGGCCTGATGCTGATGGCGCTTGGCAAGGATATGCAGCGCTCTTTTGGCTGATATGGGACAGCTGCTGCCGGACTGGTCAAGGTGGAGTTTCAGAAGAGGCGCCATGCCCTCTTTTTCGGCCTGGTCAAGCAGCGGTTGCCAGTCCGAAAAGCCCTGGCATTGTTCACGGAGCAGTTGGTGCTGATATTCGTGCCCCTCGACACGGGCACAGAGTTCGAGGATCGGGTAGCGGGTCATTGAAGCTGGCCGGAAGGTGTGAGAAAGATATCTCTCAACTCCTCAAAGCTTGAGTAGACCAGGCTGAATGATTGGCACTGCCTGACAATATTTGAGAGCTCGGCTATGCCGTGGCCGTCCAGGTTTCTGGCATTGACGTGGGACTCCAGGAGGCGGAGGCTGCTCTTTGCCGGTGAGAGTTCCGTCAGCTCTGATTCGGCGCCGGCTTTGAATTTCGGGAAGATAATATGGGTGACGCGCGGCTCACAGGCCTCGTAGGCGGGATTCAGCAGTCGGTGCGGAATCATGGCTCCTGTTGTGTCGGAGATAATCCCGTCTGCCTGGGTTGCGGCAGCGGGCCAGGCAGGATGGGAGCTGTTGACTTTCAGGCTGATGGGTCGGGGCAGGGGGTGGATTTGCCCGTCTGCGGAGAGAAAAGCCAGCTCGTCGGTGAGGTAGCCGTAGCCATTGGCGATGAGCCAACCGGTGAGGCTTGATTTGCCGGAGCCGCTTTTACCCGGCAGCAGGAAACAGCTGTTGCCGTTATGGACACAGCCGGCATGCAGCGCATGGTGTTTGTCATGACTGTTGATGCAGTGAAAGATAACCTCATTCATCAACGTGTAGGCCAGTTGGTAGTATGACTGGCCGTAGTAGAGTATTTTTTCATCGTTCCAGAGAGACAGCATAGGCTGTTTTCCGAACGCAACGATCTCATACCGTCTGGGCTGTTCAGAGGATGTGGTTCCCGGAAAATCGCCAAAAAGAAATCCGGCCAGATCTAAGCGGTGCCGGCCACTGGATATGATTTCAAAGGATTGGTCGCCAAAGCCGGTGGAAAAGGATGTTGCCTTACTTGCCATCAATCAGCTCAATGACATGGTTTACGGCAAACATTTCCAGAGTGGTGTGGACATCATCGCTGATCTGATCTTTCTGCTCCGGGTAGATCTGTTCCAGATGCTCAATGATCTGTCCGACCGATAAACCCGCACCGCAGAGAAGCCACACCGCATGGGCGGTTTCATTAAGATATACGGCTCTGGTAGCGGTTTTGGAGTAGAGGAGCATTTCATCATCAAATTGCTCAACAACATATTCCTGGTTAACCACTGGTTTTGCGGAGTCATTCATGTTGCTTTCCCGTTTGATTCATCCTGGCATTCTACACCATCGGGCACAAATAATCTTTGAATAACATGTTGATGAGAGCAGCCTTTCCATGTAATGATAAATAGTATCAGGTGAGATTGCTTTTAATGCATCATTTCTGACAGTGTTAAAGAAAGTGATAGCCCCCATCAACGGTTATCGCAATTTGAGTTTATTATCATCCATTGGTAAAGCCAAATGAACAGATTTCAACAGTTTTGCAGACCCCCGTGGCTTTGGTTGTTTTTCTGTTTTTTCCTATTGTTTGACGGCCGGGCTCTGGGCGCTGACAGTATGGAGATGGAGCCGGAGATTGATGCCGGTATAAGTGCGGAATCTGTTCCTGAGTCCGTTGAGATGAAAGTCGAAACAATTACCATCACTGCCGTTTCCGGCAAGCCGGTCATAGATGGACATGTCGACGAGAAGTTCTGGGACCAGGCCAGATCGTTTGATATCGGCATTGAACTGTTCCCTGAAAGGTTGAAGCCCGCAGGAGTGAAGACTGAAGCGTTGGTGGCGGCCACAAAAACCCATCTTTATGTAGCATTTATCGCCCATGATCCGAACCCGGAAAAGATCAGGTCGGCACTGCGGGAGCGCGATGCCACCAAATACGATGACTATGTCTCGATTATCATTGATCCATCCGGGGCCATGGCTCGTAAGTTCGAGTTCAGGGTCAATCCGGACGGGACACTCTCAGACCTGATCCAGGATACGATCAGTGATCGCTATATCTATGACTGGGATGCCGAATGGACAGGGAAGGCTCAGAGGACAGACTTCGGCTACACCGTGGAAATGGCCATTCCGGCTTCATCCCTCCATGTTCCGGATCGTGATCTTGACAAAAACAGCCGGGGACTGGTTATCCTCAAGAGGTGTTATCCCCGAAACCTCTTTCAGCTCCTGGGTACATTTTTCTTCTTTAAACGGCCCATCGAGGGTGTCGATAATGTTGCCGGTATCCTTTCCTCCCTGGAGACTGAAGAACAGGATGGGGAGAAAGATAATTTTTTGCCTGACAAACTGTCAGTGACACCCCACTACATCTATTACTTTAATGAGGAGCGGGGGATTGGTGGTCATTTCGAGCAGGTGAAGGACCAGGATGAGAACTCCCTTGGTTTTGATGCGGAGTATCAGTTTTCAACCTCCACGTCACTTTCAGCCACCATCAATCCCAATTATACGGATGTCGAAGCAGACATCGCCAGGCAGTCCATCAACAACCCCTTTTCCGTTTTTCAGCCGGAAAAAAGACAATTTTTTCGATCGGTCACCGAGTACTACTCGAGCCTGATCCCTGTTGTCTATACCCGCAACATTGTCAATCCGCGCCTGGGGCTTTCATTTGTTGCCGATAGCGGCGTCAACGCGTTCAGCGCCTTTGCCTCTGATGACCGGCAGACCCAGGTGATTATTCCTGATAACCTTGGCTCAGACACAACAGAGCTGCTGGACTCCAGTTACTCCGGAGCCTTTCGTTACCGGCAGACTCACGCCAACCGCGCCTCCGATATCACTGGAACCCTCAGGGTCAATGACATCTATCACAATGCGACCCTTAACTACAGCGGGTTATTGAACTTCGGGCCCGACGACGCCTTTCGTTACCATCTGTCGTACTCGGACTCCAAGTATCCGAAGAAGTTTGCCGAAGATATGTGCGGCGAGGCAGGCTGTGTGG
Source organism: Thermodesulfobacteriota bacterium (assembly GCA_039715055.1). GTDB lineage: Bacteria > Desulfobacterota > Desulfobulbia > Desulfobulbales > Desulfocapsaceae > JBDLID01. The sequence goes on along the minus strand of JBDLID010000116.1, from coordinate 4,123 downwards.
ATGAAATCCCGGAGGATCCCTGTCCATTGGGAGACTGTTCGGTTAATGCCCAGGTTTTGAGGGTCGACTACGGTGATCGTTTTGACGGCCATGCTGTACAGGCACGCTATAAGCACGATGGTCCCAAGTCCCTCTACTGGCTCGGCTACGAACAGAGTTCACCCGGTTATCGGGCGGATCTCGGTTATCTTAAAGGGATTGACAAGCGTGCGCTGTATTATGCCTACGGTAAGAAGTGGTATTTAAAAACACCCCTTGATGATGGCCAGGGAAATTCAAGAATCCGCAGCTATATTCTTGGCAAATACATGCGTTCGTATGAGTATGATGACCTGCTTGAGAATTCCGTCAGCGCCTGGCTTGAGTTTCGCGGAACATATCAGTCTATTTTTCGGGTGGGCTATCGCTACCAGGAAAGGGCGGTGAATCGGGTCGACCAGGCAACACTGGACACAGGTGATAATGCTCCTCTTTTTGATGAGCGTTATGTGCAGTGGTTTTTTGAGACCAGCCCCCGGCGCGACTGGAAATTTCATTTTGACGGTCGGCTGGGTGATGTAGCGGACGCAACCAACATGGTACTGGGGTACATGGTTGAGCTCAAACCGAGGCTGATTTATCGGGTCGGACCGCTGGAGTTAACGGCAGGGGGAGAGTTCCGGGATTATCTGCTTGATGATGAGACCCTCTATACAGAACAGTTTCTGTCATTTTCAGTCCTTTTCAAAAACAGTCAACGGTTCAGTCATCGATTCCTCTACCTGGACAATTTGACCAAACGGGATAGCGGGCGCTGGATCAGTGATGAACTGGAAAGAGAACTTGAGCGGGTATTTGAGTATACCCTCATCTGTGAGCCGGTGGAATCATGGAAGGTCCTTTTCGGATTTAAAGGAGGCTACGACCATGAATCAGACATCGATGAAGGTGATTTCACCGACCGTGAGCTCTATTTCAAGATAGAAAAATCGCTCTGATTCAGTCCCTGCTCACTTGAAAGGTCACCTGCAGCAAAAACGCTCTGGCCACTCTGAAGAAAAAAATGGGGAGAACAAGGTTCACAGCCAGGAGTGCTGACTCGGCGATATGGATTCCGCTGGGCAGTTGATAGAGCAGGTGCGAGTAGTAATCGATCAGTCCAGCCAGGACAAGAAAGAGATAAAAAGCCATTAAAAGACAAAACTCGGTGATCACCCGTGGCGAGAGTTTCTTCGTTATCCTGTAATGGAGCAGGAGCGTCAACAGGCAGAGGAGAAGCGGCGGGATGAGTGGCAAAATGGCCTGGAGAGCGGGTGGCGAAACAGTCCATAACTGTTTGATTCTGAGGGCCGTAAAAAAGAGTGTGAGGCCTGCCGCAAGCAGGGTGGTGGTCTGGAGGGGGCGGCGGACCTTTTGATTGACAGAGTTGTTTTCTGTGGAACTGTTCATCGTTGTATGCAAGGGCTCTGTAATTATTCAGTGTGTCTCTAAGCAGGGAACTGTAACAGTTCAGCAGGGCCCTCAGTGAATAGTTACGGGGCTCTTAAATCAAAACCTGCTTCACCATCGGGGTGAAATGGATTACCCTGCCTTCTGGCTGGATATTTCAGTAAAAGAAGCCTGCATCAAGTCATTATTGATAAAATATCCGGGTTAGGAGAGGCGAGTATCCTCTCTGTTACTACCGTTGTAACTATTCAGCTTTAAGCTGGATTCGTCCCTAAGCAGGGAGCTGTAACTGTTTAGCAGGGCCCGCAGTGTGGTCAAGCAGGCTGACGAAGCGTACTTGTGCTACTCGAGGCGGCCTGATCGTCCACAATATGGGTGCTGCTGAACAGTTACCTACCGTTTTACCATTGGTGTTGGATCATGGCCTCATCACAATACGGTTGGACCGGAAAGATTGCCAGGGTTAATCTCACCTCCCGGGAGGTTGAGATCCTGAGACCGTCTTCTGAACTGTACCACAAATTCATCGGCGGTAAAGGTCTGGCCGGTTATTTTCTCCGCCCCCACATCACAAAAAGCTGGGACCATCCCGACATGGTTGTCCTGCTTTTTACCGGTCCGCTGGTGGGAACAGCCGCACCCACTTCCGGTCGTTCCACTGTCATGTCCCGTTCACCGCTCACCGGAACCGTTGGGGACACTTCCGTTGGCGGTCGTCTGGGTTTCCAGCTCAAAAGGGCCGGCTGGGATGGTATTATTTTGACCGGACAGGCGTCCTCACCGTGCGGGATTGAGATCGATAATGATGATATTCGGATCGTAGACGCGCAAAGTCTGTGGGGTCTTGAGGCGGAGCAAGTCTTTGACAGATTTTCTGACGGCAGCAGCTCCGTTGCTGTGATCGGCCCTGCAGCGGAGAATGGGGTTGCCTTTGCTTCCCTCCAGGTGGATCGCCATCACAGTGCCGGCAGGATGGGCATCGGCAGCTGTTTCGGTGTCAAAAATGTGAAATATCTCACTGTCTCAGGGTCCGGCAAGGTGCCAGTGGCCGACAGGGAGGAACTGCTTGGTGCCCGGGAAGAGATCCTGCGCCTCACCAACAGTTCCCCCGTTCTCATGGGCAAACACGGTTTTTCCTGTTTCGGTACCGGATCGATCTACGACCTGATGGATTCAAGGCGAATGATGCCCACTGATAATTTTCAAAAAACTCATTTTGAGCGGGCATCTGAATTCAACGCCAATGGCTTTAAGAGGTGTTATGATCCCGGCAAATACGGCTGCATGGGCTGTCATATCCGCTGTAAAAAGGTGGCCCGCAGCGGCGGCAGGGAAGGGGCGGCCATGCCTGAGTTCGAGACCATGTCGCATTTCACCGCTCTCATCGGCAACACCGATATGGACAAGGTGATGGAGGCCAACGGCATCTGCAACCGTCTCGGCATGGACACCATTTCTGCCGGTGCGACCCTTGCCTGCTACCGGGAGCTGCACTCAATAACGGATATCTCCGGAGACCTGCTGCGCCTCCTTGAGGAGATCGGCACCGGCTCGACCGAGCTGGGTCGTGAGTTGGGAAAGGGCTCGGCGGCCTACGGAGCTGCACAGGGCCATAAAGAAAAATCCATGAGCGTCAAGGGGCTTGAGCTGCCTGCCTACGATCCGCGGGGGGCTTACGGGATGTCACTGGCCTATGCGATGTCCACCCGTGGAGGCTGCCACCTGCGGGCCTATCCGATCAGCCATGAGATTCTGCGCAAGCCGGTGGCCACCGATCGCTTCACCTTCAGCGGCAAGGCGCGAATCATCAAAATCGGTGAAGACCAGAACGGTATCATCGACTCACTCACCGGCTGCAAGTTTATCTTCTTTGCAGCGGGACTTGAGGAGTTTGCAAGGGCATTTAGCGGGGTAACCGGTATTGCAATGACCGCTCAGGAGCTGTTGAAAATCGGAGAGCGCATCTATTACCAGGAGAGGTTGATGAATTTTGCCAACGGCTTTGACGCAGGTGATGATGATCTGCCCGGCCGATTTTTTGAGGAGAGCGGCAGCTCCGGCAACGGTATTGAGATCAGCCCGCTTGACCGTGAAGAGTTTGAGGAGGCGCGCCTTCGCTACTACCGCATCCGCGGCCTTGACGAAGAGGGCAGGCCAAACCGGCAAAAGGCTGAAGAGTTGGGATTGACGTGGAACGACTGGTAAAAAAATACGCAGAAAAGCTGCAGTCGGCCGGGTTATGCGATGCGCCCCTGGTCTGCGGCTTCGACGATGAGGTCGTCTGGAATCGTTCCGATCCATTGGTGCCGATTCTTACGGATGTCATGGCCCGGATGAATATCAACTCGCTCATCTGCGGTGAGCCGGCCGAGCCCTACCGGACTATCCTGAAATACCTGGTTAAAAAGAATCCACACACCATTGTCCCCCGTGACTGTGAAACCAGAACCTTTCTCCACGATCTGCCGGTGAGCCGTTCCTTTTCAGCTGAAAAAATTCTCGGCGCTCTTCTGAGACGAAAGTCGGTGGTCACCATGGAGGGGGGGACTGTGCGGCTGGTGACGTTTGGCACGGTCAGTCCTGAGCAGCCCTCTGTCCCCCTCAGCCCGGTCTGCTTTGCCGCCTTTGTCCTTGTTTTTTCGGACTACCTGGCCCATAAAAGGAAGGGTCGTACAACTGGGGAAGAGGACGCCGC
>JBDLID010000115.1:0-9608 GCA_039715055.1 Thermodesulfobacteriota bacterium | reverse complement strand
CAGGAGGTTATCCATGGCCTGAAAGACAAGGCGCTGGTCACCTTTTTTCTCGATCACAACCAGTTTGAGGAGGAGCTGTTTAAAAACCGGCATGACCTACTGCTGCTCCATATCGACGGGACCGGTAAAAAGAAGTCGGCCCTGATCGAGAAGATCCGTCTCAAATATCCCTATACCCCCATTATCGTTACCAGTCGAGTTGAAAAGGTTGATTTTGTCGTCAGCGTCATGAATAAAGGTGCATCTGATTTTCTGGTCCCGCCGATCACACCAGTCCGGATTGAAGTAGCGGTGAACAAGGCCATGGAAAACAGGGAGCTGAGAAACGAGATCGCCTACCTGCGCCACAGACAGGATGTGGTCTATGATTTCGGACGTGTCATTGGGTTTTCTCCCTCCATGAAAAAGGTGCTCAAGAGCCTGGAGAAGTTTTCCCGCACCGATTCAACGATCCTTATTACCGGCGCCACCGGAACCGGTAAGAGTTTCCTCTCCGGCACTGTTCACTTCAACAGTCCGCGCAAGAAAAGACCGTTCATCAAGATCAACTGTGCCAATATCCCGGAAGATCTTCTCGAATCTGAGCTGTTCGGTCACGAGAAAGGCGCCTTTACCAGTGCTGATAAACAGCGTATCGGCCGCTTTGAACAGGCCAGCGGTGGTACCCTGTTCCTTGACGAAATCGGGGAAATATCCATGGGCCTGCAGACAAAGCTGCTGCGGGTACTCGAAGAAAAATCCTTTGAACGGGTCGGCGGCAACAAGACCATCTACGCCGATGTACGGGTGATCGCCGCCACAAACAAGGATCTGCTTGAACAGATTGACAGGGGACTCTTCCGGGAGGATCTTTACTACCGGATCAATGTCCTGCCGGTGCGCCTGCCCTCACTGCAGGAGAGACCCGACTGCGTCATGCCGTTGGCCAGGACCCTGCTCGCGAAATCGGCCAAGTCCCTCCGGAGCAACGTCAACTGTTTTGCCCCGGAAGTGATCGCAAGCATCAGGGAGTATGACTGGCCGGGCAATATCCGCCAGCTGGCCAATGCCATCGAACGGGCGGTGATTCTTGAGGAATCGGACTGTATTCACCTGGAAAGCCTCTCCCTGCCGGGTGAGGAACGGGCAATGAGACCGGCCGCCAGTCACCAGGCCGACTCGGTTGCTACTGTGAGTGTTGCCGGGTCTCTTGAAGAGCAGGAAAAGCTTCTCATCCTCCAGGTCCTTGAAGAGTGTCACTGGGTCCAGAAGGTAGCAGCCGATAAGCTCGGTGTCAGCCCCAGGGCCCTGAATTACAAGGTGAAAAAATTCGCTATTACCCACCCCCAATGGCGTAAAAACAGATAACAATCCTGCAGAACACCATTATTGGTCCAACCTCCACGCCCTCAAGCCGACCTTTTCATATGACACCAGCCAAGGTTCACTGGTGATTCCTTTTTTTTGAAAGGCTCCCGGGTGAATTGCCGTTATTGCCAGGGAGTGTTGTCATGTTGGAAATTGTCGAAAAAAACAAGGTACTGCTGCTTGAAACGGGTGAGGGAGCTTAGCCGAGCTGCTGGTTGATGGTGTCGAGCAGTACATCCGGCTGAATAGGTTTGGTCAGATAAACCTGGGCTGAGGACAGGTGCCCCTTGAGTTTGGCTGTGAGGCCTGACCGGCTGCTCAGCATGATGACCGGTATATTTTTCAGATCACTGTTCTGTTTCAGTGCCGAGAGGAGGCCGTATCCGTCCAGCTTAGGCATCATGACGTCAAGCAGGATCAGATCCGGCCGCACACCGTTGATTTTGATCAAAGCCTCGATACCATCTCCTGCTTCAACAGTATCAAAACCATGTTTCTGCAAAATCATTTTGATAATTTTGCGGGTGGTTTTACAGTCATCCACCACCAGTATATTCTTTTTGTCCAACACTTCAGGGGCCACAGCCGATTCTTCTCCGGCGTTTAAGTCTTTCCCGGTTTTTATTACCGCCTTTCGTGCAGCAATATAAATAAGAATATCTTCTACCGCTGCACGATAACTCTTCTCTTCCGGGCCAATGCACTGCTGGAGCTGTTCAAGGTAGTCAAGGGTCGTATCGCATTCCTCCAGGTGGAGGCAGGCCAGTGCTGCATGAAAAAGTACCGGAATGTTAAGTTCTCTGCCCAGCACCTCTTTAAAACGATCCAGTGCCCCGCGTAATTCGTCCTGCTTGGTGTTGCTGCCGATTTTGGTCAGCGACTCTGCATTGATCTTTAAAACTGCCCCGCAGAAATGACAATCGTGGCTGTCGACACCAATGGCGGCGAAACAAAAAGGACAATGGTCAATAGTCTTCAGCCCCAACTTGCTTGCGGCGTTGAACATAGTGACATCGTGGTTTACATCCTTGTCTTTTTTATTCAGTTCATGTGCCCTGGACAGGGCAACATGCACCTGCTTCATGTTAGTCACCGTTCTGGAGAGCCACAACAGGGCCTGTACATTCTCAGTATCCTGTGAGGCAACCCGTAAAAGAAGCTGCTCTGCCTTTTGCTGATGGAGGCCTTTGCAGAGCTGTATCCCTTCTGTCAGCTGCTTATTGTGCTGTAACTCTTCCTGTGTATCTATGCCCGTCTCGTTCAGCTCATCCTTTAGTCGCATTGCCTCAAGGATGAGAGCCTGCACTCCTTTCTGGATATTTGTTTCAATATGGTCCTGAGGGGAAAGTTTCTGATACTTCAGCTGACTGTTCTCCATGCCAATCAACTGCAGCGCTGCGGCCTCTCCGATCAATTCGCCGCAGGACGCATCATGAAGCACACCCTTATGAAAACACATGACGCCCTGCTGTTTTCCATACTCATGGACAGTCAGGAGACAGGTTTTTTCTTCTGCTTCAATAATCTGCATGAAGCCGGCAATGGAAACACCGCTGAGCGCTTCTTCGCTCCGGGCCTTTTCCAGTCCCTCTTTGATCAGGCCGGCAAGATAAACAGGATCGACAGGCTTATTTATGAAACGGAAAACAGATGGTGACAGTCTCTGTTCAAGTCCTGGTATGGTGTAAGAGGTGAGAACAATACATGGCGTTGCAGGATAGTTGACACTCATATGGGACAGCAGCGCCAGACCATCCATCAGCGGCATTTTGATATCGGTCACCAGCAGATCAATATTTTGATCATTTAACAGAGTGACCGCTTCCTCGCCATTTTCTGCAAAAAGAGTATTGAAATCTCTTATATATTTTACCAACGAGGCCTCCAGGACTTTCTGCAGTCCAAGATCATCTTCGGCAATTAATACAGTGGCCATTTTCACCTATGGAATTTTGGGTCAGTTAACTCATGCTGCTGTTATTGTATGATACCCTTGTGAGACTTAGAAGAAAATCTTATTTCTGAATGGGCACTATTTAGATACACCAAGTAGTAACATCAATCAATAGCATTATGGAGGCAGGAAGACGCCAGATTCAGTCCAGACTACCCTGACCTGCAGGGTGAATATCATTCAAACCGCCACGGACGCCCATATCAGGCGGGGTAGATGCCGATGATGTCTTCGATGTCCATGTTCCACTCGACTTTTGGTTCAGCAATTTTTTCGGCAATGACCATTGAGTGGAGAAAGGCAGGTCCAAGGGACAGGGTGTAATTTCCCTGATGAACCTTCCGGGCCACCACGCTGACCGGTTCACCCATGTCGGCTTGAACCACTGAAAACCCGGTGAAATCATTGAACATGGCGTGCCAGGACATATCTGAAAAGCGCCAGTAATCACACGGCGTATCATGGAGCGGCATGGTCTGGTGGGTAAATATCATCACCTTGCCGCCGGTTTTCAGTAAGCTGTTGATTTCCAGCACCACTTTCCAGGGCACAATGAGGTGCTCGAAAACGTTCAGTGAAAAGATGTAATCAAAGCTGGCGTGTGGGAAAAAAGAGCTGATCGCGTGTGCGTCACAGACCACATCAACATTGTCACCTTCGACAATATCTGTCCCGGTGTAGTTCATCCACTCAGGAACAAAGTGACCTTTTGAGACAAAGTCTGAGCGATTGCGTGAGCCGATTTCAAGAATTTTGGCATCCCTTGTGTCGCTGTGCAGCATCTTGCGAAAGATTCCATCGAGGAAATGGCTGTGTGGCCGCTCCTTTAAGCCGAAAGAGTCAAGGTTAAAGCCATAGGCGGCAGAGCCGTCATCGAATTCGAAGATGAGCACGATCTCCAGGTGGTTTTCCGGCAGATCCTGCGAGAGAGTCAAATTGAAGCGGCTGCTGGCCGAGGAAGGGCCGAACTGCTCAACAAGCTCACTGCTGGGTAATCCCTGCCATACCATGCTGGCGATTGAGTTATCTTTCGTCTGATAGCCGATTTTTTTAATAGTCTTTTCCGGTGCAAAGGCCCAGCCCTCGATGAACAAACTGGATTGAAAGGTTGAAAAACGCTCAATGTAATAGTTGAAGCCCACGGCCTCATTGGCCTGCTGCAGGTCGTCGACAGAAAAGTTCCGGATTGTTGGATCGTTAGTTTTGAGGTAATGGAGCAGGGGAGCCTCATTCGGTTTGACATCATCCACCTGCTCCAGGTAACGGGAGGTAAAAAAGAGCGGGTTTGGGTCAGGTGCGGGTGGTGGGTTGGTCAGATAGTGGACAAGCGGGTTGACAGAGTGGGGCTCCTGTAAATTTTTACGGTAGTATTCCAGGTTGAAGAGGGGGTGAGGGTTGAGTCCTGATTCTGCTCCGCTCGAGAGAAAATGGCTGATCGGATCGGTCCGGCACCAGGAGTGATCTTCAACCTGTTCCAGGTAGTATGCGGTGTTAAAAAGCGGATGGGGATTTCGTTTTTCATACATGCCGTACCGCAGGAAGTGCAGTTCGGCCATGAGAAACATCCCGTCAATATCGTTATAGGCGTCACTGTAGTGGTGAGCTGAGAACAGGGGACTCCGGTGCAGCCTCAAGGCCCGCGGAAGCAGATGGATACAGCGCAGGCAGGTGGCCAGCCAGTTGAAAGTTCGTATGATTCCGGCTGCGGGATTCATCAGATTGTGGCAATAAACTGCTTCGGGTCACATTTTCTGGAAAACATTTTGAAAGTGTAAACTCGCAGGAGGACTTTATCGCAGACTGCTGATGAAGGGACCAACGGCCTCGGCACCCTGGTCGTCAACCAGTCGGATGGTCTGGGAGCCGATGACGGCCATTTCAGCCTTGCCCCGCAGCGCCTCTATATCATCACGGTCCTGAATGCCGAATCCGACGGCCAGCGGTAAAGACGTGGCGGCCCGGCACCTGTTCAGGTAAACATCGAAGTCGCTGCCGAATTCCGATTTTGTCCCGGTTACCCCGCGCCTGGCAACGCAGTAGATAAATCCATTTCCATGGGATGCAAGCTCCTCCATCCGCTCATCTGTAGACGTTGGGGCAAATATAAGGATAGGAGCGATTTCTGACTGACTAGCAAGGGCCAGAAAACTTTTTCCCTCTTCGGGAGGCAGGTCCGGGACGATCAATCCTTTGATGCCGGATTTTGCCGCCTCCTTAAAGAACTCTTCCTCGCCATACTTGAAGATGATGTTGTAGTAGGTCATGTAGAGGAAGGGGATATCATAGGTGGCGGCCATCTCAGCGCCGAAGGCAAGCGCTTCGCTCACTGTTGCACCGCTGGCCAGCGCATCCTGATTGGCCTTGAGAATGACCGGTCCATCGGCCATGGGCTCTGAAAAGGGGATCTGCATCTCGATACAGTCGACGCCGTTTTCCACCATTTGTTTGATCACCTCCCGGTTAACCTCAAAGGAGGGGTAGCCGAGGACGATATGGGTCATCAGAAGGATGTCTTTTTGTTTGAGTCTGTCTCGAAGTTGGGCTTCCAGCTGCATAATGTTTTCGTTTTTGGAAAATCAAAGTTAAAGGCAGATTGTTCAATACGAACAATGTTTGATCAATTTAGATAAGTAAATACGAATTTTGTACTTCGAATTTCGTATTTTATTTGGAGTACTCCCTGCCTCGATCAATAATAAATTGTTTCCATGAGGGATCATCAAAGGCGTGGGCAATGGTGAAGATGTCCTTGTCGCCGCGGCCGGACATGTTGATGATGATTGCCTGTTCCGGAGACAGTTCCCCTGCCTCCTTGAAGGCCTGGACAAAGGCGTGGGCCGATTCCAGGGCGGGGATGATGCCCTCCTTCTTCATGGTCAGGTCAAGGGCAGCCATGACCTCTTTGTCAGTGGCTGCTTCAAAACGGACCTTTTTCTGTTCCCAGAGATCGGACAGAATGGGCGAGACGCCGACATAGTCGAGCCCTGCGGCAACCGAATGGGTGTGGCGCATCTGGCCGTCATCGTCCTGAAGGAACATTGTCTTATAGCCCTGGGCCACGCCCGGGCTGCCGTCGCTGCCTGCCAGGCGAGCGGCATGGTCACCGGAGGCCAGGCCGTGACCACCGGCCTCAACACCCACCAGTTCGGTTTTTTCCACATCGAGAAATCGTTTGAACAGTCCCATGGCGTTTGATCCGCCGCCGACACAGGCATAGACCCTGTCCGGCAGGGATCCGTGCTGCTCACGGATCTGCTGGGCCGCTTCGAGGCCGATGATGGATTGAAACCATGAAACCATTTCCGGAAAAGGTGACGGACCGCAGGCGGTGCCGAAGACGTAATGGGTTTCGTCCACATTGGTGACCCAGTCACGAAAGGCCTCGTTGATGGCGTCTTTCAAGGTTCTTGAGCCGTCTTTGACCGGAATGACCTCGGCCCCCATCTTTTCCATCCAGAAGACGTTGGGCCGCTGGCGCATAACGTCTTCTTCACCCATGTAGATGGTGCAGTCAAAACCGAATTTGGCGGCCATGGTGGCGGTGGCCATGCCGTGCTGTCCTGCACCGGTTTCAGCAATGACCCGTTTTTTACCCATTCTCTTGACCAGCATTCCCTGGCCCATGACGTTGTTTGCCTTGTGGGCGCCGGTATGGTTGAGGTCTTCGCGTTTGATATAGATCTGGGCGCCGCCGAAATGGGCCGAGAGGTTTTCGGCGTGGGTCAGCGGGGTCGGCCGACAGGAGTAGGTGGACATCAGTTCCACATAGTCGACCCAGAATCCCGGGTCGTTTTTGATGTTTTCAAATTCCCTGCCAAGGTCGTCGAATGTCTGGTACAGCACCTCCGGGATGAAGGCCCCGCCCCAGTTGCCGTAGTAGCGCTTTAGAGTCATGAAATTTTCCGTGATCTTGGTTTTGCGATAATCCTGACGGATGCTCTCAAAAAGTAGCTATATCTTTTTATCGTCCCGGCCGATAGAAAAAACAACCGGAGTGGTGACCTGCCTGCTGCCTGGACAGCATGCGGGCCGAAAATCAACACATTCCAGGAAAAGAACGAGGAGCAAACCATGACTATCCTGCAGACCGAAGTCAACAAGGACAAGATTGTGACCTTTCCTGACGGTATTCCCGGATTCGAGGAGTATACAACTTTTAGACTCTTTCACAAGGAGGATAATGGTCATTGCGCCTACTGGCTGGAGTCCTGCAAGAGTCCGACTGTGACGTTTACACTGGTCGATCCGGGCCGTTATGATTTGAATTATGAACTGATTCTTGACGACATGGATCAGGAGACCATAAAGGCAGACTGCGTCGACGATCTTGGTATTTTTATCATGCTGGTCAAACCCGAAGACCAGGAGCATGGGCTGCGTGCCAATATCAATGGCCCGCTGATCATCAATATCAGCGAGCAGCTGGGAATGCAGAAGGTTGTAAAGTCAATTCGTGAAAGCGGCTCCAATCCCGATCACTGATCTGTTTCCCTGCTAGACTGATCAGCTGGAGATCTGTTCCCGGCAGCGTGCACTAAAATCTTCCGGATAGTGGCCGTTGATAAAACGCAGCTGCGCCTCGGAAAAGGCACCCGGTGATTCAGGCAGTCGAGGTAAAAAGGAGTAGAGCAGTCGCTGGCTGTTCATCTCTTTTCCGCCAATCCGCTTCGAATATTCAATGGACGTGACCATCCTTGCACCCAGGGCTGCAAGAACCTGCTGGGCATGAAGGATGCCGAGGTCAAGCGATCGACGGACCTGCTGGTTTGCCTCAACAATATTACCTACTTTTTTGCCCCCGCTTTCAGCGGTAACCATCAGCTGCAGTTCCCACTGAGAGGTCTGGGCCTTGGGAACAAAGAGCATCACCTGTTCATCCTCCCATACCGTAAGACTAGCAGAGGAATCCTTTCGACCGTCCATCCGCTGGTTATTGCGGATGCAGTCAATGTAGTCGGTGAAAAAATCAGACTGATACTCCTCCAGGTAATGTTCAATCACCTCGGCCACCATGTCGCCGCAACCAAAAGCAGGCATTTGGCCTGAGCTTTTTTCACACCCCTCGTCATAGAGATCCACCTCTCCGGGGCTCAAGGCATATTGCTGGTGAACCTGCTGGTGAGAGGCATGGAGCCGGTAGCGGCTCGGCGCGTAGTCAAAGCCGAAGTTCCAGCCCCACAGGGTCCCGTTCTCGACGGGATCTTTCTTTTTCAGTTCAGTCAATATCCTGAGTCGCAACGATTCCAGCCCGCCAGCTGCTGCAAGTTCATCTTTTGAGAATCCATGGAGTCCAAGCTGAGCTGCCAATCGCTGGTAGGTGCGTTGATAGTAAAGGTGCCTGAGACTCTGTATGTCGTCACGACTGAGCTCTGAAGTGGCGTAACGGATGGCGTCATCAGCCATATTGGCGGCATAATGACCGCCGGCGATGTAGGAGTTGCGGCGAAGATACTCAAAGACGTGACTGTCAAACCCCTGCATCATGCCTGACTCACCGACGATTTCACTTCCGCCCTGGGCCCCGGGCCGGATCACCATGATCCGTTTATAGTGGTCGGGCAGTGCGGGATTGTTGGCCACCGCCTCGTAGAGGTCATGGTCATGGATGACAGGGAGCAGCCGGGCCCCCGATTTTACATAACGCAGTCCACTGACGGTGCCGTTCTGGTCCCTGACCATCTCACAGCTGGATTCCGCCAGACGTATCAGGTCGTCACCATCGGTTGAACAGGTGGCAAGACTGAGCAGCAGCGGGGGCGGAAGTTTTGTCAGCAACTCCTCTTCTATCCCTTCTGCTCGCAGGGTTGAGCTCAGCGAAAGCGGTTTGCGGCCACCAAGTGTCATTTTCTCAGGGGTGATCCGGCTGTTGTCGGCCCACTCCTTGTCAAGAAAGGTTGAGCCGCGAAAGGGCAGGGGGTTGGGAATCTCAAAGATCCAGTCAGCATCTTTGACATGGATGTCACCTTCCGGGTAATTACAACGATTATCAACCGTATGGTCTTCTCCGGTCTTTCCAAGCGGCTGGATATTTGTATCGTGACGGAGGTTGGCAACATCGTAGGCGGGTTTGTGGATACCGTAACGAAATCGGCCGTCGGGCCGGACACAGGTGCGAAGTTTCATGATATTTCACCGTTTGAATGGATACGGGTTTTGCTGTATTGAATCTATCTAGGCCACCTTGAAAAATTGCCTTTCGGAGTCTACGCTTACCTCGCCCAGACTCTTCGTTATGGTGAAAAAAATTATCCTCGAAATATCAACTATATGTCTGTGGTAAATTTTTTCACCATTCCTCGATTCTGAA
>JBDLID010000114.1:0-9695 GCA_039715055.1 Thermodesulfobacteriota bacterium | reverse complement strand
GCCAGCTCTGAATGTAGGGACAGTTCTTCTTGCAAGGCATCGAAAAGACGATAAAAAAGGCCCTGGTAGCGGTCAGCGTTTTCCAGATAGGGTTGAGCCTCCTGCTGCTTCAAAAAATCCATGACCGTGCCTTCTTCACCGTACACTCCTTTGCACTGTGGGTGAGGCTGCAGTTCACGAAAAGTCTCCTCTCCGTCAGCACTTACCCAACGTCCTAAAGGGTAGGTGCGACAGGGTAATGGGCGATCCGCATGGACGCTGCATTTCTTGCTGGAGTAAAAGACGCAATCCCCATCAGTCGTAACGCGAAGATATGGACCATCTTTGGCAAGAAAACAGCTGATGAATTCACCCGTTGATACGCCTTTGCTGCGGGCAAGCCTTAGCACTTCATATGGATTGACGGCTATCTGTTTGTTAACGCAGCACCGTCCGCAGGCCATGCATCGATAGGAAAAAACAGAGTCCCGTTTCATGACTTCACCGATGCCCATTTTTACTTATCCTCACAGCCGTTGATTGAAGAATAGACACCCCTTCCGCACAAAAAACAGAGCCACTTCTGAACGTGGCGATCCGGCCATAATCAGTATAGCTGGCCTCCATTTCTGTTTTTGACAGATTTTACTTCATATTATTATATCATATTGTTCTAACGATTTGAAGGAGTGTCGGATGGGCTGTATGACTGTCGGCCTGGGTGACAGTCTGGCTCTGAGAATTGATCAGAATGGGTATGGGGAAGAGCAGGTAGTGGCTTCATCTGTATCAACAGGAAACCACTACCATAATCAACCGGGATGGAGGGGCAGGGTGAGGGCGACGTTATACCCTCTTTCTCGTACCATTGCCAGACAGGTTTATCTGGGCAGGAGAAAAAAACAGGGGGCTCTGGGGACGTATAAAATAATCGAGCCCGGGAGAAAATGAGCAGAGTCAGGAACCTTTCTCGGCCATTTTGGCCTTGAGCAGTTCTCCAAGGGTCCCCAGCGAGCCGTTGTCCTTTTTGTCCTTTGCATGACTTGTTTTGACAAATTTTTGATACTGTTTGCGGTCTTCGGCTTCCTCGCTCTCCGGGCTGACATAGTCTGCCGGGCTGAGGCTGATCCGTCTGGCATCCTGGTCAATGTCTTCAATGGTGACTTCCAGGTTCTGGCCTTCCTCGAGGACCTCACGTGGGTGATTGATGCGGCGGCCCCCGCCGAGTTTTGAAATATGGACCAATCCGTCAATGGTGTCGGACAGGGATACGAAGGCGCCGAAGTTGGTGAGTCGAACCACCTTGCCGATGTGGTTGGTTCCTACGCCAAAGGTCTGAGCGGCCGTGTCCCAGGGGTCGGTGAGGGTTTCTTTGATGGAGAGGCTGATCCGGTCCCCCTCCCAGTCAAGCCCTTTGATGAGCACCTTCACTTCCTGGCCTTCAACCAGGTAGTCATGGATGTTTTCAACCCGGCTCCAGCCGATTTCAGAGATGGGGACCAGGCCGTCAATCCCTCCGATGTCGACAAAGGCACCAAATTCCCGCACGGCAGAGATAACACCGTCTATGGTCTGGCCCTCCTGCAGGGTCTCTTGAAGTTCCTCGCGGCGCCGTTCTCTTTCTATTTCCTGGAGGGCTCGTGCCGAGACAACGATGTTACGGCCGCTCTCTTCAAAACGGGTGATGAGAAAACTCATATGCTGCTCTGTATACTCGGCAGCGGCGTCTTCCACTCGTCTCAGCCCCATTTGGGAGTAGGGGCAGAATGCCCTGATGGATCCTCCAAGGGTGATCTCAAAACCACCCTTGATCTCGCCCTTGACAAAACCCTCCACCGGAATTTCACTGCGAAAGGCCTCCTCCAGATGATCTGTTGATCTGCCCGAGCCCAGTTTAATGGTGAAGATCTTTTCAGAACCGGTTGATTTGAGGAAGTAGACTTCCAGCCGGTCACCGATGGCAACGGCTGTCTCGTTGTTTTCGTCCTTGACTTCGGCAGCATCGAGGAGTCCCTCGCTCTTTCCCCCGATATCAAGGAAGATTGTCTCTTTGGCCATTCCGACAACGGTGGCCCTGATTTTGTCACCGGGTGTCAGTGTACGTTTTGTTTCTGAAGTGGATTCGTTGAAAAGGTCAGCAAAACTCTGTTCGTTTGATTGCTCTGTCATGTCGATCAATAGTGGGGGTTGATAAGATGATGGATTGAAGCATCGATTTTGAACAACAGTCTGTCATATAAAAAATTCCGCCTTGAAAGGCAATTCTATTTGTAACTATTCAGCGTAAAACTGGGTGCGTCCCTAAGCAGGGAACTGTAACTGTTCAGCAGGGCCCGCAGTGTGGTCAAGCAGGCTGACGAAGCGTACTTGTGCTACTCGAGGCGGTCTGATCGGCCATAATGTGGGTGCTGCTGAACAGTTACTTCTATTTTAATTTCCGGCAGAGGAGACCCCAAGTGCAAGAATCTGATCATTCTCGCGAAACAGCAGTCTTTTATCATTGAGGTCCTGTAGAAATGTTTCCAGGGCTCCGGTTGAGACGGACGGGAACTGTTTTTCAACTTCTTCAACGGTGCGAATGGCTGTGCAGAACAGATAGATTCTACGGGATAGCCCGCGCAGCCGGTGTTGCAGAACCGTACCGTCGATCATTTCCTGGCGGATGATAAGAAAACTGCCCCCGTCACGAAGCCAGAGTGCGGGCAATCGGGCTGGATGCCGATCTGTATGGAAGCTGTGCCACGCCTGCAGACGTTTGTTAACCGGTTTCCAGAGAGCTTGCTGGATTCCCCGGTCTCCGCGGTATGATTTGATCAGCATCTCCATGGATGAGAGGAGGTGACGGGGAAAAAGAGCCCTGTTTTTCGGGTGATCGGTCACCGCCATGATTTTGTTCTCCCGCCTGTTTTTCAGGATCGGTGAACCGTGGCCGAGAAAAAATGCGGCACTGCTCAAAGGTGCAAAGGGCAGGATAAACTCCAGGGTGGTGAGCGTCTGTTCAACATCTGTTTCGTCGCTGCCCGGAAATTCACAGATCAGATTGCCCTCGAGTTGGATACCGTGCTGAGCAGCAAATTTCATGGCACAGATATTCTCAATAACCTTTGTTCCCTTGGCCATTTTTTTGAGCAGGCCACTGGACAGGGCCTCGATCCCGACCTGAATGGAGGTGAGCCCTCCCTTGCGGTATCTCCTCAACACCTCAGGTTTGGTGATGACCCGGATCTCACCAAAAAAGGAGTAGTCGGCCCCGGCCCCGGCAGTCAGGTTGAAGAAGTCGTCAGCTTCTTTTAACGGCAGGGCGTTGTCGCAAAAGGTGAAGTCCAGGCAGCCGTATTTTTCAGAAAGCTGCTGCAGCTCTTCAAAGACCCTGCGACCGCTTTTGCGGCGGTAACCGATCCACTGAAGATTGAGGTTGCAGAAGGTGCACCGGTTCCACCAGCAGCCCCTGGAAAATTCAAGGGGCAGTACCGGGATAAAGGGCTGGCCCGGAAAGTGCCGGTTGAGTTCCGTAAAATAGGGACCGTAGTCGGGAAGGGGCAGGGTGTCGAGGGCTTTGATTCCGGCGGGACAACCAGGTGAACCGTCTGGTTGTGTCCGTGTGCGCATTACCCCGTGAGGAAGTTGTTGTCCAGGAAAGCTGTCATCAAGCCCCCTGCACAGCTGGAAAAGCTGCTCCTCACCTTCACCGGAGATGACATAGTCAACCTGATCGAAATTGTCGACCAGGGATTGACCGATTTCGCCGACGCAGCTGGAGCCGCCGAAAACGATGCGGCAGTTGGGATACCGTTCTTTGATCTTTGCCGCAGCGTAGAGGCTTGCCAGCAGTTGGTTGAAGCAGACCGAAAAACCGATGAGCTGAAAGTCCTCCAACTGGACGGAATCAAACCAGTTGTCCAGCCGGGTCTGCAGGATAGCAGCGGTGTCGTCGAACTCCATACCGGTCAGCTGGGAGATGGTTTTGATCTCCTGGTTGAAAAGCTTGCGGCAGCTTTCCCGTTGTTCGGGAAAGAGCAGGGAGCTGTAGAGTGCCTCACCGGCCCAGCCTTTGAGGGCAAGGTGGTGATAACGGTTGGTGCCAAGCACCTTGGCTATGTCGAGATAAGGGTGGAAGAGGTGGGTGTCGATATCCTCTTTGCTATCCAGGTAAGCCTTGAGTGCACCCAGCTGGATGGATGGACGGTTGAAGATTGCCCAGGGCATGGAGATGAGCCCCAGCCTGAACCGGGACCTGTCGGGTAGAGAGTTTGTGCTCATTGCCGGATGACTTCTGTCCCGTCAGGCGGAGTAAAGGAAAAGAGGCGACCCATGGCCTGGCGATCATCGACCGTCAGTTGGTTGACTTCAATGTGGCTGAGATTGAGGACGGTCCTGGTGTCAAAGTGATCGAGGATCTCAATTCGCTGAATCATGGACTCAGTTGTGGCCCAGAGGTGGATTGAGGCCACCTGAGACTGCGGTTGACGGGGAATCAGCTTGATCACCGTCAGTGGTGATGTTTCCGTGGCTTCTCCTGCCAGGGCCTTGTCCGGAGGGAGGATAATAAAGTCGTCCATCAATCGTCCCCGGCCACTGAAAAAGGAGTAGGTCAGATCCGTCTGCATACTGTCTGCCGGACTGATGATCATCTGCTGTAGCTTTTCAAAATACATGGAAAAATTGGTGCCGTCATTGATCAGAATCTGGCGGTCGGGGCTGTGATAGTTCCAGCGCATCCGGCCGGGCAGAGCTGGTTCACTTTCCTGCCCGGTCGGATGCGCTGGCGGTTTGACAAACACCGCGTTGCCGGCGCCCTTTTTTGACCCCCGCGCCATCTGGCCGCTTACACTCTGGTTGAAATCAAACTGAAGAGAGGTGATTGAGTCGTATTTGGCCTGGAGGCGGACTGCGGTGTCCTGTGGTGATTCAGTACCCTGATCGGCTGAGACCAGACCGGAGCCGGTGATCACCAGGAAAAAAAGAAAAAAGACCACGGTGAAAAGGTTGAGTTGCAAAGATGACAATGGTTGATACTGCTTCATACGCGAATAAGCTCCATGGAACGTTGAAAGATACGATCGGCTACAGTCTGGGCGGTCTCAGTCAGATCGGAGACAAAGTAGCGGTGGCTGGCCCTGTCCTTCTGTTTTTCTACCACATCTTCCGGCAGGCGGGCCAGATATTGTTTGAGGTACCGGGCTGTTTCAACGGATGAGTCAATCAGGGTGACCCGTTTGCCGATACGGTGCTGAATCAGTTCCTTGAGCAGCGGGTAGTGGGTACAGCCGAGCACAAGGGTGTCAATCTGCTTGTCTTTTAAAGAACGAAGGTAGCGTCTGATCACCATCTTTGTCTCCTGTTTATGATTCCACCCCTCTTCCACCAGGGGGACCAGCAGGGGGCAGGCCCTGGTGTAGGTCTTGCATGTCGGATCGGTGCGGCTGATCTGCTCCTCGTAGACACCGGACCCGACTGTTGCCCGGGTGCCGATAATGCCGATACGGCCAGTAGTTGTTGCACCAACGGCAGCGGCCACCGCCGGGCTGACGACCTCGATGATCGGTACGTCAAACCTGGCCCGCAGGGTGTCGGTGGCAACGCTTGCCGCAGAGTTGCAGGCGATAATGATCAGCTCGGCACCGTTTTCAATGAGAAACTCACTGTTGTTCACCGCGTAGCGGGTGATGGTGTCCGGACTTTTCGGGCCGTATGGGGTGTGGGCGATATCGCCGAAATAGATCAGGGAGTAGTCGGGAAGCAGCTGCTCCACAGCTCTAGCCACGGTCATGCCGCCTACTCCGGAGTCAAAAATGCCTATCATGAATTGGGGTGACGCTCACTTGAAAGAAGGTTTTGTTTTGTGTACTAGCAGAAGATGAGGCGGTTTTTTTGCTCTGTGTACCGCCACTGTTTGATTGAATTTATACCAGAACGGCCAGTGAACCACAAGTGGGGGAAATCCTCTCCAGGCGGGGAGTTGACAGATTGGGGAATGATCATTACAGTACCTGAAAAATTTTTGAAATACATTTTTGAAGGAGCATAATTATGCCGGTTTACGAATATGAATGCCCAGCCTGTGAGAAGGTTTTTGAGGTCCAGCAGCGGATGAGTGACGACCCGTTAAGCAATTGTCCCGACTGTGAGGGGCCTGTCAAAAAACTGGTCTCGATGAGTTCCTTTCAGCTCAAGGGCGGCGGCTGGTATGCCGACGGCTACGCCTCAAAATCAGGCAAAAAGGAGACCGCTTCAGATAAACCTGCTGCACCATCATGTAAGTCTTCGGGCGGCGACGCCTGCTCCGGATGTCCGGCAGCTGCCAACTGATTTTTTTTCCTTACTTTTTCGTTTCAACCTGAAAGGGGTTGCGGATTACTCTGCAACCCCTTTTATATTTTTCCGCATCAGGCCTCTCGCCTTCCTCCTGTTTTCTACAACCGTTTAGAGAATGACCATGGCATCGCCGTAGGAGTAGAAGCGGTATCCCCTGGCAATCGCCTCCTCGTAACAAGCGAGAAGGGTTTTGCGACCGCAGAGGGCGGAGACGAGAAAGAGCAGTGATGATTGGGGCAGGTGAAAGTTGGTGATCAGGTGGTCAATGACCTTGAAGCGGTAGCCGGGAGTGATGTAGAGGTCACACCAGCCCTCGATCGCCCGAACCTCTCCCTGGGCACTGGCTGCGAACTCGAGGCCGCGCACCGTGGTGGTGCCCACCGCCCAGATACTGCCTCCCTGTTGACGGGTCCGGTTGATGGCCTCTGCTGTTTCTGCCGAGATATCGAGCCATTCACGGTGAATGACATGCTGGTCGATGTCTTTGCAGCGTACCGGGGCAAAGGTTCCGTAACCGACATGGAGGGTGATGGTTGCGGTTTGAACCCCTTTTTGAGCGAGACTGTCCAGTAACCGGTCGGAGAAGTGGAGCCCGGCAGTGGGCGCAGCCACGGCTCCGGGCCGGTCGGCGTACACCGTCTGGTAGCGAAGGACGTCTTCTTCGGTGGTTCCCTGTTGTCGTTCGATATATGGCGGCAGCGGCACCTGGCCAAGTTTGTTCAGGATATCGCCCAGCTCAGCACCTTCGGGAAAAAGAAGTTCCACCCGGGCCTTGCCGTCGTCGAGGAGTTCAAGGACAATGCATTCCAGCTGACCGGACTCAATGGTGATACGGCTGGCAGGTTTGGGTCGTTTTGAGCTTTTGATGAGAGCCGTGGCCTCAGCCCTTGCCTGACTGTTACGGCTCTTTAACAGTGCGGGAAAGGAGAGCAGGAAAATTTCCACCTTGCCGCCGGTTTCCTTTTTACCGAGAAGGCGGGCGGGAAAGACCCGGGTGTCGTTGACCACAAGGAGGTCGCCGGGTTTGACCAGGTCGATGAGGTCGTGAAACCGCTTATGACTAACCCCGCCTTGCCCTCGGTCAAGGACGAGGAGGCGGGAGTCGGTTCGACGGTCTGCCGGGTGCTGGGCAATGTTTTCCCCGGGAAGATTATAGTCGTAGTCGCTGAGTTTGAAATCCGGTTGCATGGTGATTCACTTACAGGTAAGATCTTCTCTTAAGAACCCTTTAATATCAGATTAGTTCCTGCCCATAAATGAGTTTTTTGCTCTAAATCAAGGCGCGAGGAAAATTTTACCACAGGCATATAAGTGATATTCCGAGGATAAAATTTCCACAGCAACGAAGAGTTAGAGCAAAAAGGTCACTTGTGGACGGCACTAGATAGGCCGATCTTCTACCATGTTACTTGCTGTTGCCGCAACCGAAATTGAGATGCAGCCCTTTCTTGCCCGTTGCAAAGGCGCAGGTGAGTCTTTGCGCTCACTTGTCTCCGGGGTTGGTCCATTGGAAACCGCATTGACTCTTGGGCTGTATTTGAGTCGCCATGGGGATGACATTTCAAGGGTTCTCAACTTCGGGGTTGCCGGGGCCTATCCGGACGCAGTGCAGCCAGCTGCACTCCTTGATGTCTGTCTTGCCGAAACGGAAATCATCGGCGACTACGGGCTCTGTTTTGAAGACCGGATCGAACCCCTGCCGGGTGAACTTGGTGGTCCCCATCGTTTCTCTCTTGATCAGGGCCTGCTGCAATCGGCGCAGGAAGCACTCTTCAGGGAAAATATTCAAATCAGGATGGGAACCTTTGTCACGGTTTCCTGCTCAAGCAGCTGCGCTTCCCGGGCAAGGATGCTTGCTGAGCGTTTTGGAGGCCTCTGTGAAAACATGGAGGGCGCAGCCGTTGCCCGGGTCTGCAGAGAGTTCTCCCTGCCGCTGCTCGAACTTCGGGCGATCTCCAACATGGTCGAAGACCGCGATGTTGCCCGTTGGCGCCTGGAAGATGCCTGCGAAACAGTATCTGGCGCCGCGGCCCTGCTGGTTGCGCAAAAGGTAGTCTGATATGAACCCGCTCTCCCTTGCCTTTTCCCCGTGTCCAAATGACACCTATATCTTCTGCGGGTTGGTCCACAACCGGGTCAGCCGGAAGGGCATCAACTTTCTTCCGCCCAGACTTGAGGACGTAGAAACTTTGAATGAGTGGGCCCTTGAGGGCCGTTTTGATGTGACCAAGCTCTCCTTTCACGCCCTGGGTCACGTCCTCGATGATTACTGTGTGCTTACGGCCGGCAGTGCCCTGGGAAGGGGCTGCGGACCACTGCTGGTGGCGCGAAAAAACCTTGATCTGAGCCAGCCAGGAAAATTGCGGGTGGCCATCCCCGGCCGCCTGACCACCGCCGCCATGCTCTTTCGTCTTTTTTTGCCTGACTGCACCGACCTGGTGACCATGCGTTTTGACACTATCATGGCTGCTGTCGAACGAGGGGATGTGGATGCGGGGGTGATTATCCACGAGAGCCGTTTCACCTATTCCGATTACGGCCTCTCCTCCATCTGTGATCTCGGGCAGTGGTGGGAGGAGAGCTCGGGCCTTCCCATCCCGTTGGGCTGTATTGGCGTCAGACGCTCCCTGGGCACTGAAGTCATTTCCCGAATCGACCGCCTCATCGGTTCTTCCCTGGACTGGGCAACAGGTCATCCTTCAGAATGCCAGCCCTATATTCGACAATATGCCCAGGAGATGGATGTCCAGGTTCTGGCAGGTCATATCAGCCTCTATGTTAATGACTTCTCAAGGGATCTCGGTGAGGAGGGGCAGGCGGCGATCATGGCCTTTCTCCAACGGGGCCGTTCAGCAGGCATCCTGCCTGCCGGACCTGCAGGAGTTGAAGTCTTTGATCACACTGTTTCAGGGCGATAATCAATGAACCCATTGGCTGAACAGTTTGACAACCGGTTGACTGGTCTCCCTGTGTTGGGAGTTTGCGGCCTGTCCGGTGCCGGCAAAACAACACTCATCGAATCGATTCTGGTGGATCTTGCAGCCAGAGGACTGAAAACAGTGGTTGTCAAGCATGGCTGCCGTGAGCTTGAGGTCGACCGCAGGGGAAAGGATTCCGACCGGCTGTTTGCAGCAGGAGCTGATGTCTATCTCTGCGGTGGGGAGCGATTCAGCCGTCTTCACGGCCCGGCCGATGATCTGGTTCTTGAGTTGATCAATCTTGCCGACCGCTATGACCTGGTGTTGGTCGAAGGCCACGCCGGAAGCCCGCTGGAAAAGATCTGGTTGCTCAGTGACGGAGAAAATGGCGAACCTGCCGCAGCCGGAATCTCACTGGTCCTTGGCCGCTCGGAGAACAGGCGTGCCAAGTGCCTCAGCTTTATCGATGATTTTCTCCAGGAG
>JBDLID010000113.1:0-9784 GCA_039715055.1 Thermodesulfobacteriota bacterium | reverse complement strand
CTGCCTTGCTGAATTATTCTTAGTTGATAGCGATTCATATGCCAAGGATTTTCAAGCGGTTCATCTGGGGGAACCTGGTTTTTTGCAAAAGAACCGGACACCTCGGCTAGTTCAAGAGCGGAGCGATAAAAAAAGGCCCCGAAAGCATGATGCTCCCAGGGCCTTTGTACTACAGAGAAAGAGGCAGCAGTTTAGAGGATCGGCTTCATGGCTCCCATGTAGGAGCGCAGTTCGTAGCCGATGTACTCAACACCGGTCTGCTGGATGATCTCGTTGGCCTCGATCAGTTCAACGTTGGAAACACCGTTGTCTTTTACTTCCATACCCTTGCCGATCACATCGGTGTCGATCCCCTTCATGAAATCCTGGAGCAGGGGGAAGGCGGCGTGGTTGAAGAGATAGCAGCCGTACTCGGCGGTATCGGAGATGACAACGTTCATCTCGTAGAGCTTCTTACGGCCGATGAGGTTGGCGATCAGCGGCACTTCGTGCAGTGACTCGTAGTAGGCTGATTCTTCTTTGATTCCGGCAGAGACCATGGTGTCAAAGGCGAGCTCGACGCCGGCCTTGACCATGGCAACCATGAGAATACCGTTGTCAAAGTACTCCTGCTCGCTGATCTCCATATCGCCTGCTGCGGTCTTTTCAAAGTCAGTCTCTCCTGTTTCTGCGCGCCAGCCCAGCAGGTTGGCGTCATCATTGGCCCAGTCCTCCATCATGGTGCGGGAAAAATGACCAGACATGATGTCGTCCATGTGCTTGTGAAAGAGCGGCTCTAAAATCTGCTTGAGCTCTTCAGCAAGTTCCACAGCCTTGATTTTGGCCGGGTTGGAGAGGCGGTCTATCATGTTGGTGATGCCGCCGTGCTTGAGTGCTTCGGTGATGGTCTCCCAGCCAAACTGGATCAGTTTGACCGCATAGGCGGAGTCCATTCCCTTTTCAATCATTTTGTTGAAGCAGAGCAGTGACCCGGTCTGGAGCATGCCGCAGAGGATGGTCTGCTCGCCCATGAGATCCGACTTGACCTCGGCGACAAACGAGGAGTGAAGACAACCGGCACGGTCACCGCCGGTACCGGCGGCATAGGCCTTGGCCAGATCCCATCCCTCGCCCTTGGGGTCGTTTTCGCGATGAACAGCGATCAGGGTGGGAACACCAAACCCGCGCTTGTATTCCTCGCGAACCTCGGTTCCGGGAGACTTGGGGGCGACCATGATGACGGTGAGGTCTTCGCGGATCTGCATGCCCTCTTCAACGATGTTGAAACCGTGGGAGTAGGAGAGACACGCCCCCTGCTTCATGAGCGGCATAACTGCGGCAACCACGTTAGAGTGCTGCTTGTCAGGAGTGAGGTTGATGACGAGATCAGCACCGGGGATCAGTTCGTCGTAGGTTCCGACGGTGAAATTGTTCTCAGTTGCATTTTTCCAGGACTGGCGCTGCTCGCTGATTGCGGCCTCGCGCAGGGTATAGGAAACGTCAAGTCCTGAGTCACGGAGGTTGAGGCCCTGGTGAAGGCCCTGGGCGCCGCAGCCGACGATAACGATTTTTTTACCTTTAAGGGCCTCAACACCGTTGAACTCGGATGAGTCCATGAAACGGCACTGTCCCAGTTCTTCAAGTTGTAAACGAAGGGGTAAGCTATTGAAATAATTTGCCATGGTAGTCTCCTATGTTTGGGATGATCGGCAGTGATGGAGTAATTACGAAAACTCAGTCTGTTAGATCCGGGTAAAATAATCAATACGGTTACAATAACAGCTCTTTTTGTTGCGTCAAGTGAGTTGTTTGCGATATGGTGATGCGGAAATTGCAATATTGCTGGTGTGCTGTTGCAGGTAAACTGCCAGTTTTCATGCAAATGATTTGTAACGATAAGGTTTTTCGGAGAAAAAGGTCTACAGCTCGGGTTGCCTGGGAGGCCTGAACTGTTTGATGAGTTTTTCCAGGCGGCTGAGTTCTTCGTCCTGGATACGGTTGTCATAGCGCAGTGAAATATAGGACCTAACGATTTTGTGTACTTCCGGGTCAAGGTCAGGCCGTTTTTTGTGGAGATAGTTCATGTAGTCCCATGGTCCCTGGGATGGGGATCTTCCAAGATCGATCCTGCCCAGTTTATCACAGAACTCCAGCCAGCAGGCACTTGTCCTGTCCCCGCTCAACTTTTTCCGGCGGGAAATGAGATAGCCGATCAGGAGGAGAAGGGGCAGGGTGATGACGAGAAAGAGGCCGAGGCGAAGGGGAACATCTCCTCTTCGCTGGAGCCGGATTCCCAGACGGGAGTAGAGATTGACCTGCTCATTGACGGAGTAGCCCATGACGAGGCGGTTCCAGCGGCTGTTGATGAGATCCCAACCGGCGGTCAGCGGTTCCAGCAGTTCCTGGAGTCCCTGGAATTTGAAAAGTGACCAGAAACGGTTGTTTTTTTCGGATAGGAGGTTTTCGCCGGTTGCGCCCAGTATCCGCTGGGGGGCAACGGCGGCAGTTGGATCCACACGAATCCAGCCGCGGTCGGCCAGCCAGACTTCACACCAGGCATGGGCGTCGGATTGGCGTACAATCTGGTAGCCGCCGTATCGGTTGGTCGTACCTCCCTGGTAACCGCCAATGATCCGGGCAGGAATACCTGCGGCTCTCATGAGAAAGGCAAATGAGCAGGCAAAATGCTCACAGAATCCCCGGCGGCTGTCAAAAAGAAAACGATCAACCAGGTCTGCTGACTTGTTTTTTTTAAGAAAGTCTGGAGTGACCAGTGTCCCCGGTGAGGTGGTGTAGACAAAGTCATTCTCCTTGAAGTAATCCAGGCCGAGGCCAATGATATCCTCTGGGCTTTGAGCTCTGGCCTTCAACGCCTCACCAAGTTTTCTGGCCAGAGGGTTCCCACCGGCAGGCAGCTGGAGGCCTCTTGCCAGGGATTGTGTTGTGGACAGGGAAGCGTCGGTGAGAAGGGAAGTCCCTTTGTAGGCGATTCGCTGGGTAACCGGTCGCCAGATATACGCTGAGTAGTCGGAAAGCAGCCAGGTCCGTCGTACATCAAGCTCGGCTGGAAGTTCAAGGGTAACCAGCCAGTGCTGGTTATGCGGTTCCAGGGTGATGGTGTAAGTGACCTGCTGAGCTGTTTTGTCCAGCGATGGGGGACTCCACTGGCGTCGTTTACCCCTGCGCCAGGTGATGCCGTCAAATTCCCAGAGAACAATTGCCCGCCAGTAGAGTTGGTTTCCGGGCGGTATGATTTTATCAAATTCAACGCGGAAGGCCACATCACTGCTTTGGGCGAGGCTTGCGACCTGACCAAAGGCGATCTCATCAGAAAACCCGGTGCGGGCGGAACTCAGCGGATTTTTGGCCCAGATGCCGCCCTGGATTCTCGGAAATACCAGGAACATGATCAGCATGACCGGCGCAGCCTGAGCCAGGAGTGTGGCTGACAGCTTTGATGCCTGGAGCAGACCTCTTTGGGGGAGATTGATATGAATCATTGCTGTGGTGGTGCAGAAAACAGCAAACAGCATATAGAGCGTTGCAATGATGGAATCATTGAAGAGAAGCCCGGCAACTATGAGAAAATAACAGAGGATGACTGTAATCATCCGGTCTTTTCGCTCCTGATCTTCCAGGAGGCGGATGGAAATCATCAGGGCCAGCAGGGCTATAAAGGCCTCCACGGAAAGTCCCTCATGGGTAATGAAGGTGAGGGCGGCAAGGAGTACGACAAGGACTCGGGTGACATTTCTGGCCGGTTTTTTCCAGTCCCTGTAGGCGATCCCTGCGCAATACCCCCAGAGGAGCAGGCAGACAAAGGCCACCCAGAGGATAACGTTGAAGAAGTGAGGCAGGGTGCAGACCACCACCACGGCAAGGATCGGCAGCGGACGGTGGTTGCCTGACATCACTTCTCCTCCCGGCCGTAGAGGGCGAGTTTCTGGAGGCACTGTTTTTTGTGGAGACCTCCTGCAGCAGGTTCGATGACATGGGACCCAACCTTGAGCCCATAAGTCTGCTGGCGTGACTCGGCCTGGAGAATCATATGGCAGAGCCTGGAGAGTTTCCATTCAATGTCTCGTCCCGGAAGCGTTGTCAGCTTCAGGTAAATGCTGCTGCCTCTCTGGCCTTCAAAGAGTTTAGTCTGCAGGCCGTGTCCCCGGGAAAATGATTTCCAGGCAAGGTGCTGGATCTGGTCTCCCGGCTGATAGTTCTTCAGGCCGGAGAAATCATCTACTCCCGGACCGCTGTGCTGGCCTTCCCCATCTTCACTTGTCAGCTCATGGCTTGTTATCGGGGGGCCTGCCACAGGAGCGGGGTAGACCAGGCAGGAGATGTCAGGCAGCAGCCTGTATTGCAGTCTGAAGAGACCGAGCGGGTAGGTCGAGGACAGGACGATGGCAGGTGGTTTCAGCAACCCTCTTTGATCTGCGGAGTGACAGAGGGTGATGCTCTTTTTTTCACCATCCTCCAGGTCAATGGTTGTCTGGTTCTCTGACTGGTTGAATTTGCAGGTCAGGGACCACTTGGCCGGACCCGGGTTTTTCAGGCCCAGTTTAAAAGAGGCCATCTGGCTGGCAAAAACCGGCTCAGCCCGGGCTGACAGCAGGGTGAGGCCGCTAAGGTTTCGATACGAGTGGATGAGAGAGACAAACGACATCCCGGCGATGAGAAAGGCCAGGATAAAGCCAAGGTTGATGTTGTGATTTGTTGAGCCGAACAGGATGGCGAGCACAATGGCAAAAAATATCCAGCCGTGGCGGGTGGGCAGGATGGTAAAGCGCCGGCTGAGTATACAGGGTAACGGGAGGCGAGTCATGTTGAATGTCCGTTTTCCGAAGAGCTCGGCAAGACGGGCAACAGGGCTTTTCATGGAGGAACAGGAACGGTGAGAAGAAGGCCCATGAGTTCGTCCGGGGTCATTTCGGCTTGATTATCAATCCGGTGCAGCCGGTGAGCTGTGACAAAGGGGAGCACCTTCTGGACATCTTCGGGCAGACAGAAGTCGCGGCCGTTGACAAATGTCCAGGATTGGGCGGCCCTGGCAAGCGAGAGGCCGGCCCGGGGGGAGAGGCCGGTATGAAAATTGTGTGAGCTGCGGGTATACTCGAGAATATCCTGGATATAGTGGACCAGGGTGTCGGAGACATGGACTTTATCCACCAGCTGCTGGAAGTGGAGCACTTCTTCGGGGGTGAGAAGCGGCTCTATGTTTTCCCGTTGTCGATCAACGCCGCCCTCACGCAGGAGCTTAAACTCTGACGAACGATCCGGGTAGCCCAGTTTGATGCGGAACAAGAAACGGTCGAGCTGTGATTCCGGCAGGGCAAAGGTACCGGCTTGCTCCAGGGGGTTGAGAGTGGCTATGACGAAAAAAGGCGACTCAAGGGGGCGGGTCTTGCCCTCAATGGTGACCTGTCGCTCTTCCATGGCCTCAAGCAGGGCGCTCTGGGTCTTGGGGGTGGTGCGGTTGATTTCATCGGAGAGCAGTACCTGGGTGAAGATCGGTCCCGGGTGAAAGGTGAACGTTCCGCTCTCCTGCTCAAAGACTGAGACACCGAGGATGTCGCCGGGCAGCATGTCGCTGGTGCACTGGATGCGGCGGAAATCCAGGCCGAGGATTTCAGCCAGTACCTTGGCCAGCGTTGTTTTCCCGATGCCGGGGATATCCTCAATGAGGAGATGGCCGCGACCAAAGAGACAACAGAGGGCAAGCTGGACCTGTTCCCGTTTGCCTAAAATCACCCGGTCAATCCGGGCAAATATTTTTTCAATTAACTCATGATGGTTACTCATTTGTCTCTGTCTGTTGAGGATTACGTTATGACTTTGCGGGTTTGTCAACCTTGATCATAGTTGTTAAAAAAACAGATGTCCAGAAATGGGAGTCGGCATGACCGGCCTTGGGCGCAGTGATCGACGCCCGTATCAATACAAGATATCAGGGGAGCAATATGGATACAAGGGAGCTGAAGCTCTTTAAACACCTGGCAATGACCCTTCATTTTGGCAAGAGTGCCAGGAGTTGTCATGTAACTCCTTCGACGCTGACAAGGACGATCCAGCGCCTGGAAGAAGAGGTGGGGGAACCACTTTTTTACCGGGACAACCGTTCGGTGGAGCTCACTGCGGCAGGAAGAATTTTCCGTGAATATGCCGATGATGTTCTCAACCGCTGGGAGCAGATGCAGAACCAGCTGTCCTGTGAGGATGAATTGACAGGTGAGCTTTCCCTCTACTGTTCAGTCACAGCGGCCTATTCCATTCTTCCGGCCATCCTTGAGGATTTTCGTTCCGCCCACCCTCGGGTTCATATCAAGCTTGCCACCGGAGACGCAGCCCTGGCCCTGGAGCGTCTCGAAAACCGGGAGTTCGATATGGTTATTGCCGCCCTGCCCGACCCGTTTCCCGAACGCCTTATTTCCATGGCAATCATGGAGACCCCGCTGGTCTGTATCGGGCCGCGAAGTTTTCCGGAAATTGTAGTTTTCAGGAACAAGGAGATTGACTGGAACAGAACCCCTCAGGTCATGGCGGAGTTCGGGCTCGGTCGGGAACGACTGGATCACTGGCTGCAGCAACGAAAAATTGTGCCCAACATCTATGCCGAGGTGGCCGGCAACGAGGCGATTATCGCCATGGTCAGCCTGGGCTTTGGTGTCGGAGTGGTTCCGGAACTGGTGCTGGAAAAGAGTCCGGTCAGAGATCAGGTTGAGGTGCTGCAGCGGCCCGATGAGCTGGCGCCCTTTGTGATTGGTATCTGTGCCGGGCGCAGGAGTATGGAAAAACCGCAGGTGAACGAGTTCTGGAGGCTGACCAAGGCCGCCAGAGCGGCTTTGTAGGAGGCTCTTCTGCAGCGGCTTCGATCTGTGATTAACTATCACCACCTGATTGAAAAATATCTGAAAACAGAGCCCTTATCGCATTTGGGGCAATGGGTTTGGTCAGGTAGTGGTCCATTCCCGCGGCCAGACATTTCTCCCGGTCACCTTCCATGGCATTGGCGGTCATGGCCGTAATGGGAACATGTTTCCCGCGACAGCACTTTTCAAGCTTTTCCATCAGTGACTGCGGGAGGTCAAAATCGGCCAGGCCCAGACCGGTCTCACCGGACCGGATAATACGAGTGGCTGTCAGGCCGTCCATGACCGGCATATTGACATCCATCAGGATGATGTCGACATCCTGGTTGCCTAGCATCTCCAGGCCCTGCAGGCCATTTTCCGCGGTCAACACCCGGTGATCGTCTTGCTCAAGAATCATGCCGGCCAGATCGCGGTTCATTTCATTGTCTTCCACCAGGAGAATGGACAGGTTGGTTACCGTTGACTCCAGCCTGTCCGGTTGTTTGATTACCTTCTGTTCCTCCCCGGGCTCAAGAGCCACGGTAAAGTGAAAACTGGTACCGCTCCCTTCGATACTCTCGCACCAGATCCGGCCGCCCATCATTTCGACCAGTTGCCTGCTGATGGTCAGGCCGAGTCCGGTACCACCGAATTCTCGAGTCGTTGACGAATCGGCCTGACTGAAACTGGAGAAGACAGCCGCCTGTTTGGCCGGTGGAATGCCGATACCTGTATCCGTCACCGTGAAGTGGAGCGTGGGGTGTCCCGTCTTCACAGCTTTTTGAACAACCTGTAGGGTGATGGAGCCTTGCTGGGTGAACTTGATGGCGTTACCGATAAGGTTCACCAGAATCTGCCGCAAACGAAGCTCATCACCACGGACAAATACGGGCAGGTCGGCCGGGTCATACTGCATGGACATCGTAAGCCCTTTTTCTTCAGCACCAAAAGTCATCATCGATGTAATGTTGTCCAGCATGGTCAGCAGGTTGAAATTGTAGTTTTCCAGCAGCAGCTGGCCGGCCTCTATCTTGGAAAAATCCAGGATGTCATTGAGGAGGCCAAGGAGACCGTCTGCCGAGACCTTGATGTTGTTGAGATATTTCTGCTGCTCCTGATTCAATTCGGAATCCAGGGCAAGGCGGGTCATTCCGATAATACCATTCATCGGCGTACGGATTTCGTGGCTCATGTTTGCCAGAAATATGGATTTGGCCTGGTTGGCCTGTTCGGCCTGTTCGGTTTTTTCTTTCAGCGAGTGCATCATGAGTCCGATACGCTGGGCAAGAAATTCAAACTCAACAACCCCGCTGTAACCTGGAGTGTGGTTTTTTCTCACATCATCAATGATCGCCCCCAGCGGACGATGGACGTTGCGGTACAGGTAAAAAAACAGGATAACAATGCCAAGAAGCATCAGGATCCCCATGGATATAAAGAAGGTGTGCAGCTGTTGAACAGGCTGGGAATATTCCTGCTGGTTTCTGGCAAGAACAATTTTTCTGTCCCACGGTTCAAACTGTATGGAATAGACATACAGTTCAGAGGTGTCATCATTCCAGGTGACCGTCTTATTTGACGGCAGGCGCAGCCATCTATCGCTGTCCAGCCGGGGGAATTCCTTTGAACGCCATATCTCACGGTCGTTATCGAGGATAAGACCGACAAGGCGTTCGGCACGGATGAAATCCTCTATCAGTCCCACGGTCAATGCCTTCTTGATTCTCAGCGCTACCGGATTACCTGACTGCCCCTTTCGGGCAAGATCCTCCAACCCCTGGTCACAGATGGCAAAGACATCATGGGCCAGCCCTTCCATGTCATTGGCGGCATTATCATGAACAATAGCAGTGATCATCGAGTTGAACATGAGAAACAGAACAATGGCCAGGGTAGCTATGATCAGAATGATCGGGCTGATAATTTTAAAGGCCAGGCGCCTGGTGAATGTGCTGGTTGATGTCATTTGCAGACAATGGGGTGAATGTGAGTGGAGTCTGGTTGCTGTCCTGTCAATTTTTCAAGGACCTGTCCCGGCAACATTGGATATGGTATCCCTGTTGTGTTGTTATTTGGCCGCAGGGACAGGGGAACTGAACTGAGGTTGAGCGGTTGACAGCTCTTCAGGCCAGACAATTTTTTTGGTGCCCTGCTGCCACTGGATGTTAATTGGAAAATGGCGGGTTTGCAGGCCGGTCTTGTCTACACCGTAGCGTCCGATAATAGACACATAGTTCATGGATGACAGGGTATCCCGGATCTTTTTACGATCCAGAGTCCCGGCCTTTTCCACTGCCGCGGCAAGGATCTGGCCGGCGGCAAAGGCATCAGCGGCATGATACGATGGCTCTACGCCGTACTTCTCCCGGAAGGGAAGGAGAAAAACCTTTTTGTCTTCCGGCCTGTAGGTCAGACTGGGTTCCCATTGGGATGAGGAAAAAGAAAGTTCGGCATCTTCCCCCAGCATATCCCGGTACTTCTGCATGGCCGGACCGATTGAGGCAAAATAGGCCTTGGGCTGATAGTTTGTTTTTTTCAGGGCCAGGCGCATGTCCAGGGCCTCGTTGAAATGGCCGCATACAACCAGCGCGTCCACTTTGGCGGGTGCCAGTTTCTGGGCAATGGCCGTCAGGTCCCGTGTCCCTTTTTTAAAGCCCAGTTTCATGATGACCTCCAGGCCGAACCGCTCGGCCCACTTTTTGGTTCCAGCGGCCATCACGGTGGAAAACGAGTCATCGGCTGAGACAATGGCCAGGCGGGTCATGTCTTTCATTGCAATCATCTCAAGGAATCCGACCGCGTAGCGGCTTGCCGGGCTGAAGATTCCAAACAGATAACGGTATCCCTGCTGCCACAGGTTGTCTGAGGCGGCTCCTGAGGCCAGGAGCGGGAAGCTGTTTTCTTCCAGCAGAGGCATGATGCTGCCTGTAAGTCCCGAGGAGTAGGGGCCCAGAAGC
>JBDLID010000112.1:0-9904 GCA_039715055.1 Thermodesulfobacteriota bacterium | reverse complement strand
TGTCTCATTGCCGCATTCGCAGCACCACCTGCGGTCCATCCTGTTGCATAAGACCAGCTACCAGACATTGTATATCAACAGTCATGGATGAAAAAGAGGAAAATTGATGCTTAACTTTTCATTGCTTAACCGCACTACAAAAATCAATGAAATAGACATAGCCCGGAACATACTGCCACCTGCAGGGATAGATAACCTGAAAGTGCAGCAAAAAAGCTTATGTAACTGAAAGACACCAGTCCCCCTTCGCCAGAAAGACAAACAATAACAACTCATATTATTGTTGAAAATCGGCCTTGTTTCCTAGTATTATACCGTATCGCTATTCAGTCAAATTCGTTCCCGGAGAAAACCGGTAATCACCTGTTGCTGCTGCGGCAGCCCCTGATGGAGGAAAATTATGCTTATCGATACACTTCGATACAACGTTGATGGCTGGGCTCTGATAAACCGTGAGATCAACTCCAGCCAGGATGCCTCCGCCGTATTTCTGTTCGGCGACTCAGATGTCCTGAGGACAAAAGAGAGTTTTGACGCACTCAGGCAGCTCTATCCCAATGCCCATATTGTCGGCGCAAGTTCTTCGGGCAATATACTTAAAGCTGAAATCTCCACAGATCCGGTGGTGGCGGTGGCGGTCCACCTTAAAAATGGATCAATCAGGATCAGTAAAGCCGACATCTCATCGGGGCATGATATTGAAACGCTCTCTTTAGAGATGGTTAACCAGCTGAGCCAGGACGATCTCAAGCATGTTTTCGTGATGTCCGACGGGCTCAATGTCAACGGTTCGGAATTAATCCGTGGACTAAACCGGGCAGAGGGATCTTTCACCATCTCAGGCGGCATGGCCGGTGATGGTGACCGCTTCCAGGAGACCTGGATTGTGGCAGATGAACCGGCACGCCAGAACATGATTGTTGCTGTCGGCTTTTACGGTGAAGGGCTGACCATTTCCACCGGCTGCTACGCTGGCTGGAGTGCCTTTGGCCCGTATCGACTGGTAACGAAGTCCTCGGGCAATGTCCTGTTTGAACTCGATGGTCAGCCAGCTCTTAAACTTTACAAAGAGTATCTCGGTGAATTTGCTGACGGCCTGCCTCTTTCCGGCATGCGTTTCCCACTCAGCATCAAGTCCGATGGCGAGGCCGATGAGGTGATCCGCACCCTGCTGGCCATTGATGAGGACCAGGAATCCATTACCTTTGCCGGTGATATCCCGGAAGGCTATACCGCCCGTCTGATGAAGCCCGATCTCGATATTTTGATCGATGGTGCAGGCATCGCGGCCAAAGATATTGTCCAGGTCAAGGACAGGCGGGGACTTGGCCTGATTGTCTCCTGCGTCGGCCGACGCGTGGTCATGCACGACCTGATTGAAGAGGAACTTGAAATCATTGATAGGGTCCTCGGCAAAGATGTCCAGCTGGCTGGATTTTACTCCTATGGTGAAATTGCCCCCTTTCGAAATGAACCGGCAAACTGCCGCCTGCATAATCAGACGATGACCTTAACAACGCTGTATGAAGACTGATTATGCACCGCCTTCTTAAACGACAGTTAAATCTTATTTACGGTAAGGGAGTCTCCATTGACCAACTCTCCGACACAGAGCAACGACTTCTTGAGATGGTTGACGAAACATATATCAACAACGACAGGGAACGAAGGTTTCTTGAGAACACCCTGGAGCTGACCTCCCAGGAGCTGAACGAAAAAAATCAGTCCATCCAGTCCACCCTCCTCGAACTTGAGAATGCGCACAGGCTGCTCGGCCGGGAACGTGAGCAGCTTGTTGAACGTGTTGAGGAACGCACGAAAGAGCTTAACCAGGCTGTCAGAAAGGCCGAAGCAGCCAATCAGGCCAAAAGTAATTTTCTGGCCAACATGAGCCACGAAATCAGGACACCGATGAATTCCATCATCGGTCGAACCCACCTCGCCCTTGAAAACGAACTCGACCAGGATACGCGCTCCCACCTGGATATGATCTGGAGCTCGGCAGAAAACCTCCTTTCCCTCATCAATGATATCCTCGATTTTTCAAAGATAGAGGCCGGTGAGCTGAAAATTACAAACAAACCTTTTGACCTCTATAAAACGGTTGAATCAGCATTTAGAACAATCAACGTTCTCATGGAGAACAAGGACACGGGACTGAGGCTGGGATGCACAATCTCACCTGAGGTTCCACGAGTGATCAAAAGCGACACACTGCGGTTGAGACAGGTGTTGCTCAACCTGCTCAGCAACAGCGTCAAGTTCACGAAAAAAGGGTCGATAGAACTATTTGTTGACCTTCTCTACTCAGATGACGAGGTCAGTCTGCTCGAATTCAGGGTACGGGACACCGGCATTGGCATCTCACTTGATAAACAGCTCCATATCTTTGATCCGTTTTCCCAGGAAGACAACAGTGCAACAAGGGCATTCAGCGGCACGGGACTTGGCCTGGCCATCTGTCGACAGCTCTGTCAGCTCATGGGCGGAGATATTACTGTGGACTCCGGACCTGGGCTTGGAAGCACCTTCTCCTTCACCCTTTCAGCCGGACGGTGTGATCCCGGGGATCTGCCGGTGGCTGAAAAGGCTGACCAGGTCAAGCTTCCGCAAGTCCCTCCCATGTCTCTTCTCCTTGTTGAGGACAATGAACCGAACCGGATCCTGGCAAGGATGGTCCTGGAAAAAGGGCAGCACCGGATCATTGAGGCCAATGACGGCCTCCACGCCCTGACCCTTCTCCTTGAACATGACTTTGACGCGGTTTTGATGGATGTGCAGATGCCGGTTATGGACGGTCTGACCGCCACCAGAATCATCCGCAGCGCAGAATGCGGCAGGCAGCTGGAGGATTTGGATGAAGAACTGGCGAAAAAACTTGCTGCCCATTTGCACGGAGGCCACATTCCCATTATCGCCATGACAGCCAATGCCATGAGCGGTGACAGAGAAGAGTGTTTCACTGCAGGAATGGATGACTACATGGCCAAGCCCTTTGATCCTGAGGCCATTCTATTTATCTTCGGCAAACTGGCCCAGGGTTCCCACACACCAACGCTCTAAAATCCAATTACCCCATCCCAGGAATCATAGCTGTAGAAAGGAAAATGGGGACCCTCGATCTCTGTGATGTTACCCTCTTTCCAGAAGTTGTACTGGTTAACGGTGGGGATAATAAAATCCTTATCGGAGATGATGATATCGGTAAACAGCGGTGATGAGGGTTTAGATGTACGAAGCTGATTCTGCAGCAAGACCAGTTCCCGCTGCTGGTCGTCGATACCACGGGTGGGCTGATTGGCTAGAAAACGTTCGCTCAGCTCTTTGTTTCGGCACATCCTCCGGTAAAACTTGAGTCTGGCAGCCTCGTTCCACCCTTCCATGGTCGCATCAAAAATCTTTTCAGGAATACCGTATCGGTCATCCCTCGGGTAAAGCGTTCCATTGACTGCAACGGCCCGAACAAAGAGTTCCTCTCTGGCTCCAAAAAGCTGCTGACCAGCCCAGACCCCCATGGACCAGCCAACCAGGCTGCAGCTGCGGTAGGCTGAAAAAACCTGGCCAAAATCGGGACCGGTCGCAAGATCACCATAGTTGGCAAGCATCAGCACATCATAATCCCGGGATTTGAGGGGGACAAACGGGGTCTCATCCATCCCCCAGCCGTTACAGAAGAGGATGAGTTGATCGCGGTTTTCCCGGTGAAGCCACTTCCAGATCATAGCGCCTGTTTCAGTTCAGCGATTCGGGTCGGCAGTCCTGCCAGGTCCTGCCAGCTCATGTCAGCGGTCAGTGACAACCGGAAGCGGGCGGAACCTTCCGGTACGGCAGGCGGCCGGACCGGGAAGATCAGGTACCCCTCATTGCGCAGCTGTTCTGCCAGCTGTACGGCAAGCCGATCCTCACCGAGCAGCACCGGCACAATATTAGTTGCCCCCCTGGTCTGCAGACCACAGCGGACAAGCTCTTTTCGTAATTTCCCAGCAAGTTCTGCTAGATGCTCACGCTGCCCAGTCATCTCCATCATCTGTTTAAAGACAAAGAGATTCCAGTTGAGAACCACCGGCGGCAGGATCGTGGAAAAGATGAGTGACCGGCAGTGGTTGATCAGGTATTGACGGATCTCACGGGAACAGAGGACAAAGGCACCTGCCGCCCCCAATGCCTTGCCAAAGGTGGCGACGAACAGATCGATCTCGTGGAGCAGCCCTGTTGCTTCGCCGAGGCCCAACCCTCTCTGCCCGTGCACCCCGATACCGTGGGCCTCATCGAGGTAGAGCATCACCCGGTACTGTTTCTTCAACTCAACCAGCTCGCCCAGATCGGCAACATCTCCGTCCATGGAAAAAACTGATTCTGAGACGATCACTACCCGGTCGTATTGATCTCTATGTTTTTCCAGCAGCCAACCGAGCTGCTCCATATCGCCATGGTTGAATCGTTTATGGTCGGCCGCAGTCAGCTTGAGCCCGTCATGGATAGAGGCATGATTCAGCTTGTCAGAGAGAACAAGATCGCCTTTTCCACAAAGGGCCGGCAGGATACCGATATTGGCGTGATAGCCTGAATTGAAAAGCAGACAGCCTGGGAAGTCATAGCTTTCGGCCAGACACTGTTCCAATTCATGGGCCAGGGGAGTGTCGCCGCTGAGCAGCCTTGATGACGCGCAACCCAGTGCGTAGCTCTCTGCAGAGCCATCTGCGTCAAGACCTTGATAGAACTGTCTCAGCAGCGCCCTGTCCGCGGCAAGGCCGAGATAGTCGTTTGAGGTGAGGTTAAGAAACTCCCGGCCCTGATAGCTGACTTTACACCCCTGCCTCTGTTCGAGGGGGTTGAGACTGCGCAGCCGCCCCTTTTCCTCCAGGTTTTTGATCTGCTCTGAAAAGTCCCCGCTCATCAAGAGACCTCCAGGGCAGCCACCTCGACCATGGCGCTGGTCACCGCTGCAAGGTCATCGGCTACCATACAGTATGGCGGCATCACATAGATCAGCCGGCCAAACGGCCGCACCCACACTCCGCGATCAACAAAAGCCTTCTGGGCGCGTCCCATATTTACCTCCCTTTCAAGCTCAATCACCCCGATCCCGCCAAGCACCCGGACATCTGCGACACCGTTGATGGTCTCAGCCGGTCCAAGTCCCTTTACCAAACCCTTTTCAAGTGCATTGACCCGCTCCTGCCAGTTGGACTCGAGAAGCAGGCGGATGGAGGCCTCTGCCACCCGGCAGGCCAGGGGATTGGCCATGAAGGTGGGGCCATGCATGAAAACTCCAGGTTCCCCCTTTGAGATAGTTCGTCCCACTTCAGCAGTGGTAAGCACTGCGGCAAGCGTCATGCACCCCCCGGTGAGCGCCTTGCCGAGGCACATGATATCCGGACTGATGCCTGCATGTTCACATGCAAAAAGTCGCCCGCTGCGGCCAAAACCGGTGGCGATCTCATCGGCGATGAGCAGCACGTTGTATTGATCACAGAGTTCCCGAACGCGCCTCAGGTATTGGGGGTGGTAGAAACGCATACCGCCCGCTCCCTGGACAATGGGTTCGAGGATCACCGCACAGAGTTTTTGGTGATGCTTTACGATCAGGTCAGCAAAGGAGCTGATGTCGGATTCGTCCCAGTCCTCATAAAATGAACACTGGGGCCGATCGGCAAAATAATATTTCGGCAGAACTTTCGAGAAAACGGTGTGCATGCCGGTGACAGGATCGCAGACCGACATGGCGTGGAAGGTATCACCGTGATAGCCGGAGCGGATGGTGAGAAAATGACTTTTTTCAGGGCTTCCTGCAGCATGGAAATACTGGATGGCCATCTTCATGGCTGCCTCAACCGCCACCGAGCCGGAATCGGCAAAGAAGAGTCGGTCGAGCCCGGCTGGGCTAAGATCAACCAGCAGCCGGCCGAGTTTCACCGCCGGTTCATGGGTAAGACCGCCGAACATGACGTGACAGAGCTTTGCGGCCTGCTCCTGCAGAACCTCTGTCAGGACCGGATGGTTGTAGCCGTGGATCATCGACCACCAGGAGGCCATGCCGTCGATAAGTTGCCGGCCGTCAGCCAGCCGGATACGTACTCCCTCGGCCGATTCCACCTCGTAGACCGGCAACGGATTTTCAATGGAGGTATAGGGGTGCCAGAGATGGCGGCGGTCAAAGTCGAGATTGGCAGAATCAGCCATTATCCGGCTCTCGGCGGCGGAAGGTAAAGCCCAGTGCGCCTATTTCAGCAATATCGCCATCCAGGCTGTTGCCGGCGGTCGTGAGGTAGTTGCCGACAATGGCACCGTTGGCACCGCCTGTAAAGCAGCGGTACTGGTCAGAGTCAAGCTGATTGCGGCCACCGGCCAGACGGATCACGGCCTGTGGATTGATAAGCCGGAACATGGCCACAGTACGCAGGACTTCATCGGTGGACAGCGGAGCCAGATCACCCAGCGGCGTACCGGGGATGGGGGTGAGGATATTGACCGGGATGGAAAGGACATCAAGCTCCCGGAGCTCAAAGGCCAGCTGAAGTCGCTGGGAGAAGCTCTCCCCCATGCCGATGATGCCGCCGGAGCAGAGATCCATCCCGGCGTCTCTTGCAATCTTCAGTGTCTCCACCTTGTCCTCCCAGCTGTGGCTGGTGCAGATGGAGGGGAAAAACTCCCGGCAGCTCTCCAGGTTACAGTGATAGCGAATCACTCCCATGGAACGAAGCTGCTCGGCTTTTTTTCGGTCAAGAAGGCCTAAGGAACCACAGAACAGGAGATCGGTGCGGGCCTCCATCAGCCGGTAAAGAGTGGCCAGTTCCCTGAGCTGACTGGTGGAGACCGTTCGTCCGGCAGTGACCAGGGAGAGCCGGTCGACCCCGGCGGAATCATTCTCCAGAGCCTGTTCAAGGGCCAGATCGTCAGCGATCAGCTGGTAGCTTTCAGCCCCGGTGGTGTAGCGGGCCGACTGGGCACAATAGCGGCAGTCCTCGGAACAGTTGCCGGAACGGGCGTTGATGATGGAGCAGAGATCAAAGCTATCTCCATGGAAGTGACGCCGCAGATCATCAGCAGCTCCGCAGAGATCACTCACAGGCTCGTTACGGCCAAGGCTGTACGCTGTTTCAAAGTCCAGCAGTTCGCCTGATTTCAGCCGACCGAGATGAGCGTCGATTTCCTTTGAGTAACGGCAATCTGTCATGCTCAGTCCAGTTTAGCCAGAACCTTTTCCAACCCCTCAGGGGTATCAAACTGCAAGGCCTGATAGTCGTAGCCCTTGGGAGCAATCTTGCGGATCATGCCCTTGAGAACCGTTTTGGGGCCAACCTCAATAAATGTATCGACGCCGTCATCGATCATCTTTGAGATAGACTCGTACCAGCGGACCCTCGAGGCGATCTGCGATGCCATGATCTCTTTGATCTTCTGGCTGTCTTTTTCCTCAGCAGCGGTCACGTTGAAGAGCAGCGGCGTCTGCGGAGCGGAAAAATCGATATCGGCCATGAATGCGGCAAAA
The DNA here is from genome assembly GCA_039715055.1 of Thermodesulfobacteriota bacterium. Classification (GTDB taxonomy): domain Bacteria; phylum Desulfobacterota; class Desulfobulbia; order Desulfobulbales; family Desulfocapsaceae; genus JBDLID01. Next base: position 2,412 of record JBDLID010000112.1, on the reverse strand, counting down.
TCGGGTACCGCATCAGCCACCAGCGGGCTGTGATTGGCCACACTGACCGCAAGCGGAATCACCCTTGCCCCCAGTTCCTCAGCCGCCGCACCAACAACGTCAAGGGCGGCCGCATGGCCGGAGATAACAATCTGCAGTTCGGTGTTATGATTGGCCGCCGTGATATCACCCTCACCGTCATAACCACCAATCAGCTCCTCCACCTGTTCAATGGTCAACCCAAGTACTGCCCGCATGGCTCCCGGATTTTTCTGTCCCTCGCGCTCCATGAGCGCTCCACGCCTGCTGACCAACCGAATGGTGTCTTCCACCGATATCACTCCGGCACCGCACATGGCGGAGTATTCGCCAAGGCTGTGACCGGCAAAGTAGCTGATCGGCGAACGGTTTGCCCATGCCTTTTCAAGGGCCTTAAAACAGATGAGGTTGGTGACCGTGATGGACGGCTGAAGGTGAACAGCCCGGGTCAGCTCCTCCATGGGCCCTTCCATACATATTTGACGCAGGGGAAAATCACAGACCGACTCCGCCATCTCCATAACGGATGCACAATCACTGTCACTTTCAATAAATTCACGGCCCATGCCGACAAACTGAGACCCCTGGCCGGGAAAAAGAACTGCTGTTTTCATAACTCAATATCCTTTCAGCTTTCAGCTGTTGATGGTTTCACTTTGATCTGGGCTTTTCGATCTTTTTCTTCAAGCAGGTTGGCCAGGATAAACACTCCGACGCCAATGGTGATTGCCGAGTCGGCAACATTAAAGGCGGGCCAGTGGTATGTTCCGACATAGACGTCGAGAAAATCGACCACTGAACCAAGCCTGACCCGGTCAATGAGATTTCCAACGGCACCACCGCCGATAAGCGCCAATGCCACTGGGTAGAGCCGATGAATATGTCTGAGGCGGAACCAGGCATAGGTAAGAACGACAAGTGCAACCGTCGCCACGACGATAAAAAACCAGTGGCGCCAGGCCGAATCCACACCGGCAAGAAAGCCGAATGCCGCCCCCTTGTTGGTCAGATAGGTCAGGTTAAAAAAACCGGGGAAGATTTCTCTGGATTCATAAAGGGCAAAAGAGTCGACCACCCACTTCTTGGTGAGCTGGTCGAGACCGACGACGCCAATGGCTAGAAAAAGTAAGCGCACAGAACCTAAACCATTGTATTGACCACTGTGAAACAGCGGCTGCATAACTGGGGATGGTCACTCTGCTCGCCCACCGTAGTTGATCGGGTCCAGCATCGCTCACACTTCTCACCCCGGGCCGGGCGTACCCCGACTGTCAGTCCCTCGATCTCCTCGGACTGCATGGGATCAAGCTCAAGGGCTGGGAAATCGTCACAGGGAGTCAACTCTGAGATAATGGCGATCTCTTTTAAGGTATCCCATTCAGAGCCGATGAACTCCTGCCACTGCCCTTCCGCCTTGAGCAGCACCTCTGCCTCCAGGGGGTGGCCGATGATTTTTTCCCGCCTCGCCCCTTCCAGTGCCTTGGTCAGCTCGGAACGAACCGCCATCAGTTTCTCCCAGCGGGCTTCGAGCTCACTGTTACGTCTGCTGGAAACAATTTCGGGAAACTCGCTGAAAAATATCGACTGTGAAAGTGGAGCCTTCTGTTCAAGACCCTTAAGATGTTCCCACGACTCGGCCGCGGTAAAACTGAGAATGGGGCTCATCAAGCGGAGCAGCCCGTCAAGAACCTCGTACATCACGGTCTGCGCTGAACGGCGATCAGCTGAATCGGTGCCCGAACAGTAGAGCCGGTCCTTGAGAATATCGAGGTAGAAGGCCGAGAGTGTAGTGCCGCAGAAATAATGGAGTGAGTGAAAAACGGTATGGAACTCAAAGGTTTCATAGGAGCGCAGCACCTTCTCCTTGAACTCCTCGTAACGGGCCAGAGCCCAGCGGTCAAGCTCCGGCAGCTGATCGTCGGATACCGTATGTTTTTCCGGATCAAAGTCATGGAGATTACCGAGCAGGTAACGGATGGTGTTTCGCATCTTGCGGTAGGCGTCAGCCACCTGTTTGAGGATCTCATCGGAAACCTTGACATCGTCCCGGTAATCCTCGCTTGAGACCCAGAGACGGAGAATCTCGGCACCGAATTTTTCGATCACCTCACCCGGCGCCACGACATTGCCGATGGACTTGGACATCTTTTTGCCCTGGCCGTCAACCACGTAACCGTGGGTCAGAACCCCCTTAAATGGTGCACGACCACGGGTTCCAACTGAGGTCAGCAGTGAGCTCTGGAACCAGCCGCGATGCTGGTCGCTGCCCTCCAGGTACAGATCCGCGGGCCAGGAAAGTTCGTCACGCACCTCACAAACCGCGGCATGGCTGGTACCGGAGTCGAACCAGACGTCGAGAATATCCTCTTCTTTGACAAAATTATCACTGCCGCA
>JBDLID010000111.1:0-9926 GCA_039715055.1 Thermodesulfobacteriota bacterium | reverse complement strand
TTGTAGCCGTGTTGGGCATGACAGCCAAGACATGAGTCCTTGACGTTTAATGGAGCCATATAGCGAACGACCCGTCCATCGGGGCTGTCTCTGATGTCGATGGATTCGGGGGCGCCGTGGTTGAAGTAGATCATGCACTGTTTTTCATAATTATCCGGTGTATTTGCAGGGTTCACCGGATCAAGACTGGTGACGCGAAAGCTGCCCAGGCCTTTCTGGTGTGAATATTCTGATAATTCCCTGGTGACCATGGCCGGATTACGCATCACATACTCATTCCCAGTCTCGTCTTTCATTACAGGCAGGTCAAGGAAGGGGTTGGACTCCACTCCCTCCTGTTTGATGACAAAGAGGCCGTTGTGTTCCGAAACCCACTGCCTGGTAATGAGAATCTGGTTGTAGAGCATGCGGGCCTGTTGTTCGGCCTGGAGAATGATCAGCTCATTATCGACCACAGAGGTTCGGTAGAGCAGGGTCATGTATGAGACGGAGATGATGGCGCCAATGGCTACAATGAACTTGAGTCGGAGGGAAAATGTGCCATCCAGCCACCTGAAAAAGGAGAAGAGATGTTTGAGTGTTGAGGAAATAAAATCTTTAAAAAGATTTTTCATATTTCGATCTCCCTGTGATACAAGAAATGGAGTCGGTAAAAAAATCGACCTTTATCTTGATACCATTCGGTAGCATTAATGTGGCGGATTCGTTACCTCGAGGTAGCGATTTTTTGACTTAGTGGTGATTATTCTCGCTAATGTTGAAAAAAGCAAGGTGGAATGTAACTTGCAAGATTGAACGCTATCTTAAATTAATTTACTTTGGCCAACCTTCATATAGAGTTGACCTGGGTCTGAAAAATTGAGCGATTCATAACAGTCGGTTGCAGGAAGTCAGGAATCTGTAAGTCTGGCCATTTGGACTTTGTACAATGCTTAAACGGAATTCCTCTTCGTATAGCGCTTCCTCCTCCTTGCACTGTACCGAATGGTTGAGCGACACTTGGCTTTCTGCCACCGGCTGTTAATGAGACTGAAGTTCTAATCAGCTTTTTACCATGGAGAAAAAGAGTTCATTAAGGAGCAGGCGTATGAAAAAGAAATATTTGATGAATTGGGCCGGCCTTGTTGGTTCTCTCGGCCTGGCATTGGCCCTGAGTGCATCCTCTGCTGCAGCGGGAGACAGGCCTGCCGTTGAAGAGTGTATGCGTTGCCACGATGTGAAGATGTATCAGCATGAGCTGAAAAATTCCTCCCACGCATTTGATAAGGATAAAAAGGAAATCAGCTGTGAGCAGTGTCATGAGTTCCATTTTAATCCCCTGACCAACTATTACGCCCGGGATGAATATTACGACAAGAAAATATTTCAACCCGGTACGTTTGATCGTCGTAAGATGCAGACTAATGCCCGTAAAACAGACCTGACCGCCAAGTGTCAGACCTGTCATAAAGATTTGAAGCAAAATGCCAAAGGTGAACCGATTTCAATAATCGGCGGTCTGGCCCATGATGCGTTCCTGGGTAAAAACGGTACAACGAGAAAAACGTGTCAGGGTTGTCATGTCAATGTTGGCCACCTCCCTGTATTTGATAAGGATTTAATGTTACGTGCTGAGTTTGCCAAGAAACTTGCAGAGAATCCTTATGCGCCGGCTGAAAAAGGAGGGTCCAAATAATGAAACGATTCAATAAATCATTGATTTTGGGGAAACGGTCGGCCTGCCTGGCGGTTGCTGTCTTTGTTCTTAGTCTGGCCGCTACATGGGCCTCGGCTGAATCTGTCAAACACCTCAAGGCACCCGATGACGCTGCCGACTGTTACGAGTGTCACAAAAAGGTAACACCTCGTGTGGCCCAGAACTGGTATGAGTCCAAGCATGGGGTTGCCCTGATGAAGTGTTTCGTCTGTCACGGCCAGCCCGATGGAAAGGGGTCTATTCCCTTTGCGGTTGTACCGGACGCCAAAAGTGTCTGCCGCAAGTGTCACGAGCCTGCGATGATCCGGATGGAAAAGAAGTTCGGTGTTGAGCCGAATTGTTACGAGTGCCATCCTTTTCATCAGAATTCCATGCACCACGAGGCGTATAAGAAGTCGGAAAGTAAAAGTAATTAGACTCTGCAGAATGCAGATGTTTTTTGGTCAGTGGTTGTCTATGAAGGGCCTTTTGTTCTGACTCCTCGTTGTGTGAATTCGAACAAAGTTTCTAGATAGCCGCCATCAGGTTGAACCGGTTGTTCAGCGGTTCGCTAAAAGTTCCTCCGTCAGTTGGTAGGGGCAACTAAAAACCCTTTTTTAAAGGAGAGCAAAACTATGAGAGTCACCAGAAGGGAAGTACTCAAGACAGCGGCTGCAGCATCCGCCTTAGCGGCAATTGGTGGTCCGCTGACCACGGTCGTTAAAGCTGCTGCTAATGAGCCGGATGAGTGGGTCAAATCGGTTTGTCGTTTCTGCGGGACAGGCTGTGGTGTAATGGTTGGCATCAAAGGCGGCAAGGTTGTGACCGTCAAAGGTGATCCCAACAACCATAACAAAGGATTCCTCTGTCTCAAAGGGGCTCTCATGCCACCCATTGTTTATTCCAAGGACAGGGTGACCCAGCCATACATTCGTAAAAACGGCAAGCTTGAGCCGGCATCATGGGATGAGGCAATGAGTCTTGTCACCTCTAAATTCAAGGGTGCCATCAAGGATCACGGTCCCGAGTCGGTTGCCTATTACGGTTCCGGTCAGTGCCTGACCGAGGAAACCTACCTGGCCTCAAAGATCTTCAAAGCCGGTCTGGGATCCAACAACGTGGAAGGAAATCCTCGTCTCTGTATGGCTTCTGCCGTTGGCGGTTATGTGACGACTTTTGGTAAAGATGAGCCTTGCGGGTCTTATAAGGATATTGATGCAGCCACCTGCTTTTTTATCATCGGATCAAATATGTCCGAGTGTCACCCCGTTTTATTTAAACGTGTTGCCGCCCGCAAGCAGGCTGATCCAAATGTGAAAATTATTGTTGTCGATCCGCGAAAGACCAATACCGGTCGGATCGCCGACGAGCATGTCTCTTTTAAGCCCGGAACCGATCTTGCCATATTGAACGCAATGGCTCATGTCATAATCAATGAAGAGATTGATAACCCGCGTTTCCACGGCAAATATGTAAGTTTCATGACCAGCGACAAGAAGAAGGTTGACTTTGATGCCTATGTAAAATTTCTTGCCGATTATTCTCCGGAAAAAGCTGAGAAAATCTCTGGTGTACCAGCTGACCAGATCAGAAGAATCGCCAAAATGTTTGCAGAGGCTTCCGGAACCACGTCTTTCTGGTGTATGGGCCTCAACCAGCGTATTCGCGGAGTATGGGCCAATAACCTGGTGTCCAACCTCCATCTCCTCACCGGCCAGATCGGCAAGCCCGGCGCAACTCCGTTCTCACTTACCGGACAGCCCAACGCCTGCGGCGGTGTTCGCGATACCGGCGGACTCTGTCACCTGCTGCCTGCCGGCCGCCTGATCAAGAAGCCCGAGCATCGCGCCCAGGTTGAGAAGCAGTGGGGCCTTAAGCCCGGAACCATCGCTCCTAAACCGGGTCTTCATACTGTGGCCCTGTGGAATGCCTTTTCCGAAGCCAAGGTCAAGGCGATGTTTGTCATCTGTACAAACCCGGCCCATTCACTCCCCAATGTCAATATCTATACCGAGGGAATGAAGCGTAAAGATAATTTTATGGTCCTCAGTGAGCCTTTCATGGATGCCGAGACTGTAAAATACGCCGATGTCCTGCTACCCTCCGCCTTCTGGTGTGAGAAACGCGGCACCTACGGCTGCTCCGAGAGGCGGTATTCCCTGTTGAAGAAATCAACTGAACCGCTTGGTGAGTGTAAGCCTGATTTCGACATCCTCATGGATTTTGCCAAGCGCATGGGTGTTGATCCCAAAGTTACTCCCTACAAGGAAGTTGATGATGTCTGGAATGAGTGGCGTGAAGTCAGCTCCATTACGCCTTACAACTTCAAGGGTATGACCAGGGCCAGAATGGAAAAGGCCTCCGGTATCCTGTGGCCCTGTCCCACTGAGGATCACCCCGGAACCAACATTCGTTACGTCCGTGGTGAAGATCCCAATATCCCCAAGGATTACAAAAACAAGTATCATTTCTACGGCAAGCCTGACGGCCGCGCAGTCATCTGGTTCCGTCCATACAAACCTGCCGCGGAAGAGCCTGATGCGGATTATCCGATGGTGCTTACCACCGGCCGCGTCATTGATCACTGGCACACAGGCACAATGACTATGAAGGTTCCTGAGCTTCGCCGCTCATTCCCCAAAGCCTATGTTGAGGTCAATGTGGATGATGCCAAGGCCGCCGGGATCAAGAATGGTGATGATGTGGTTCTCGAAACCCGTCGTGATACCATGACATTCCAGGCCAAGGTCAGTGATGTCTGCCGTCCGGGTCTTGTCTTTGTTCCATGGTATGATGTCAAGCTGCTTATTAATAAGCTGACACTCAATGCATTTGATCCCGGATCCAAACAGCCTGAATACAAGATCTGTGCTATCCGGATCAAGAAGGCGTAATCATGGCTGTGTCAGGATTGTTGATACACTGTCTGAAAGATGATGTTCACGAGGTCGAAGAAAAGGTCAAAGCCATGGATGAAATGACCACCTACGGCACTCATGAAGATCAGTATGTGGTTGCTGTTGCCGAGTCGCCATCTGACATGATTGAAAAAGTTGTCAAAAGGATCGGCCGTATGGAAGGGGTGCTCACCGTCTATACGACCTATCTGACCATTGAAGATGAGATCGATGAGGACGGTAATCTTACGACAGGCCTATCCTATGAAAAACTGATGAAAATGGAACCTAAGACGAAAGAATAGGGTTCCCCCGGCTGCTGATTCCCTTAATCGGCAGCCGGGTTTTTTTTGACCACATTGTAGGTATATGCCCACAATGTGGTGTTTGCTGTGTGGCTGACATCCGTGTAACCTGCAGCATCTATTTTATGAAACGGTTCGAAAAATGAGTCCCACAACAAATTTCCTCCGTCCTCCCGGCGCCCGCAGTGAGGAGGAGTTTCTGTCCCGTTGTCTCCAGTGCGGTCAATGCGCCCAGGTCTGTATCTTTGACTGCATAAAGATGCGGCGCGGGTTTAATTTTTTTACAGCCGGCACACCTGAGATCGACCCGAAAGTCGCTCCCTGCTACCTCTGTATGCGCTGCAGTGCCATTTGTCCTTCCGATGCGCTCCACGATGTCGATATCTATGATGTAAGGATGGGCTTTGCCGAGCTTGACCGGAAAAAGTGTTTCACCTGGACCGAGCATCTTCTCTGCAGAAGCTGTTACGAGCGGTGCCCGATCAAGTGGAAGGCCATGGTTCTTGAAAGGGGAGACTATCCGGTCATCACCGATCAGTGCGCAGGCTGCGGGTTGTGTGAGCATGTCTGCCCGGCCGATGCCATTGTTGTGACACCGACTAGATTCCAGGACAGAAATAAAGGTCCGCAGGGAGGTGGCTGATGAAAAAACCAAGTCTCACCACCTGGCGCCGGGCTTTTCAGATTTTTGTTGCTGTCGCCTTTATTGTCATCCCACTGCTGAATCGCTCCCGCTACAGCATGGTTTACGGAAATTTCCTCTCTTTTCACATGTTCGGAATTCCACTGGCCGATCCCCTGGCCGTTTTGCAGCTGACTATTAAAAATATTTATTTTACCGTTGATAATCTGATAGGCACCGTGCTGCCATTGATTCTTGCCCTGGTGCTGGGAACTGTTTTCTGCTCCTGGGTCTGCCCTTACGGGCTTTTTTCCGAGTGGACTCAAAAGCTCAGCCGTAAAGTGATGCCCCGCAGCTATCAAGGGTTGCCGCTTCTGAAAAATGGTTTTCCCTTTAAGTTGGCCGTGTTTGCCGCCGGGTTTGTCGGGTTTTTTATCTTTTCAACCACCCCGGTCCTCAACCAGCTCTCTACGGCGGCTTGGTACGCCAGGTTTTTCCAGTATCTTTTTGGCCAGGATTTTGTCTCCCTCTGTTACCTGTTTCTTCTGGGGCTGCTGTTTATTGAGTTTGTTGCCCAAAAACGCCTCTGGTGCCGCTATATCTGTCCGCAGTCAATTTTGATTATCCTCACCAAGCTTCTTAACAGAAAACGACTGCAGGTCGCCTTTGCTGATGAGAAATGCATCTGTCGTCCCGGATATGAACGGTGTGACATGGCCTGCAGCCTCAACCTGCACCCCAAGACCCTGTCAGACTCCCTTGAGACCGAGTGCAGCAACTGCGGGGAGTGTGTGGTTGCCTGTAAGAAGATGGGCAAGGCACTCACCTTTGATTTTCAAACTCTGGGGGACCTTAAAACAGGCTGGCTACCATCTTTGTTGCGAAAATCGAGAAAGGTTTTTTGCCGGACTCTTCTTGTCGCTGTTCTGGCGGGAATCGGTTTTCTCCTTTTCAAAACGTATGAGAAGATGGATTTCCCGGAGCGGGGCGCTAAAATTGAGCATAAGCTCCTCAGTGATAAAAAAATTGTCTGGAAGAACAAAAGAATTGGCAGCATGGAACTTCTGACCGACGGAACCATTGTTGCCCGCGGCGGCGAGTGGCCTTTAAACGGGTCCAGGAACTGGCAATGGCAGCCAATTGATGAGCAGGGTTCATTTAAGGTGATTCCTGTTCCGGACGTACCTGAGAGTTATACAACGTTTAAGGTTTCTGCGCCGATTCATGCCCAGGCAGAAGTTCTTCTTGAGCACAGCGGACAAGGTCTTTCGGAAGACTTTCCAGCCGGCAGCTACCAGATTGACCAGCTCACTGAGGCAAAAACCACAGATGATGCGGCTGCAGCCTCTGTTGAGGGTCGTGTCGTGTTGGATGAATACGCCGACAAGACCTATATCCTTGTGCTTCATGTCAAGGACCCCAAGGGATTGATTAAGAAAGTCGAAACAAAGGGAGACCATATCTCCATGGAGGTCATGCTGACCAATGTGAAGAGGTGGATCAACAGTCCGCAGATCATTGTCTCTGAGGGCGAAGCACCTCAGCTTCCATTTAAAACATATATGAATGTCATTTTTCATGACGGCCATACCGAGAGAATGGAGTTTGAAACCGGTGAGATTTTCGACCGCCGCAGTGAAGTGTTTGATGACCCTTGGTTCTAACAGAAAAAGGTGTTTTTTAAGATCAGTTTTTCTTGTTTTCAGGAGGGTACAACCACAGTGAAAAGTGTGATGATTCAGTTGGGGCTGATTGGACTGTTAGGTCTTTTTGCTTTTACTCCTGTGATGTTGGCCGGCGAGCGGTTCTTTATCGATACCGAAAAGTCAGTGATCATCGATCAGCAGACAGGGTTGATGTGGCCGCTTAAAGATAACGGCAGCGATATCAGCTGGCCTGCGGCCCATGAATATTGTGACCAGTTCAATCAGGGAGGCTTTGATGATTGGCGAATGCCAACCCAAGATGAGCTTGCCACCCTCTACCGGTTGGAGGCTGCTCAGACCACTGAGTATTATATTATCGAAAAAATCAGTATAACGGCCTGCTGTCTCTGGGCCAAAGACAACCGTTCTTCCAAGGTGGCCAGTTTCGATTTCGAATATGGAAACAGGGATTGGGGCCATGCCCAGTCAACGGTTGATGCACGTGTGTTGCCTGTTCGATACCTTAAATAACCCTGAGTATACACGGGAGCCTTGAATTAACCGGGGGCCGGGCGTAAAATGAGGCAAGTGTTTCATTGGACAGGATTGATGCAGGTTCCCAGTTTTGCCAAAGGCTTAGAACTTGAAAATAACAAGAGTTCAACTCGGTAAGAAAAAATCTAAGTTGCTGCTGACTGTGGCTGGAGCCTCAGTTGGTTGCCTAATATTTCTTGCGCTGTTTCTTGTTTCCAATTTTTCAAAAAATCCCAAAACCCAGAACAGCCTGTTGCAGAACAAACTGATCTCCTGGAGTTACAGTCGTGCCGACCGGTGGGAGTTTCATGATAACGGCCAACTGGTGGCAATCGGCGGTCAGTTCCCTCTGGAGGGATGTCGGGCAATGGTGTGGGAGTCCCTCAATGAAAACGGATCATTCAAGATTGTTTTCGATCCTGCTGAACCCCATGATTTTTTCGCCGGGATTTTTGAAGAGCCCATTGATAAAAATAAGCTGTTTCGCCGCGAGAAATATCTTGGAGGGGAAAAGGTTACCCTGGATCGGCTGCGCTCTAAAATTTATCGTTATGAAGAGCTGCAGTCATCCAAATCTTCATTGGCTTCAACCGGTGAGGCCAGGGTTGTTCTGACCCGTTTCATGAAAGATGTATATACGCTGGAGCCCATTTATGTCGATCGGTTGACTGAGGTTGAAAAAGTGGTGGTTAATGGTGGGCCGTATGGGGTAGACGAAGTGCTGTTTCGAGATGGTAACACTTACCGTGTCCAGCCTCCTACTGTGCTGTCAAAAGAACTGCTGCCGGAGATTCCCTTTGCGGTTACCATGACTCTTTACCTCAAGGGACAGGAGAATCGTCAACTTCATTTTGAAATCGGACAGTATTGGGACCGCTCCGGTGTAGAATTTGATGATCCCTGGTTTTAGCGTCTTTTTTACCTAGCAGACAATACGCCCTGTATCGTTGCCGGGTCCCTAATCCGTATTTTTTCCATGCTTGCTGTTTTCCCCTGAAGAGAAGAGTTAGTTCACTGGTTTTTAGATAAACAAGTTCTTTTGTTACCGTTTGGTACCGATAGAAAAAAAAACTGCTACCAGAAAGTATCGTTTGAGAACATCGACCCTATTAACTTCCTGAAATTTTGAATCTTTGAAAAGTGGTCTGAAGTTTGCAAAAAGTTTCCCGTTGATTTGACTTTGCCTCAAAGCAGATGATAGGGTTTTCTGTATTGATTCCTGTTACACCCCCAGAGGAAAAGTCAACAGCCGCTCTCGTCAAGCGGTTACCGGAGATAAATTAAGCAAGGGAGGATCCCTGTGGAGAAGCAGTATAAATCAAGTTATTTCGCCCATGTCGTCAGGATTGCGTTGATCCTGGTGGTCGCCGGCGGATTGGGTATTTTTGCCCGGCAGCTGTTCCTGCCCGAGACCATGGGCCAATATGGTCACTATCGCGGCAGCGATATTGAAGATCAGCGAAATGTCGTGGTCAGAAACAATACCAACGATGCCTGTTTTGCCTGCCATCGCCCAATTAGGACAGTCCACAAGGCTGGTGTCCACAAAACTGTCTCCTGTGAATTCTGCCACGGTCCCTATTCCGATCATATCAAGGACGGTAAATACGTGGCAAAACTCCCGGTGAAGCGCGGCATGGAGATCAAGGATCTCTGTCTTCGCTGTCACAACAAGGTTATCCAGGCCCGCCCGCAGACCTCCATCAAGGTTGTGGCCATGCCCCAGCATCTTGAAGAAAAAAAGGTGCGGGTCGATCACAACTGTAACCAGTGTCACATGGTCCATGATCCGCTGCTCTGGATCAAGCAGGCTTATGAGATGATGGGGATGAGCATGAAGGAGGACAAGTGATGAAAAAAGATATCAACATGGAAGATATCAAACAGGAGATAGATCACGATCGTCGTGGTTTTATCAAGAAGGTACTCGCCGGGACCATTGGCGGCTCCCTGCTCATGGTGATCCCAGCTACCGCCGATGATATAGCCGAACAGATTCCCGGCATGCGGGCCGAAGATACGGTTTTTTCCAAGAAGCAGTTTGTCTTTATCGTCGACATCACCCGCTGTATCGGCTGCGGCTCCTGCTGTGTTGCCGATAAAAATGAATATAAGGTCCCGGACGGCAACTATCGTACCTGGGTTGAGCGCTATATTATCGATGATCACGATAACGTCTATGTTGACTCTCCCAACGGCGGCCTTGACGGTTATACCAAGCCGCGAACCGATATCCCCCAGCCGGTG
>JBDLID010000110.1:0-9937 GCA_039715055.1 Thermodesulfobacteriota bacterium | reverse complement strand
TAAGAAATCACTGGAAACAGTAATTGAAGCAGCAGAAATTGATAACCTTGAAATCTCGGCAGATACACTGAAAAAACGCACACTGAAATCAATAACTTCTGAACAGCTTAAGGTGCTTAAAACACTGGAGGGAAGAGTGTTTACTCACCGCTGGCAACTCGACGAAGCCCTGGCGGAGCTGAGCCCGGAGTTTCAGTTCAAGAAAGGAAATGCAGTTGAAAATGATCATCTCCATTCTCTTCTCAAACAACTTTATGATAACTTCAGGCTATAGGGTACCTTGAAAAATTAGTATTTTTATTCCAAATCGAGGCGTGGGGAGAATTTTGCCACAGGCATATAGTTGATATTCCGAGGACAAAATTCTTCTCGCAACGAAGAGTTGGGATGAAAAGGCAATTTTGCAAGGTGGCCTATAATCGCAGAAAAGCGACATATCATTCTCATCTAAGGAGACAATTATGATTCCGGAGATAAAAAAAATACTGTTCCCCACTGACCTGTCGGAAAATGCACAACTTGCCCTCAGCTACGCCATGGACCTTGCGGAAAAATATGATGCAGAACTCACCCTGCTCTATGTTGTCCCGGACATTGTAGAGGAGATGACGGCCAGTACTGGATTTGATTTTGCCGAATATTTCGGGAAGACTCAGCTTGATCCTTTTAGTAAGGAAGGATTCATCAAGGCAGAAGAAGCTATTAAGGCACACATCCTGAAAGCCTGCGATAAAGTGAAGAATAGTATGGCCCACTGCCCCCTTGATCTCAACCATGTCATCATCCAAAAAGGACATCCGGTACAACAGATTGTGGAGACTGCGACCAATGAAAATGCTGATATAGTCGTCATGGGAACTCAAGGCCAGAGTGGCCTGATCGATATTTTAATGGGCAGTGTTGCTCTCGGTGTAGTACAAAAATGTCCCAAACCAGTGTTGACCGTCAGGCTGGCAGACTAAAAAATCATTAAGACTGGAAGGTGCTTTGAAAGGAAGCTGACCAGAACAAATAGCAGTGTGGCTGAAGATTTAGATGCACAGACCCATTTTCAGGAAGTTGTCAGGAAATGATTCGCAAGGAGAAGGTTAAGTGGTGACAGGAAAGCAACAACTTAACCTTCTTCTTGATGAGTATATGACGGATTTGGTTAAAACTATCAGATCAGATATGAGTTATCTCAAGTTATCTACAGATAAGTCATCTTACAAAAACTGACCGGATTCTCTTTGCCCTGATTGAGTCAAAACATCCCATCGCCTATTCAAGGCTCACCGAATTCTGCAGTCGTTATAAAGTCATCTCCCAAACAACAACCCGCAGATATCACACGCCCCCGTGCTCTTGCCTGCGTCCCTGTCAGGAACCACTCCATCAACTTTTCCAAAGGTCAATCAGGTTTGACTTTCATTGAGTACCCCTCCCGCTGATGCCTCTATTCCACTCCCTTCCAGCGATTCAACAAAACCAGTGGACCTCCCGCCAAGAAACCGGAACTCGATCGGCAGCAGGGTCCGGGAAATGATCGACGACAGCAGCAACGTGGAAGCCATCATCAAGAGATTTGCAGAGGATTCCGGTTTCAGCCTCAATGAGGCCGAGGTTTCGGACACCCGGTTTTTAGGGGAATCAGGGCGGCGGAGAATCATCACCATGCATGAGCCCGAATGAAAATGATCTAAAAAAAAGCCGATCGATCCGGCGCCTGAAACACCTGTATTACATACCTTATTGTTACTACAAGGAAAAAACTGGAATAATAATCAAGACTAACGTATTGTAGAGATTATTGAACATCATTCTTTTTATGATGGCTTGAATTCAGCTTGCTGACTATCTGTGAAAAAACAGTCGAGGGAACATGGAAAAAGAAAACAGTAGGAAAAAAGAGGGACAGCCCAGGAGAAAGGTTCTCAAGCTGATGGCCCTGGGAACCACAGCCCTGACAGTTGAAAGCATCCTGCCCGATCAATGGGTCAAACCGGTCACCGAGTTCATTGTCCTGCCGGCCCACGCCGAGACGAGTGGTGAGATTGATGGCGGTACAACAGATCCAACAAATCCAACGAATCCACCTGTCCACCCAATTGATGGCTCACCGGATATTCCAACCGAGCCTGTCCAGCCGCCCGGTCCCACCGAACCGCCATCCAGCTTTGACGCCAACTACTCAGGTTCCGTCACCCTGAACGACAATAGCGGTGATGCTCCTGTGTCAATCCAGGCCTCAGTGCAGGTCGTTTATACAGCTCCCACTGCCTCGGTAACAGTAACGATTAACAGTGCTGGCGGAGGGACATGTGTATTTGCAGGGACGGGTGATGCAACCGCCATCATCTCCCTCGCCAATATCTTCGAGCACAGTCTGAACTGCCCAAGCACTGGTCTCTTAACACTGACAGAGACATCGGGCAGTAACATCCTGATCAGTGTTGCCGTGGGAACCTTTGTTGGTGGTGGAGAACTCATCAGGATTAGTTGACAACATCACCGTCAGTCAATACTTCAGTCCGACCCGATCGCGGACCAGATCCAGGGTTACGGTCGCCTTCTCCCTCGCCTTTTCCGCACCACTATGGAGAATTTCACGGAGCATGGCCGGGTCTGCCAGATACTCCGCCTTTTTCTTGCGGGCCTCTCCAAAGTAGTCATTAATCAGGTCCAGCAGTTCCAGCTTGATGTAGCCGTAGGCGGCTCCGCCGTTTAGATAAAGATCACGCACCTCAGCCAGGCGCTCGGGTGTGGCAAAGAGCTTGAGCAGGGCAAAAAGATTACACTTGTCAGGGTCTTTGGGGTCTTCCACGGGAGTTGCATCGGTCTCGATGGCCATGACCCTTTTCTTGAGAGGTTTTCCTTCGAGAAAAATGGGGATGGTGTTGCCGTATGACTTTGACATTTTCTGGCCGTCAAGCCCCGGCACAATGGCGGTCTGCTCATTGATGGCCGGTTCGGGAACGACAAAGGTTTCGCCAAACTGGTTGTTAAACTTCTGGGCCAGGTCGCGAGCCACCTCCAGGTGCTGCTTCTGATCCTTGCCCACCGGAACCTGCTCGGCCTGAAAGAGGAGGATATCAGCGGCCATGAGAATCGGGTAGGAAAAAAGGCCGTGGCTTGCGGCTATCCCCTTTGCCACCTTATCCTTGTAGGAGTGACAGCGTTCGATAAGTCCCATGGGCGCAAGGGTGGACAACACCCAGGTCAATTCACACACCTCGGGTACATCGGACTGAACCCAGAAAGTACATTTTTGCGGATCGAGTCCCAGGGCGAGAAAATCAGCCGCCGCCTCCAATGTGCCGGTTCCAAGACGCTGCCGGTCCTGAACCGAGGTAAGTGCGTGGAGGTCGACAATAAAGACATAGAGATCAGAGCTCTCCATGTGGGAGATCATAGTCTTCATCATGCCGAAATAGTTACCGATATGGAGCTGTCCTGATGGCTGAATTCCTGATAAAATTTTCATGGTCTGGTTTAATCTTTATGGTTATAAATTACTGATTTATTGACGGTTTCAAGGGTACCTCAATTCGCCTGGCGATCATATCCTGCTGAAGCAATCATCACTGCAAAACAGCCTCGCAATAAATATCAGCCGGCCCCTGCCCCATCACCTGCCAACAGCGCACACACCTTAGCCGAAAAAGAAAAAAAAAGGGAGGGTGGAAATGAATTCCACCCTCCCTTTTTCCGGTATTGGTCAGTTGACCGTGGTAACTTTAAATCATTTATTTCTTGTCGTCCTTGACCTCTTCAAAGTCGGCGTCGACAACATCCTCATCATCCTTGGCAGCTGACTCAGCACCAGCAGTACCAGCGTCTCCAGCATCAGCACCAGGTGCTCCCTGCTCGGAAGCCTGGGAGTACATGATCTCGGCCAACTTATGGGAGGCAGCGGTGAGTGCCTCAACAGCACTGTCTATCGCAGCCTTGTCTTCGCTATCGAGCACTGACTTGACGTTGGCCACCTCTTTTTCCACATTGGCCTTGGTCTCGTCATCAACCTTGTCGCCAAGATCCTTTAGACTTTTTTCTGTGGCGTGAACCAGGCCATCCGCGTTGTTTCTCGCCTCAACAAGTTCCTTGCGCTTCTTATCCTCATCGGCATGGGCTTCGGCATCACGCTTCATGGACTCAATCTCGTCCTCGGACAATCCGGAAGAGGCGGTGATGCGAATGGACTGCTCCTTGTTGGTCCCCATATCCTTGGCAGAAACATGGAGAATACCGTTGGCATCCAGATCAAAGGAAACCTCAATCTGGGGAATGCCACGGGGAGCCGGTGGAATGTCAGAGAGCTCGAAACGACCGATGGTCTTATTGTCCTGGGCCATCTCCCGCTCACCCTGGAGCACGTGGATGGATACCGCAGGCTGATTATCGGCTGCCGTTGAAAAAACCTGGCTCTTCTTGGTCGGCACCGTGGTATTTTTCTCGATCAGTTTGGTGGTCACGCCGCCCAGGGTCTCAATACCCAGGGAGAGGGGAGTAACATCGAGCAGCAGGACATCCTTGACATCGCCCTGGAGGACACCACCCTGGATGGCTGCACCGATGGCAACGACCTCATCAGGATTAACTCCTTTGTGGGCCTCTTTACCAAAAATCTCTTTGACTTTTTCCTGTACCTTGGGCATCCGGGTCATACCACCGACCAGGATCACCTCGTCAATATCAGCCGGATTAAGTCCGGCATCTGAAATGGCAGTCTTACAGGGACCGACGGTCCGCTCGATGAGGTCGTCAACAAGGCTTTCCAGTTTTGCACGGCTCATCTTGATGTTAAGGTGCTTGGGCCCGGAAGCATCAGCAGTGATGAAGGGCAGGTTGATTTCTGTCTCCATGGTGGTGGAGAGTTCCATCTTGGCCTTTTCACCTTCTTCCTTGAGGCGCTGGAGCGCCATCTTATCACTTCTCAGATCAATACCCTGCTCACGCTTAAACTCATCGGCAAGCCAGTTAACGATCCGCATGTCGAAATCCTCACCACCGAGGAAGGTATCGCCGTTGGTGGACTTAACTTCAAACACACCGTCACCGATCTCCAGGATGGAGACATCAAATGTTCCACCGCCGAGATCAAAAACAGCAATCTTTTCCTCACCCTTCTTGTCAAGACCATAGGCAAGAGAAGCAGCGGTGGGCTCGTTGATGATCCGCTGAACATTAAGACCGGCGACTTTTCCGGCATCCTTGGTGGCCTGACGCTGCGCGTCGTTGAAATAGGCGGGCACTGTCACTACGGCATCAGTTACCTCTTCACCCAGGTACTCCTCGGCGGTCTTTTTCATTTTGGCAAGCACCATGGCTGAAATCTCTGCCGGGGTGTAGGCTTTTCCCTCCACCTCAACAGCAGCAGCGCCGCCCTTGCCCTCGACGATCTTATAGGGGCTGATCTCATGAGATTTTGTTACTTCGGCATCAGTAAACTTACGGCCGATGAGACGCTTGATGGCATAAAGCGTCCGCTCTGGATTGGTGACCGCTTGCCGCTTGGCAACCTGGCCGACCAGTCGTTCCTCATTATCGGTGAAGGCAACAACGGAAGGGGTTGTCCGGTTTCCTTCGGCATTGGCTATAACTGTGGGGTCTCCACCTTCCATTACAGCCACACAAGAATTCGTCGTTCCAAGATCTATTCCGATTGTCTTTCCCATGTTCTTCTCCTTATATCGTGGTATCTGGTCGGCCTTTTATCTCCAGGCCGTTATCTTCGTTTACTTGTTTGAAATGGTACAGCTGCTCTTCCGTCAGATGTTCAGTACATCAGCGGCTGAACATCATTTACTGTGCGCATGATCACATTTTTGTCAAGGTCATCCGTTACTCTTACCGGATGAGACAATCACTTTGGCCACGCGCAGCAGCCTGTCTTTATAGTGGTAGCCCTTTTCAAATTCACTGACCACGTGGTTGTTCTCGATTTCATCACTGGCCTCCATGGTCAGGGCATCGTGCAGAGTCGGGTCAAAAGGCTTGCCAATGGAATCGATGGGAGCCACCTCCAGTTTTTCCAAAGAGGTGAGAAGCCCCTTGAGGGTCAGCTCCACCCCTTCAACCAGGGAGTCCAGGCTCTGCTGCGGATCCGCACCTTCGATGTGATCAATGGCACGCTCGAGATTGTCGATCACGGGAAGAAACTCCCTGAGGATCGGCTCCCCGGCGTACTTGATGGCATTGGCACGTTCTCGCTCCATGCGCTTTTTATAGTTTTCAAATTCAGCGGCCAGTCGCATCATCTTGTCCTTAGTTTCTGCGACTTCACCTCGTGCAGCCTCAAGTTCCTTATCAATATCCACCAGTTCTTCTGATTCTTCTTCCACCTGATCAGATGGTGAATCAACATCTTCGAGGTCTTCAATGTCCTCGAGAATCTCGTCTTTTTTTTCTTCCGTACTCACCTGTTCCTCCACATTGGTTCAGCTGACTTTACACCTGTAAAACGGCTGCATAAAATGATTCACTGCAGTATAAAAACCCGTAAAGCAGACACATGCTCTGGTTGTTTTGTTTAACCCACCGCAACAATAAGTAGAGTTACCCCATTGTCAAGACAGTATGTTCCCCTTTTTGAGGTAAAACCAACAGCTAACTTTGTTTTTGGATTTCTTTCTCTTTTGACTTTCAAGATCAACTAAAAGGACCTATAGTAGATAAGCGTTTCTTCCCTTTAAGTGACAGGAGTTATCGGCCTTGATGACAGGGAAGATTGACATCAGGATTGCCCGGACAGGGTTTTGTGTCGGGCATTATCTTTTCACATTATGAGCAGGAAACAGATTTAATGGATTTTGAGCCGAAATGGATAGCGTGGGAGATCACCAGACGATGTAACCTCAAGTGTGTCCACTGTCGCTCCTCATCGGAACTTGCAGTAGACGAACACCCCGACTTCAGCTTTGCAGAAGCCACCAGAATACTCGATGAAATTGCCGAATACGCAAACCCGGTGATGGTTCTTTCCGGAGGTGAGCCGTTGCTGAGGGAAGATGTCTTTGATATTGCCCGTTACGGTAGTGACAAAGGATTGCGCATGTGTCTGGCCACCAACGGAACGCTTGTAACGGAAACAATCTGCCAGAAGATTAAAGAATCCGACATCAGGATGGTGTCGCTCAGTCTTGACGGGGCTGTTGCCGAAACCCACGATGATTTTCGCAGTCAACCCGGCGCCTTTGACGGCACCATGAATGCCATTAAGCTCTTCAATGAACATGGCATCCCCTTTCTCATCAACTCTTCCTTTACAGTAAGAAACCGCAAAGAGATCCCTGAGATTTATAAACTGGTGAAATCTCTTGGCGCAACAGCCTGGTATATGTTTATGATCGTTCCCACCGGCCGCGGTGAAGATATCATGGAAGAACTGATCCCGGAAAAAATCTACGACGAGATCCTTGAGTGGCACTACGAGGTGGAAAAGAAAGAGGACGACCTTCTCATGCGGCCCACCTGCGCCCCCCATTACTACCGGATTGTCAGACAAAAAGCCAAGGAGGAAAACAGCTCCTTTAAGCGGCGTAATCTCAAGTTTTCCACGGGCGGTTCAAAGGGCTGTCTTGCCGGCCAGCTCATCTGCCTGATCGATGTGGATGAAAATGTCCTGCCCTGCTCCTACTTCCCAAAATCCGCCGGCAACCTGAAGGAAAAGACGTTTAAAGACGTCTGGGAAAACTCATCGCTGTTTCATGAAATGCGGGATTTCAAGGGCTACAAGGACAACTGCGGCCGCTGTGAGTATGTCAATGTCTGCGGTGGCTGCCGGGCGCGGGCCTATGCCATGACCGGTGATTACCTGGCCCAGGAACCGTTCTGCGGCTATATTCCCCGACAAATTTCCAATAAATAGCTAGTTGTTTAGTTGCTGACAGACTGTATCTTCAAACAAAGAGTACCCTGAAGCTCGACAGTCTATTTCCATTCTGCAGCTTGATCTCTTAGAGAATCACTCAAACTTTTTCAACCTTTAACCTACGATTGGAGAACGATGAACGACACATTTCTTAAGGCATGCCGTGGTGAAAAAACCGATTACACCCCCATCTGGATGATGCGTCAGGCCGGACGCTACCTTCCGGAATACCAGGCGGTAAGAGGCAACGTCACCTTTCTCGAACTATGCAAGACCCCTGAGCTGTGCGTGGAAGTCACCCTGCAGCCCATCGACCGCTACGGCATGGATGCCGCCATTTTATTCTCTGACATCCTCATCCCCCTTGAAGCCATGGGCACACCGCTTGAATTCCATGAGGGCAGAGGTCCGGTCTTTCCGGAGCCGATCAGAAGTCAGGCAGACCTTGACCAGTTGACCATTCCTGACCCGGAAGAAAAGACCGGCTTTGTCATGGAGACCATCAAACTGCTGCGCCAGGAACTGAAGGTACCGCTGATCGGTTTTGCAGGAGCTCCGTTTACCTGCGCTACCTACCTCATCGAGGGCGGCTCCTCAAAGGTCTTCTGGGAAACAAAAAAGATGATGTTCTCCGATCCCACCCTGTTCCATAACATGATGGATAAGATCACCAAAACCACCAGCCTCTACCTCAAGGCCCAGGCTCGTGCCGGGGCGCAGGCCCTGCAGATCTTTGACTCCTGGGCAGGTGTACTTGCCCCCTGTGACTTCAGGGAATACGCCCTGCCCTATGTCAAGCAGATCATCGCAGATCTTGCGGACACCGGTCTGCCGATCATCTACTTTGCCAATAACGGTGCCACCCTGCTTGAAGACTCAGTGAGTTCCGGAGCAGATGTCATCGGACTCGATTGGCGGATCAACATCGGTGACGCCATCAAACGTGTGGGCAACAAGGCGGTGCAGGGCAATATCGATCCTTTTTCCCTGCTTCTGCCGGAAGAGAAACTGAAGGCCCGGGTTAAACGACTTCTTGACGATGCAAAAGATGCCAAAGGCCACATCTTTAACCTTGGCCACGGCATTCATCAGTTCACCCCGCCGGAACAGGCAAGGATCCTGGTCGATGCGGTCCATGAGTATTCCCGTCGCTGAAACCCAGATGATCATTCCCACCCCTGAGCAGTGTCTGGCCCTGATGGATAAGCACTCAATGCTCGACAACATCAGGGCCCATTCACTGGTGGTGGCGGATGTTGCCGATGTTCTGGTCAATGGACTGGAAAACAGTGATCAGCTCAACGACTGTCCACTTCCTGATCGTACATTGGTCCGCTCCGGTGCCCTGCTGCATGACATCGCCAAGACCCAGTGTCTTGAGAACCGCTGCGATCACGCCCATCTCGGCAGTGAAATCTGTCGGGAACTTGGCTATCCCGAAATTGCCGAAATCGTCGCCGAGCACGTCATTCTCAGCGATTTCTCCACAACCAGGCTGCGCACCGGCTGTATCCTTGCCAAGGAGATCGTCTACTACGCCGACAAACGGGTCCGCCACGACGAAATTGTATCACTGGACGACCGACTCGATTATATCCTCACCCATTATGGCAACAATGACCCGGTACTCCACGAGCTGATCCGGGCAAACTTCAACCACTGCCTCGACTTCGAGGAGATTCTTTTCACCTTCCTGCCCTTTACGCCCGACCGGGTGAACAATCTCGTCACAGAGGGACCGGGGCAGACCGACATGAGCACCGATTAAGTCGTGGAAGTCCTCTTTCTCGGTACAGGTGAGGCCTGCGACACCAGACGCTGCAACACCTCCGTACTCATCCGCAGCGGGTCAAGCTCCCTGCTTCTCGACTGCGGTTTTACTACCTGCGCCAACTACTTCAGGCTCGAGAGGCCGCCGAGCGAGCCTGACCTGGTGTGGATATCCCACCTGCATGGGGACCACTTCTTCGGGCTACCTCAGCTGCTTCTCCATCTCTATGAGCGGCGACGGACTGAGCCCCTCCATATCGTCGGCGGAATTCCCCTGGAGTCGGAGGTCAGTAAGGCCATGGAACTGGCCTATCCGGG
>JBDLID010000109.1:0-9980 GCA_039715055.1 Thermodesulfobacteriota bacterium | reverse complement strand
TGGCCATAAATTGCCGAACCGGCAACAAAGATATTGGCCCCTGCGGCGGCAACCGCCTCGATGGTCGCGGGAGCGACACCGCCATCCACCTCAATGCCGATTTCCATGCCAAGTTCATCGATTTGTTTTTTCAAGGCACGGATTTTATCAAGGCTTGAAGGAATAAAAGACTGACCGCCAAAGCCGGGATTGACACTCATCAGCATCACCAGGTCAAGATCGGCCAGGATATAGTCAAGTGAGCTCAGCGACGTTGCCGGATTCAACACAGCACCGGCTTTTTTACCCAGTTCCTTAATCCTGGCAATGGTGCGATGGAGATGAGGACAGGCCTCGACATGAACAGTGATCCAGTCGGCGCCCGCCCTGGCAAATGAGTCGATATATTTATCAGCATCGGAAATCATCAGATGGACATCAAGCACCTTGTCGGTCACCCGGCGGGCAGCTTCGACGACCAGGGGACCGATGGTAATATTGGGAACGAAATGACCATCCATGACATCAATGTGAATAACCTCGGCGCCAGCCTGGTCCACCGCCTGAATCTCCGCACCCAGGTTGGCAAAATCGGCCGATAAAATTGAGGGTGCAAATTGAATCTCCTGCATCACTCCACCTCCACATGGAATTATATTTCGGGCAAAACCCGTTAATCAACTGACTCTTTGTCATGCTCTGACTGGATAAACCATGAGAGCTTATACGAAGACCATCACCGCTCAATGGAGCGTATCTTATTTCCCGGCTGCACCTCCACTAACCCTTCCAGCTCGAGGAAGAGAAGCAGTTCAGCCACCCGGCCCGGTGCCAGACCGGAGCGCCGGATCAGCTCATCACGATCCATGGGGTAAGGCTCAATCAAGCCCAGCAGAGCGGCCGTCTCGGGGTCCGCTGTCTCCCCCTGCACCCCGGTTGATTCCGGCGTGGTCAGACATCTCTCACCAAACACCCCCTGCAGTTCTTCAAGGATATCATCCACCGATTGTACCAGTTTTGCCCCCTGCTGCAACAGCCAATGAGTTCCTTTGCTCTTGAACGAATCAACCTGGCCCGGAACGGCAAAAACCTCCCGCCCCTCGTCCAGGGCAAGACTGGCCGTAATCAGCGAACCGGATCGGGCGGCAGCCTCCACAACCACCACCCCCAGAGAGAGGCCGGCAATAATTCGGTTGCGGGCAGGAAAACGAAAACCATCCGGCTGAGTGGTCAGCGGATACTCGCTGACCAGCAATCCCCGCTGCCTGAGCTCACTGTACAACGCCCTGTTCTGTTTGGGATAAACGACATCAAGACCGCAGCCCAGAACACCGATGGTTGCCCCGCAACCGCTCAACGCTCCCCGGTGGGCCTCGGCATCAATACCGTGCGCCAGTCCGGACACCACATTCAAACCGCTTTCCACCAGCCCCCGTGCAAGAAGAGCGGCCACCCGCTTTCCATAGCTGGTTGCCGCCCGTGAACCGACCACGGCAATGGAGGATTTTTCAAGCAGTGATATGTCACCGTGAAGATAGATGAGTGGAGGCGCACCGCTGATCTGGCGCAATGACTCAGGATAAAGAGGATCATCAAGGCAGAGGACCCGGGCACCAATCTGCTCAAGAGCCGCGAGCTGCTCGCTGGCCAGGTCCCGAAACCTGTTCCGATTGGCAACCCCCTGGCCCATCTCTATTTTAAGGCGGGAAATTGATGCCCTCTGCTGCGGACGGCTGACAAGAGCGGCGGCAGGATCACCAAAACGCTCAAGCAACCGGTGATAGCCGGCCGGACCAAGCCCCGGGACAAGACTCAGACCGAGCCAATCAAGCAGATCGGCCATAATTTGACATTCTATTCAAGGAAAATGACACAGCAGAAGTGTGGGCAGATGATTGACCGAAAGGCCAGGGGGTGGATATTATTTTCCGGCTGCCACGGGCACAACGCCATCAGCAGCCGAAAAAAAGCAGGACGTTTCTGTAATCAATCGGTCATGAATACACGCAGTTCCTCTATTCGCGAGGGGTGCTTCAGCTTCTTGATTGCCTGGGCCTCGATCTGACGGATACGCTCCCTGGTTACGGCAAAACACTTGCCGACCTCCTCCAGAGTATGATCGCAACCGACATCTATTCCATAACGCATCCGCAAGACTTTGGCCTCCCGCGGCGAAAGGGAAGACATCACCTTCGACAAACATTCCTTGAGGCTCTCAATCATCGTTGCCTCATGGGGGCCGAGACCGGCACAATCTTCAATAAAATCGCCTAAGAATGTCTCTTCATCATCACCAACAGGGGTGTCGAGAGAAATGGCGTCCTTGGCTGTCTTCAAGGCTGATTTAACCTTTTCCACATCGGTGCCAAGCTGCTCCGCCATCTCCTCCGGCGTAGGTTCACGATTCTCCTCACGGATAAAATCCTTGGAGACTCTCAGCAAACGGTTGATGGTCTCGATCATATGAACCGGCAGACGGATGGTCCGTCCCTGATCAGCGATTCCCCTGGTGATGGACTGTCGAATCCACCAGGTGGCGTAAGTGGAAAATTTATAACCGCGATGATAGTCAAATTTCTCCACCGCCTTCATCAAACCGATGTTACCCTCCTGGATCAGGTCCGGGAACTGCAAACCACGGTTAACAAATTTTTTGGAGACCGATATCACCAGTCGAAGGTTGGCCCGCACCAAGGACTCCTTGGCGTACTTGATGCTGTCCTGGCCGGATTCAACCTCATGGAGAGTGGCGTTCAAAACCCTGTAACCAAAACCGAGCCCTTCCATCATCTGGTCGCCGATCTGCTTTTCCAGTTCCATGGGGCTCAGATCTTTTCCAGGCTGAGCAACGGTGGCCAGCTTATGGTTACGGATAATCTTCACCCGCATGGCTCGAAAACGCTTAGACAGTTCCTGCAGGGCCGTGGCAATTCCGTTAATACAGCGGGGACAGATCAGTCTCTCCTGGAAAAGCTGGGAAATGTTCGTCCCTGTATCAAGGATCTGCTGATAGACTTTTTTGGCCTCGGCAGAGTCACTGGCGCATTCAGCAAAGCGGCGCCGCAGCTTCTGTCGCTGACTTTCGAGCTCTTCCATGCGGGCAAGCTGCCCGACAAAGGCATCATGCTCCTGCTGGATCAATTCAGGCTGATTATCAGGTACGCCCTTGAGGACTTGAAAGATCTTGATCTTGCCCGACTCAAACCCCAATGCCAGCTCCCGCAGTGCGGGTATGGCAAGGGGGGTGGCAAACACTGCGTTCTGAACCCTTTGCTGCCCCTCTTCCATCATGCGGGCAAGCTCCAGCTCCTCTTCGTGACTGAGGAGGTCCAGGGTCCCCATCTCACGCAGGTAGATATTCATCGGGTCAACAGACCCACTGTGACGCTTAACCGAACTTCTCGCCAACCGCCGACGGTCCCCCTGCTTCCGATCACCTGCCCCGGCTCGTCGCCGGTCGCCCTGACTGTTTTCCCGGCGATCGTAGTCGACCTCTTCCGGCAACTCCACCGGTACCGCTTTTTCGGCACCTTTAAAAACCCCTGTCAGGTCCGCTACAGGCAAATCATCATCCCCACAAGAAACCGCTTTCCCCTTAGCTTCGTACTGTTCTTCATCACCGGCCATTATCCCTCCACCCATACACCACCATCCTTCTAAAATAATCGGTGGGCCTGCACCGTTTCAAATCAACCATCATTTTTGCCGATCATTTTGGCAACTACAACAAATGGTAACCATCAACGGGCCCGAAAGCCATCTCCCCTGTCTCTCCAATTGACTAATATAGAGAAAAAAAATCAATTATTCAACTATCTATAGAAAAAAACTCTGAAAATCAGTATTATTCCCACTTACTGAAGAACCGATTTCAGCGCACCCCTAAGCAGTGTCGTATTGTTTTTATCAAACAATATCAACAACTAAATCGTATCACCCTGCAGACTCGCATCTATCTCCAGTTTTTTCCGTAACAATTCGTCAAGTTCCGAAAAATTGCCTTCCCTCTGTTTTCGTTCAATTTCTCCTATGAGAAATCGAGACTGCTCAAGCAAATCTGCCCTTTTCAACCAGGAGACGATCTCAGCCACCTCTTCAACTGAAGACTCTCCTTCCTGCCCGCCGCTGTCACTCCTTGAAGCACCAAGCAGCAACTCCGAGACCAGGTTCTTTTCCGCTCCTTCCGACAGACAGGTGAGAACGTCCTCCGGCTCACACCCTCCGGTTTTCGCCTGCAGTGCCTTAATCTGGAGAAAAATCACCTCTCCGACAGTACCCTCCAGCTGTTTTCGGGCACCGGCATCCTCCAGTTGGTCACAGACCTGTGGATGGAGGAGCATGCAGTTGACAAGTTTTTTCTGTGCTGCGCTCAGCTGCGCTCCTGAACCAGGAGCAGGGCGAACCCTGACAGGAGCCTCAACCACCGGCTGTTCATTCCCGCCCTGCAGTCCCCGGCGCAGCTGCTCCTCCGGAATTTCCAGCTGCTTGCTGAAATGGGCGATAATCACAGAACGCTGAAGATCAGACGATGCCGCCTTGACCAGCGGTTTCAGATTTTCAACAATTTTGGACTTCCCTTCCAGGGTCACCCCGTGCTCCCCGACAAGGCGATCAAAGACGAACTGAGGCAGCTCCTCACTACCTTCCAACACCTGCTGCAGGGCATCAGGCCCCTGGTTTCTGACAAAGGTGTCGGGATCCTCTCCCCTGGGCAGCAGGGCCACCCTGGCATCCATCTGCTCAGCCAGAAAGAGCGGAACAGCACGCATGGCCGCCTTGACACCGGCATCATCACCGTCAAAGAGGAGCAATGCCTCACCGGCAAAACGTTTCATCAATTTAACCTGGCGGGCTGTCAACGCCGTTCCCAAGGGAGCGGCCACATTGGTTATGCCTTTATCCACCAGAGAGATGAGATCAAAATTTCCCTCCACCAGAACAATTCGCCCTGATCGGCGAATTTCATCACGAAGCTGATAGAGCCCGAGAAGCAGGCGGCTCTTGTCAAAAACAATGGACTCCGGCGAATTCATATATTTAGGCTGACCATCACCAACGATCCGGCCGCCAAAGCCCGCCACTCTGCCGCCGGTATCAAGGATGGGAAAAAGAATCCGATCACGAAAGCGGTCATAGGAGCCCCCCTGCTCTTTTTCGACGAGAAGCCCGGCATGGACAGCGGCCTTGAACTCCTGCTGACCCAGCTGGCCGCCAATAAAATTCCAGCCGGCAGTCTCTTTTGCAGGGGCATAGCCAATACCGAATTGCTCGCGGATGGCCGCACTCACCCCGCGCTGCGCCAGATACTTTCTGGCCGCTTCAGCCCCGGGTGAGCTTTCAAGACAGTCCCGGTAGATTTTCATGGCCCGCTGGTTGATTGCAAAAATTTCTTTTCGCAGCTGGTCCCTTTTTTCCTGGGCCGGACTCTGTGCTTTTTGGGGCAGCTGGATATTGCATCGCTTAGCCAGCTCTTCCAGGGCCGCCGGAAAATCGAGACTGTGATATTTCATCATAAATGAAAAAACATCACCGGACTCGCCGCAGCCGAAGCAATGAAAAAACTGATGACCCGGGTTAACAGAAAACGAGGGGGTCTTCTCTCCATGGAAGGGGCAGAGGCCCAGATAACGGGATCCAGCCTTTTTCAGGTCGATATGCTCTGAGATAACCTGAACAATATCGGACTGTTCCTTGATCCGCTCTTTTATTTCCTCGCGACTTTCCATAACCGTCCGATTTCAGATGACGGAATAAATTCCGCTACCTGAAAAATAATATTATTAGCAGTTGTTATCGTCTGCCTGTAAAATAAACTTTAGTGATCACCCGCACCGACCATACATTTGATCCGCGATCTCTTGCGACCGGAGAACACCACCATCATGGAAGACCTGAACAAAATTCTCACCTTTGAAGTCAAGAAAGAACTGGCCGACCGTTACTTCGGTTTTCGGAAGATAATAGAAGAGGACACCAACGACTATCAAAAAAAAATCATTGCCTCAACACTGGACCTCGAACGAAAGATCGGTTTTTCCCTGGTCTGTCTCTATATACTGTTGCGGGAAGAGGGTCTCGTCAATCAATTTTCAACTCTTACCGGAGTAGACTCGTCACTCTTTTTTGATCCGTATGTCAATCAGTCCCCAACTATTCGCCGCCAGGTTCTTCATCGCTGCAGAATACACGGTTTTACGAGAAAGCGTCGCTTTCTCAACCTCTTTTTCGACAGCTACCGGAACCTGGAACACCACATCGAAGAATACCGTCACCAGCTTGTTGAGCTTATGGCCGACCATGACACCATCAAAGAGGAGATCGACATTTTTTACAAGAAAAACGACATCAGCGGCATCATGCTTTTTCTTCGCGGTATCGACGGCACCACACCCGGATCTGCCGGGGGCATGGAGGGTGCTCTTGACTCCGGCAGGGGACTGAGAATGGAGGAAAAGATGCGGGTCAAACCGCCCACACCTGTTGAAAAGCTCCTTCCTGTTCTGCCGCCGCTCCCCGCTTTTGACTCCATTCAAAAAAAACTAAAAGAGCTTGCCCTGACCGCTTTTACCAAACAGCCCGATTTTGATCCCAGAACCCCCTGACCCACTATAGCTCCCAGTACGAGGATACCAATCATGAACACCTTAAAAACAGCAACCCTTATGGCTGCCCTGACTGCAGTCTTTATGATGGCCGGACAGCTCCTCGGCGGTTCAAACGGTATGATCCTGGCTCTTGTCATGGCCATCGGCATGAACTTTTTCACCTACTGGTTCAGCGACACCATGGCCCTGAAAATGAGCGGTGCAAGACAAGTCTCTGTTGCCGAGGCTCCGGAACTTCACCAAATGGTAGAGACACTGGCACGGCGTGCAGAACTGCCCAAGCCCAAGGTACACATCATCAACAAGGACACCCCAAATGCCTTTGCCACCGGCCGCAACCCGAATCACGCCGCAGTTGCCGTCACCAGAGGGCTGACGCAGATACTCAAACGCGACGAACTGGAAGGTGTTCTCGCCCACGAGTTGGCCCATATCAAAAATCGCGACATCCTCCTCTCCACCATTGCAGCCACCATGGCCGGAGCGATCAGCACCCTGGCAAGTATGGCCCAGTGGGGTATGCTTTTCGGCAGAGGACACTCAGATGACAACGATGGCGGCGGTTCCCTGCTGGGCAGCCTGGCGGTGATGATTTTAGCGCCACTGGGTGCTGCCCTGATCCAGATGGCCATTTCAAGAAGCAGAGAGTACCAGGCCGATGCGACAGGGGCCGCCATTTGCGGCAACCCGCGCTCTCTGGCCTCTGCCCTGCAGCAGCTGGATAATTACAGCCGCCGGATTCCCATGGAGGTCAACCCGGCCACTGCCCAGATGTACATCGTCAACCCCCTGGTCGGAGGCCGGCTGAAAAATCTCTTTTCAACCCATCCTCCCATCCGTGAACGTATTGAGAGACTGGTCAATTCCTGACACGGGTAGTCAAAAAGGCCGGAAGCTGCCGGAGCATTAAAAAATTGTGACTGCAACCGTACCACTTTAACACATATGAAAATTACAAAAATCAAACGTACCGTCCGTTCCACCAGGCGACTGGCAGAGAT
Organism: Thermodesulfobacteriota bacterium; assembly: GCA_039715055.1. Classification (GTDB taxonomy): domain Bacteria; phylum Desulfobacterota; class Desulfobulbia; order Desulfobulbales; family Desulfocapsaceae; genus JBDLID01. Next base: position 2,395 of record JBDLID010000109.1, on the reverse strand, counting down.
CATTGGGGTCCTGTCCAAATTCGGCTTCCGTGAAGTCGTGGTTGACATGGGACTCGACCGGCTGCTTGGACAACGGGACGATTCTGCTGTCCAGAAGGGGCTCGCCAGCGACGACACTGTCAGCCGGCCGGAAAGGCTTCGCATGGTCCTTGAAGAGCTCGGACCGACTTTTATCAAACTCGGCCAGATCCTGTCCACCCGGCCCGACCTCATCCCCCCGGAATGGGCTAAAGAGTTCAGTCATCTCCAGGACGACTGCGGCCAGGTCTCCTTTGACGAGATACATCAGGTCCTTGTCGAGGAGTTTCCCGGCCGGCTCGACCTCCTGTTCTCCTCCATTGATGAGCATGCCATGGCCGCTGCCTCCATGGCTCAGGTTCATCGGGCCCGACTCAAGGACGGCAGCAGAGTGGTGATCAAAGTCCTGAGGCCCGGCAACCGCAAACTGATCGAAGAGGATATGGCCCTGCTCGAAACCATTGCCCAGTTTGTAGAAGATTACTTTTCCGGCCTGGGTTACAGCCCGGTGGCAGTTGCAAAAGAGTTCGGCCGGGAACTGCTCAAAGAGGTCAACCTGCTCAATGAGGGGCAGTCCACAGAGCGACTTCGCCGCTATTTTGAAGATGATGACGATATTATGTTTCCAAAGGTTTACTGGGAAGCATCAACCCGTAACGTCCTCACCCTGGAAGAGATCCGGGGCCGCCTTCTGTCCACCGTCGCCCCGGAAAGCCTGTCTGCCGAAGAACGGCGGGCCCTTGTCAGTCACGGCACCAATGCAGTCTTTAAACAGTGTCTGAGATTCGGTTTTTTCCATGCTGACCCGCACCCCGGCAACATCTTCCTGCTGCCGGGCAACAGGCTCTGCTTTATTGACTGCGGCATGACCGGCCAGCTGGATAAAAGAACGACTGAACAGCTTATCGACCTGGTGGCGGGAGTGGTCAAGGGTGATATCGACAAACTGTGCCGGGTCGTCATCGAACTGACTGACGTTGATCCGGCGATCACCGATCGTCGGGATTTTCGAGGAGATATCCAGCAACTCAGCCGGCAGTTTGAAGAAGGCGATCTGGGACGGCTGGATATCGCCAAATTGCTCAACGACTTTTTTACCCTGCTGCAGCGCTACCAGATCCACTGCCCGAGTGACCTGCTCTTTCTCACCAAGGCCCTGACCACCATTGAAGGAGTCGCCGAGCAGTTCGACCCCGGTTTCGACGTTATCGCCCATATTGAACCACAGCTGCGGGAAATCGTTACCCAGCGCTACTCCATGGGCGCCATCCGCAACCGGATGCAAAAATCCATGACCGGCTACCTGGAACTCATGGAAAACATCCCTCTTGATCTCCAGCGCTTTCTCGACCTGATCCGCCACTCCAAGTTCACTCTCAACCTGGAACTCAAACGGATCGAACACCTGGCCGACAAGATGGACCTCTCCTCAAAAATCATGGGAATTTCCATGATTATCGCCGCGCTGATCGTTGGCTCCTCAATTCTCATACTGGCCGATCGACTCTCCAAAGAACCCGGTTTTCTTGGTGTTGTCGGTCTGATCGGCCTTACGGGAGCGGGAATCTACTCGGTTGGTTTTGTGACCTCTTTTCTGCTGCCGAAGAAAAAAAAGAAATAAAATCAGTGGTTATAGAGGGTGTCCTGAGAAATTGGCCAGAGGGTGACAAGGTACCAGCAACTATCCTGGGCTCATCGCATCTCCATCTCGTTCTGGACAAGTTCAATCAACAGAGATACAATTAAAAACATATACAACAAATTAGGAACGCCGAATTATACCGGTTCCCCAAATGGGCTTGACTGTTGGCTACCTGTTTTTTAATGACTACAACCGGGAGGAAAAGACCATGAGTAAGATCAAGTACATGAAAGGATCCCAACTCTTTGCCCTGGCCAGAAAAAAGGCAGGCGCACTGGCAATGGACTCCAACGGGCTCAAACTCGAAGAACTCATCAAGCAGATTCAGGAAGTTGAGGGCCATGAAGCCTGTTTCCGGCTACAGCCGCAATGTTCCGAAAAGAGTTGCTGCTGGCAGGCCTCCTGCTCGGCTGAAATGAAGGGTTAGATCACGCGTAACTATTCAGCAGCACCCACATTGTGGCCGATCAGGCCGCCTCGAGTAGCACAAACAAGTACGCTTCGTCAGCCTGCTTTACCACACTGCGGGCCCTGCTAAACAGTTACAGTTCCCTGCTTAGGGGCGCACCCAGCTCCACACTGAATTGTTAAGATCACGCAACGTTAATACAACTTTCTGTAATATTGACCAGGAACCGATCGTGAAATATCCGGCTCAACGATCCTCCAGCCACTGCAAAATCATTCCCTGCAGTAATGCCCCGACAAGGATATAACTGGAAAGAACAGTGGTAA
>JBDLID010000108.1:0-10086 GCA_039715055.1 Thermodesulfobacteriota bacterium | reverse complement strand
CATGCCAAGCTGATGCCGCTCATGGAGGATTATCTTGCAGGAATTCAGGCCGCCATGATCAGGGAGAAGATATCGTGTCCGGTGAGTGTGGTCAGCGGTAACGGCAGGCCGATCACCATGGATGACGCGGTGCAGCAGGCAGGTGCCACTGTCGCTTCAGGCCCGGCCTGTACGGCAGAGTTTGGAGCCATGCAGACCAAAGACGACGGCCTGGTGGTCGATGTGGGTGGGACGACCACCGATATTGCAATGATTAAATCGGGCAGGGTGCTGCTGGCTGAAGACGGCTGCCGCATCGGTCAGTGGCAGACTCATGTGGAGGCCGTTGATATGTACACCGGTGGGATCGGCGGAGACAGTCTGGTCAGGTTGGCTGACAAAGGGGGCATGGAGATCGGACCCTCCCGTGTCGTGCCTCTGGCCGTGGCCCAGTCACTGCCGCCGGTTGATCAGTGGCTTGGTACTGGTGAACAGGCCAAGTGTATCAGCCTGCCGCCTGAGGCAGAGGTCGGCAATGACCCTGTTATCTGCGCCATAGAAAAAAATGGTCCGGCAACACCTGAGATGCTCAACCAGTTAACCGGGCAGAGTGGCATGATGCTGGATAAAGAGTTGGAAAACCTGGCACGCAACCAACTGATCGTCGAATCCGGTTTTACACCCACCGATGCCCTGATCGTTTTGGGCAGGGTCGAGCTCGGAGAGCGGCAGCCGGCAGAGGAGGGCGCTGCTGTACTGGCTGAAGTTGCCGGCCTCAAGGTCACCGAATTCTGTGAAGAGGTGGTGCGCCGGACTGAAGAAAAGATAGAAAACCTGATCATTGACTACCTCATTTATCGAAGCTGGGGAAAATCCATGGCTGCCTTTATCTCCGGCCGCAACAGCCACCCCGAGCTTTCAGTAAACTTCGGTCTTAAAATTCCCATCATCGGTATCGGCGCCGCTGCCCGCTCTCTCCTTCCAGCTGTGGCGGACCGGCTGGGAACAACGGTGAGCTTCCCCCAACACTGTGAGGTCGGTAACGCCATGGGTGCGGCCTTCATCAGCACCGTTGAGAAATTACAACCCAGCGGGGCAGTCGATTAATATCACCACTATCAAAAATCTTCCCCGGGTGGAACACTTCTCCCTCGAAGGGGAGGTACCCGGCCTGAAAAATCCGGAATCATTTTTTAACCTGAGGTTGTTGTTCAACCACCTCTTCCTGCAGATCTTCCCAGCCTCGCCGGTGAGTGGAGTGATTTTTTAATTCCTCTCGTCTTCAAAAAATCATCTAAACCAATTTTCTGGAAATACCGACAAACCCTAATAGCAGGATTTGGAAAAGTATCAGACCGGTCAACAGCAAAAACAGAAGTGTGCCGCCCTACCTACCTTATTAAAACGGAAGGTTTTTTTTGTTTTGTTCTGACCGAGGATGCCTCTCGTTGAGCTTTTGGCAAATGACTGGTCAGCAGGCCGTGAAGGTTTCCAGTAAGAAATCTGTGTCATGTTTCGTTGCGGCGGTCCGAGTGATGAGGGTGACCGTTGCTGAAAACATGTAACTATTCAGCTGTACTCCATCCTGGTTCATTTAAGCCTTCTCACATAGCACAAGTATACTTCGAAGTCTTAAATGAACCAAGCTGAAGCACATCCGGAGTCTACGCTTACCTGAACAGTTACAGTTCAGTGTAATGGGCAATATTCTTTTCTTGCTGAAGAGTTACGAAAACATTTCATTAAAGGGAGGGTTAAATGGATATTTCGCAGTTGATTCCAAAACCGGATCAGTTACAGGTCGGCTGGGGGTGGTTCCAGGCGTTACTCACCGTCACCTTTCTGCTCCATCTCATTGTAATGAATCTCATGCTCGGCGGTGCCCTGATCTCATTTTTTCGCCATGCCGGCGGTGCGAAGTCCGCCACCAACGGGCTCATTTCAAAAAAATTGCCCCTGACCATCGCCTTTACCGTCAACTTCGGGGTGGCCCCGCTGCTTTTTCTCCAGGTTCTCTACGGCCATTTCATGTATGCCAGTTCGGTCATGATGGCTGTCTTCTGGTTGGGAATTGTTGCCCTTTTGATCATCGTTTACTACAGCGCTTACCTCTATAATATGCAATATGAAGCAACCCGCGGTTTTCACACCTTGATTGCCGGCTTTATCGCCGGTGGCCTGCTTGGTATCGGATTTATCCTCACATCCAACATGAGCCTGATGGTCAATGTTGAGTCATGGCCGCAATACTTTGACCGTCCCGAAGGGATGATTCTAAACCTCGCCGATCCGGTTCTTCTGCCCCGCTACCTCCACTCTGTACTGGGAGCGGTCGGTGTTGCCGGTCTTGCAATGGGGCTTTGGTATGATTTAAAAAAACGAAAGGGAGACAAGGAGGCCGAGGAGCAGATCGGCTCAGCCATGACCTGGTTTACAGGCGCAACGCTTCTTAATTTTGGCGTGGGGACCTGGTACATGGGGAGCCTGCCGGTGGTTGTCCGTGGGCTGCCGGGTATTAATGGAGCACTGCTTGTGCTTTGTCTGCTCATTGGAATAACCTGTGCAATTTTCGCACTTATCAAGGGGTTTCAACTCCAGGTTAGAACATCGGCAATGTACCTGTTTGTCTGTCTTGCTGCCATGGTGCTGGTTCGTGAGTTTGTCAGGAGAATAACTCTGGCACCCTGGTTTTCCACATCAGATCTTGAGGTCGTGCCGCAATATTCACCTCTGGTTGCATTTCTGCTTGTCTTTGCCGCCGGTATCGTGCTGGTCGGTTATATGATTCAACTGGTGCTCTGTGACAGGGAGGTAGGTCAATGAATTATCCGGTATGGCTCCTTGATGCGTTTGGTGGCGGGACACTTATTGCCATTGTGGCCGTGGCCCATGTCTATATCTCACACCTTGCAGTCGGCGGTGGTCTTTTTCTGGTACTGACCGAGATCAAGGGGTTGCGTGAGGGATCGACTCCCATCCTTGACTATGTCCATAAACACACTCGTTTTTTTCTTCTTCTGACCATGGTTTTTGGAGGCATGAGCGGTGTCGGCATCTGGTTTACCATTGCCCTGCTGTCACCCTCGGGGACCTCATCGCTGATCCACACATTTGTTTTTGGCTGGGCCATCGAGTGGGTCTTTTTTGTCGGTGAGATTGTTGCCCTGGTGCTCTACTACTATAACTTCAACAAGATCAGCTCCCGCAGTCATCTGATACTCGGCTGGATCTATTTTGGTTGCGCCTGGCTGTCGCTCTTTATCATCAACGGGGTGATCGACTTCATGCTGACTCCGGGCAGCTGGATTGAAAACGGTAACTTCTGGAGCGGCTTTTTCAATGAGACATTCTGGCCGGCGCTCTTTTTCAGGACCTTCCTCTGTCTGATGATTGCCGGTTTGTTCGGCTTTTTGACAAGCGTAAACATCAAAAACGACGATCTGCGTCACAACATGGTTCGCTACTGCGGTATCTGGCTGGTGGTACCGCTGCTCCTCCTGCTGGCCTCGGCCTACTGGTATAAAATCGCCCTGCCCCCTGCTCAGCAGGAGATGGTCTTTGTTACCGCACCCGGTTACAAGCCGATGCTGACCTGGTTTGCCTACCTGTCGCCACTGCTCTTTGCAGGTGGTCTCATTATGGCCATTGTCAGACCGCAGAGCGTGGTCCGTCCCGTGGCCTGGCTGCTGGTCGTCTGTGGTTTTCTCTACATGGGCTGCTTTGAATTTATCCGGGAGGGCGGCAGACGGCCCTATATTATCTGGGACCATATGTACTCCACCTCCATTCTCAAGTCTGAGCTTTCCGACTACCAGAAAAACGGTTTTCTGAAATCAGCGCGATGGGTGAAAAATAAGGAGCTGACACTAGATAACCGTATGGCTGCAGGCAAAGAGATGTACACCCTGCTTTGTCTTCCCTGCCATTCTGAGGGGGGCGTTCTCAACGACATCCTGCCTCAGGCAGAGAAGTATACAGTGGAGGGGATGGACAGTTTTCTTGCCGGGGTGGGTGATGCAAATAAATATATGCCTCCCTTTGCTGGAAATGAGGAGGAGAGAAGAGTGCTGGCCGAGTATCTGACCACAACCCTTACCCCGGACCGGAGCCGGATTATCGGTGAAATCAAGAAAGAAAAGGTGGCTCATGGGCCATTTGATCAGAATAAAGATGAGTATGTGCTCCTTGCCTCAACAGACAGGGGAATGAGTCTCAGCTCGCAGCCTGAACTGTCCGGACTGGATTTTTCCTATGGACCGCCAACATTACGGGCTCAACTTATTTACCGGGAGGAGAGCCCCAGTGTGATCAGTGAGGGCGTCAAGCTCCGTTATGCTGTCAGCACAGGCAGTGGTGTCATCAAAGGATTGATGACGGAGGGTGATGGATATTTTCAGGCAGAGCTCGGTAAGTTGACACCACCATCAGATCTGTTCAGGCCTTACAACCTGGCAGATATTGAGGCAGTGATCGATTCAAAGGTGGTCGCCACTACCCGTGTCCGGGTCGGCGTCTCCAACGGTTTTGGCTGCAGGCACTGCCATGGCGGGCCGTGGCGTAGTGAGGACAGCGGACTGTCACGTCAGACCGCACAAAATATTCTGAGAATCCATGATCGAAGGTCCGGAACCAGTCTTCTCGATACATTCAATAACAGTAAAATTGTCGTCTGTTCCTCCTGTCACGCTGACTCCAGCCGGAAAGAGGCCGGCAGGCCGGAGCAGCTTGGTCTGTCTTCAGCCATGCACGGTTTTCATGCAGCCATGCTCGGCGAGACAACCACCTCAAGCTGTTCACTCTGCCATGGAGTTGGCCAGGAAAGCCATACCAGGAGTTTTGACGGGCTGCATAATCACCTGGCCGGACTTGACTGCAGTTCCTGTCACGGAACTCTTGCCGAACACGGGGCCTCTCTGCTCAAGGCCGAGGGTAAAAGCGGGGGAGAGCTACTGCTTGCACAGCTGTCAGCCAAGGTGGAGAGCGGCCTTGGTGATGTCAAACCGCGTAGAGCATGGGAGATGGAGCCGGACTGCCTGACATGTCATGTGGAGTTTGGCGAGCCGGAAACAGACAGTGCGTTCAACAGTTGGACAGAGAGCAGGGATAAGTTGTTTGCCCATCGCAAGGGTGAAGCGGCGGTGCTGCTCTGCACCAGTTGTCATGGTGCTCCTCACTCACTCTATCCGGCCGCATCTGCCCACTCCGACCAGGTTGGTGTTCTTGCTCCCCTCCAGTATCAGGCAAGTTCCTATCCCATTGGTGCCGACAAGCGGTGTGATGTCTGTCATACCGAGGAGATGGAGGATGAAATTCATCACCCCGGGTCACTTGGAGAGTTTAGAAACAGGGTGGAATAATAGAAAAGGGCGTCAGCAATGACGCCCTTTGTTTTGGGCCACTTCAGTTTGTTGTTATGACTCCCGACCGGGAGTAAGCTCGTTATCAGCCGCAGCTGTCGGCGTCATTGGGATCATACGTCCAGTCGCCGTTGCGGTAGAGATAGTCGTTGACCTGCATGATGTCTTCTGTGGAAAGCGACGCCCACGAGCCGTTTCTGGAACATTTCACCAGTCTCTTGGAAAAGACACGGTTCCACCCTTCCGATGTGTGAGTCTCGGCATGGATAAAGGGGGCTTTGGCGTCATCGCCGGCTGAGTGACAGCTCTGGCAGACCGCCCTGAATTTCTTGCCACCGTTTCCCCATGTCTCGCTCTCCCACTCCAGCGGCATCTTAGTGAGCTCACGGCACATTTTTGTCCGTGGATCCAACCGTTTTTTAGGTCTTGCCTCACTGTTGGAAAGACTCCAGGTGGTCAAAAGAAGAGCGGTGCAGAGCAGGGTCAGAACAGGCCTCATACAGTTTCCTCCGTCATGTGGGTTAAAAAACAGGGAGACGATGGTCTCCGGTTATTTCCGATATAATGGGTGCAGGATGTGCCTGAAAAATGATGAATTAATAAAAAAAGTTCCGTGGATAAGGTGCCACCAATTGGTGGTGGATCTGTGGCTTTTTTGCAATCATCAAAATATATAGTGACTATAAAGAGTATAAACAGATATAAAGAGAATAGAAGTGGCACAAACGACATTTAGAGGTCTGATTGCGACACCAGTAAGGGAGGAGTTTACATGAAAACGGTTAAGATTCTTGGCCTGGACGACAGCGCCGCCACCACAATTACCGGGCCCCATGATGTGCTTTCGCTGGTCGGGGTGGCCTCGAATTTTCTACAGGGCAAGGAGCCGGAGCCGTTGTTCAATGTAGAGATTGTCACTCCCGGTGGACGACCGGCCAAGTGTTTCAATGGCGTAGAGGTGAATGCCCATCGCGCCATGGAGGACGTCGATGGGTGTGACCTGGTCATCGTTTCAGCGCTGCTCGATATCGAGCAGACCCTGGAGCGCCAGGGAAATATTATTTCCTGGCTGAGGCAGCAGTATGAGTCTGGAGCCGTTCTCGCCTCGGTGTGCACCGGTTCGTTTGTATTGGCTGAGACCGGCCTGCTGGATCATAAAATCGCCACCACCCACTGGGGCATGGCCGAAGAGTTTCGGGCCCGTTATCCACTGGTTGATCTCAAGGTGGAGCGGTTGATCACCGACTCCGGTGATATTCTCTGCTCAGGTGCCTTCAATGCCTTTATCGATTTGAGCATGTATGTCGTTGAAAAGAGTTGCGGTCGTGAGATAGCGATCAATACTGCCAAAGCCCTGGTCCATGACATGGGGCGCAGTCTGCAGTCACCGTATTCGGTGTTTAACTTTCAGCATGAACATGGTGATAAGCTGATTTTGAAGATCCAGCAGCGACTGGAGAGTGAGTACTCCAGGCCTCTCAGTATCGAGAGTCTTGCTCTGGAAAACGGCCTGGGCAAGAGAACTCTGGAAAGAAGGTTCAAGGCAGCCACTGGTGACAGTCCCTTGCTGTATCTCCAGCGAGTCAGGGTGGAGGCGGCAAAGCACCGGCTGGAGCAGGGGGGGCAGACGTTTAGTGAGATCAGCTACGCGGTAGGATATGACGACCCCGGTTTTTTTCGAAAGCTGTTCAAAAAATTTACCGGGTTGCGGCCGAGTGAATACAGGGAGAAATTTACGAGAAGTCCCGAGGTCCCCTTTGAAGAGTTGCAGGGGACATGACACGGCACCATACATCCGGGGTACAGGCCCGGATGTATGGCTTATGAGGAAGGGTTATCGCCTGATCATGTCAGCGATCTGGAAGGCGACCTCCAGGCTCTGCTCGGCATTGAGACGCGGGTCGCAGGTGGTCAGGTAGTTCTGGGCCAGCTCGGCGTCGACGATATTGCGTGCTCCGCCGGTGCATTCAGTGACATTTTCGCCGGTCATCTCCAGGTGGATACCGCCGGGGACAGTGCCTTCCGCCCAGTGGGTCTCAAAGAAACAGGTGATCTCGGAGAGAATGTCGTTGTAGTTCCGGGTCTTGTGACCAGATTCGGCGGTATAGGTGTTGGCGTGCATGGGGTCACAGCTCCAGACGATGTTATAACCTTCCCGTTTGGATTCTCTCAGCAGCGGTGGCAGCACCTTCTCGATGTTTTTCATGCCCAGCCGGGTGATAAGGGTAAGGCGGCCCGGTTCGTTGTCCGGGTTGAGGGCCTCGATGAGCTGTTTGACGTTGTCCAGGTCATAGTCGGGCCCAATCTTGACCCCGATGGGGTTGAGCACTCCTCGCAGGAACTCCACATGGGCACCGTCCAGCTGACGGGTTCGCTCACCGATCCAGAGCATATGCGCTGAGCAGTCATACCAGCCGCCGCTGGTTGAATCTTCACGGGTCAGTGATTCTTCATATCCGAGCAGTAGCGCCTCATGGGAGGTGAAGAAGTGGGCCTGGTTGATCTGGGGAATATCGGTGGGGATGCCGATGGTCTCCATGAACTGGATGGCCTGGCTGATCTGCTTGGCCATCCTCTCATAGGATCGACCCATGGGGGACTGGGCGACAAACTCCTGGTTCCAGGCATGAACACGGCTGAGTGCGCTGAAACCTCCGCGGGTAAAGGCCCGCAGCAGGTTGAGTGTGGCTGCGGCGTTGTAGTAGCCCTGCAGCATCCGCCCGGCATCAGGAATACGGGCCGTCTTGTCGGGTGCAGCGTCATTGACCATGTCTCCCCGGTAGGAGGCGATCTCCTGGCCGTTCACGGTTTCCATGTCGGCGGAGCGGGGCTTGGCGAACTGGCCGGCGATCCGGCCAACCTTGATCACCGGTTTTTCACCGGCATAGGTGAGTACTGCCGCCATCTGCAGAAGGACCTTGAGGGTCTCGCGAATCTTGGGCGCGGTAACCTGGGCAAACTCCTCGGAGCAGTCTCCACCCTGGACGAGGAAGGCATCCCCCTTACAGGCCTTGGCAAGCAACTTCTTGAGATCCCTGATCTCGCCGGCAAAGACCAGCGGCGGCAGGGATGAGAGTTTGCCGAGTGTTTCGTCATAGCTCTTCTGGTCCGGCCAGTTGGGTTGTTGAAGGGCGGTGTAATTGTGCCAGCTTGATTTGTTCCAGGATTGTTGTGTTGTTGCCATGGTGGTCACCAGTTGATATTTATTGCATGTGTGTCGCCATCAGGCGACAAAATTAAATTATTTTCGGCAGCAGATCTGTACATCAAAGGCATTTAAGATCCGCAGTTCCCTTTCCCGTTTTTTATCTTCCAGGGGAGGACGAAAGTCAAGTCCCTCCAGTAATTCCTCGATTTTTTCACTGTTCGGAATTGCTTCCATTCCGGTTGCCAGTACCCGGCCGTCGGCAGTGTCGAGCAACTCGGCATCGCGTCCGTTGGTCACCACCGCAAGGGGCAGCTGGTATAGCTTGTCAATGACACGGGCAGCGGCAATGGCTGATCGTTCACGACTGACAAGGGAACCGGGTCCATAGCGGAGGACAAGGGCTCTTTTTCCACAACAGCTGACGGTGATGTCGATGGTTGAACGAACAAACTGGCTTGAAAACAGTGTCTCGATAAAGAGCCTGGGTTCAAGCTGCTCCCTGTCATACCCCTTTTCCTCAACCATCATTTTGGCCAGCTGCTGCCGAAACCGTTCGTCATCGGTGTCGGTGAGTTCCTCTCCGGTGAGATAGTCGGAGAGGGTGCCGTAAACTATATGGTGGCTGAGTGGTTCACTCATTGTGTTAATAACGTAAAAACAGTGGCTTCTGCAAATGACAATGCCCCTCCGCCGAAGCGAAAGGGCATTGCCGGCAGAATTTGTTTTTTTCGTCTACAGCTCGAGCCAGGACTCGGAAAAGACAGTCTGGCCGGAAAGCGCCTTGTAGGTCTTGTAGTGCTCAATGGCAGTTCCTGTAAGTCCGGATGGATCCGGATCGGTGCCGTCCATCATACCGTGAACCATGTCCACCAGATCCTGACGTTCACCTTTGCAGATCGCCATCAGCTCTTCATCGTAGGAGTTGACGATGGCAGTCGAGATACCGTACTTCATGAGCATGATCAGGTAGGTCCGATCCAGGTATTTACGCAGGTTCTCGGCAACACCGTTGGAAACATTGGACAACCCCACCGTGGAACCGGATCCCGGTGCGATATCAGCCAGCATCATCATGAACTCGAGACCTGATGCAATCTGGTCCGCGCCCAGGGTGATGGGAGTTCCAATGGGATCAAAAAGGATTTTTTCGTTGGGGATTCCGGCCTCGTTGAGGGCCATCATCAGGTCAACGGCCATGGCGGCACGCTCGTTTGAGTCGCGGGGCATTCCATCGGGGCCCCAGAGCAGGGCAATGACATCACAGCCTGATTCGGCGGCCACCGGGATCAGTTTTTCCATCCGCTCGGGCTGGGCGGAGATGGAGTTCATGATGGCCTTTTCCTTATTCTTCACAACTTTGAAGCCGGCGGCCATGGCGTCGGTGTTGGTGGTGTCCAGGCAGAGCGGAACATCAGTAACCGCCTCAACAGTCTCTACTGCCCAGGGCATCAGCTCTGTGCCGTCCTTGCGTGCGGGGCCGATATTGAGATCAAGATACGATGCGCCGGCCTCGGCCTCTTCCTTGGCCATCTCCTGAACCGGGCCCTGCACTCGTTCTTTCATGGCCCCGCCGGAACGGGTTCCCATGATGTTGATACTCTC
>JBDLID010000107.1:0-10291 GCA_039715055.1 Thermodesulfobacteriota bacterium | reverse complement strand
AATGGCGACCTTGAAAAATATGCTGCCGATGTGGTCATTCTCGCCACTGGTGGTTATGGAAACGCCTATTTTCTATCGACCAATGCCATGGCTTCAAACGTCACCGCGTCATGGCGGGCTCATATGCGAGGCGCTGGTTTTGCCAACCCCTCTTTTGTCCAGATCCACCCCACCTGCATTCCTGTACACGGCAGTTATCAGTCCAAGCTGACGCTCATGAGTGAAAGTTTGCGCAACGACGGCCGTGTCTGGGTTCCGAAAAAGACAGGAGACAAGCGACACCCTTCAGAAATTCCTGAAAACGAAAGGGACTACTACCTGGAAAACAGATACCCAAGTTTTGGCAACCTTGTTCCCCGCGATGTGGCCTCAAGAAATGCCAAAGAGCAGTGCGACCAGGGCAAGGGTGTCGGCTCTACCGGTCTCGCCGTTTATCTTGATTTCAGTGAGGCCATCAAACGTGACGGCAAAGAGACGATCCTGCGCAAATACGGTAATCTCTTCCAGATGTATGAAAAAATCACCGCTTCTAATCCCCTCCATGAACCGATGATGATCTACCCTGCGGTTCACTACACAATGGGGGGACTGTGGGTGGACTATGACCTGATGACCTCCCTGCCCGGCCTTTTTGCCATCGGTGAGTGCAACTTTTCTGACCATGGAGCCAACCGATTAGGCGCAAGTGCCCTGATGCAGGGCCTTGCCGACGGTTACTTTATCATCGCCACCTCAGTTGCCCATTATCTCTCCACCACAGGATCGGCCAACGTTGATTCAAACCATGATGGTTTTACAACCTGTCTGGAGGAATGCCGGGCCAAAACAGAAAGGCTCATGAAAAACTCTGAAAAAGGTACAGAGGACTGTCTTACCGTTGACGACATCCACAAGGAACTGGGGCGGCTTCTCTGGGATCATTGTGGTATGGCAAGAAATAAGGAGGGGCTTAACAAGGCGCTCACGCTATTGCCAGCCATCAGGGACAGATTCTGGGACAAAGTTTACGTTCCCGGAAGGGGTGAAGAGCTTAACCAGAGTCTTGAGCGTGCCGGACGTGTTGCCGACTTTATCGATTTTGCCGAAATCATGATCAGAGACGCCCTGACCCGTGAGGAATCCTGCGGCTGTCACCTGCGTGAAGAGAGCCAGACCGAAGACCAGGAGGCCAAACGTGACGACCTCAACTACAGCCACGTTTCTGTCTGGGAGTACCAGGGCCTGGACCAGGAGCCCCTCCTGCATAAAGAAAATCTGAGCTTTGAAAATGTTGAGCCCTCTCAACGCAGCTACAAATAACCCCAGGCAGCCAAAAATACCAACCATACCAGAGATACCATGACGACACAGACCATCAATATCAACCTGAAAATCTGGCGACAGCCAAATGAAGAAAGTGATGGATTCTTTCACAATTACAGCCTCAGGAACATCTCCACCGACATGTCATTTCTTGAGATGCTCGATGTTCTCAATGAAAATCTGACCCGCCAGGGAGAAGACCCTGTGGCATTTGACCACGACTGTCGTGAAGGTATCTGCGGCATGTGCGGCGCGGTGGTCAACGGGATCGCCCATGGACCTGAACCCGGCACCACACTCTGCCAACTGCACATGCGCCATTTCGAATCGGGTGACACCCTGGTCATCGAACCCTTTCGCTCACGTGCCTTTCCCATCAAAAAAGATCTTGTCACAGACCGCTCGGCTCTCGACCGTATTATCCAGGCCGGCGGTTATGTGTCTGTCAACACCGGTGGTACGCCGGATGCCAACGCCACGCCTGTCTCCTCGGAAAAAGCCGAACTTGCCATGGATGCTGCAGCCTGCATCGGCTGCGGTGCCTGTGTCGCATCATGCCCCAACGGTGCCGCCATGCTCTTTACCGGGGCCAAGATAACTCAACTGGCCCTACTCCCCCAGGGTGAACCGGAACGGCGCAGCAGGGCCCTTGATATGGTTGCAGCCATGGACCTTGAAGGCTTTGGCAACTGCACCAATGAAAAGGAATGCGAGGCGGTCTGTCCCAAGTCCATTTCCATTCGTAATATAGCACGCATGAATCGCGAGTTTGCCGGAGCCGCTTTTCTTGGAAACAACTGATTACCACCAGAGGAGATAGACATGGAGTGGCTCACCTCACCTGAAATCTGGATGGCCCTGCTCACCCTCACCGCGCTGGAAATTGTCCTCGGTGTGGACAACATCATCTTCATCGCCATCCTCGCCGGTCGGCTGCCGGAAGAGCAGCAGGCCATGGGACGATCCATCGGCCTCGGTCTGGCAATGATCAGCCGCATCGCTCTTCTCTTTTCCATCACCCTGATCATGCGGCTCACCGAGCCTTTTTTCTCAATCCTTGCGCACGGTTTTTCCGGGCGTGACCTGATCCTGCTTTTCGGCGGACTTTTTCTCCTTGCCAAATCCACCCTGGAGATTCACGACAGCCTGGAGGGTGAAATTCAGGAGGCCCAGGGAAAAGACAAAAAACACGCCTCGTTTCTGTCAACCATCATCCAGATCATGATCCTCGATATCGTATTTTCTCTGGATTCGGTGATTACCGCTGTTGGACTGTCAGACGAGATCTGGGTCATGGTCACCGCCATCGTCATTGCCGTTGCGGTCATGATTTTTCTGGCCTCCACTATTTCAGAGTTCGTCGAGACCCACCCGACCATCAAGATCCTGGCCCTGTCTTTTCTCATGCTGGTCGGATTGGCACTTATCGGTGAAGGATTTAAACTTCACATTCCCAAAGGCTACATCTATTTTGCCATGGCCTTTTCGGTCTTTGTTGAGATTCTCAACATGAAAATCCGCGCCCGCGAACTCAAACCGGTTCAGCTTCGCCAGTCATCGCTTGCGCCTGACCAGGAGTAATGGATTTTCATACTGTCATTGTTGGCGGGGGCCCCGGAGGCCTTGCCTGCTCTAAAATGCTTGCCGAGGCAGGAATTAAAGTCCTTATTCTTGAGGCCAGAGAACAAATTGGCGACAAGGTGTGCGCGGGCGGGATCACATGGGATGGTCTTATCAAAAGGGTTGACGATTCTCTTGTTGAACAATCCTTTCCCAAACAGTACCTCCGCACTCCCCTTCAATCTTTTTCCATCAAAGCAGAACAACCTATTATTGCCACGGTCAACCGGATACGGCTTGGCAGACAGATGGCTGCAGACGCTCAAAAAAGTGGCGTTCAAATCCTCACCGGCTGTCGAGTCACCAAAGTCGACACCAACACACTCACCTTTCATGAGAAAAACAGCGGCCGCAAACGTACGGTGACATGGCAGCATCTGGTCGGGGCAGACGGTTCCACCTCCATGGTACGTACTTTTCTCGGCCTCAGAATTTCAGACTACGGCATTGGCATCAACTACCAGGTTCCCATTGTCAGAAAAAAAATGGAGTGGCACCTGGACCACAAACTCTTCCACTCCGGTTACGCCTGGGTTTTCCCCCACAGGGAGACAACGTCAGTGGGAGCTTATGTCGATCACCGGCTGATGAAGGCAACAGACCTCCAACACAATCTCAAACAGTGGGCGAAAGATCTGGACATTCCACTCAACGGTTGCCGGCCGCGTGCCCAGAAAATCAACTACGACTATTGCGGCTTCCACTTTGATAATATATTTCTCATTGGCGATGCTGCCGGCCTTGCCTCACCTCTTACCGGGGAAGGGATCTTCCCGGCGATCATTTCAGGTGAAGAAGCTGCAAAGGCCATCATTGACCCCGGGTATGAGAGCATGGTCATACGTGACCTCGCAAAAAAGCACCTCCTCCATCGCCGTATGGTTACCCTTTCAGGAAAGAGCAGAATCTTCAGTTTTCTTCTTGCAGAGCTGGTTGGGTTTGGACTACGTTTGAGAATCATCCCCTTTAGAGCACTGGAAATGGTGACATAACTGACTTTTGCAACCCGGACAGGCCAAGGGTGAAAATCCTCAGTTACATGGTCGCCAAAGCCAAATACAATCCGGTATCTTTTGTAGAGACCGGACCATAAATACAAATAACTTGAATTACAGATATGAGTTCAACTGCAGACAAACCCAAAAAGAAGAATATTCTATACCTCAACCTGGCTTTTATCATTTGTTGTGGAGCCATCCTCCTGTTTCTCCTCAGGGCACCCGAGGAGAGCACTGCCAAGTTGCCTGTGGACGACGATCATAAATCCTTCCACACCATGAAAAAGAAAGCAGCAGAGAAGCACTGCGGCGAATGTCACGTCGAAGATGGGGAATACCCGCTGCCGGAGGAGCACCCTCCCAAATTTCGCTGCCTGTTTTGCCATAAACAAGTCAAGTAAGTCATTTCCACTCTCGCCATGGCCTCCCGTCAGGATATTCTTAAAAATATTTTTGTTAATGCTCCATGGTACGATCTCAAGGACAAATACCTGGATCTTTTCCTGGAGAACTCCATGCAGCCAGAGATCGGTTTTGAGGGCAACTGTCTCTACGATGAACCGATTGAAGAGTTTGAACGTATTGCGGCTATTCTGAAAAAGAATAATCTCGGCTGCACCATGCACGCCCCTTTCTTTGATCTTGCCCCGGGTGGTCTTGACCCGTATGTTCTGGAAGCCAGCAGAAATAAGCTCCATCGTGTATTTGACCTGCTCGATATTTTTGAACCGCACTCCATTGTCTGCCATCTCAATTATGAAGAGAATAAACAGGGGTTCAACGATGGGGCCTGGGCAAAAAGTGCCATCCAAACCTGGTCACCGCTGCTGAAAAAAGCTGAAAAAAGTGGCGTGCTGATGATGCTGGAAAACACCTACGAAATCAACCCCACCGCCCACAAAACTATCTTTGAGGCCCTCTCCTCAAACAATGGTCGTTTCTGTCTCGACGTGGGACACCTGCTTTGCTTTGCCAAAAACAGCTGGCAGAACTGGCTTGGTGAATTGCTGCCCTGGCTCGGTCAGCTCCACCTCCATGACAATGACACCACCAACGACCACCACCTTGCCCCGGGAACCGGCAGATTCAATTTTTCGGAACTGTTTAAATTTCTTAGCGACAACTCTCTATGTCCACTGATCACCATTGAACCTCACACTGAAGAGGCCCTCTGGCAGACACTGGACTATCTCGAAAACTCCTCTGACTTCCATCGTCTGATCAATATCTGATCACTCGCCATTTATTTCTCACGAAACACCCCCCTGCTGCCGATATATCAGTAATCGATCAGACCTCAGGCGGTAATTTTGCTCGATGGCAACACCGCTTAAAAGAGTGTGGCTCGTTCAAAACCTGATTAGTTTGATGTGTGGTCCCGGGCAGAGCCTGCAGTTTTTTAACAGATACAATCAAACCCAAAGGATCACGTGGACAAACCAGGGTGGAGCAAGAAGGAGTAAATGCAGAACCTTGACCAGAAAACAACCCTTCCGGTGCAAAAGTTTTTTTTACCAGAGCGTGAAGAAAACATTGATCACCTTGCCAGAAAACCAAACCACCTCTATCTCAACCAGCGACTGGTCAATATCCATCCACCAGAATACTCGCCTTTTCTGGTAGACGACTCGTTTTACAGAAACCGTACTCCAAAATCCACCCACTGGTCAGTGGCCTGGTCGGATCTGATGATGACCATGTTCATCCTGTTTCTCTCCATGTATACCTATCAGGCCGCTCAAAGGGAGTTTCTCGTCTCAGAACAGGACGAAATCGTCGGCGGCACAACCACCGAAGCGTTGGAAGTGATAGGTGACACCCAGGATTTCATCCCTTTCAGCCCTATGACAGCGACCAGTACAAAGCCGGTTCTAAAAATCGATAGAGATGCAAAAACTGTTGATGTCGCCGATTTTAACGTCGATACGGTCTTTGAAAAGCAGCCGCTGCTCGAAAAAACGTTTTCAGACAAGACGGAGATCCCTGCCTCACCAGTTAATAAGCCCATTGAAAAGGAGAAGCCACCACTCCTGGAGAGCACCCCTGATGCACCTGGGGAGATGCAAATTGCCCGGACAACTGGTCTCATAGACGGTGCTGAATCAACATATGTAGTTGAACCGGCACCAATAGCGGCAGATGAGCCTGACCTGAATCTAACCGATCATCTCATCGCGGCCCAAAACAAAAAACCGCACCCATCTTTTCAACCGGCAGAAGGTGCTGTGGCAAAAGAAAAGGCGGCAACTGAGAGACGTTTTTCGGAAATCTATGACCTGTCGCAGAAAACCCTCAGCGCCAATGATCTTCACAATTTTGCATCCGTTGACCTGGTGCCGGATAAGACCATGCGTATCATCCTTACAGGAGATTTGCTCTTTAAACTCGGCCAGGCTGATCTCTCCGATAATGCCAGGCAATCACTGAAAAAAGTCGTGGCTGTTATCCGCAACACACCATACATGATCAATGTCATTGGTCATACTGATAATCTTCCCATGCATTCGGTCAACTATGCCTCAAACTGGGAGCTCTCTGTTGCCAGGGCATCTGTTGTAACCCGTTTCTTAATCAATGAAATGGGAATGAAACCAAATCAATTTGTTGTTTCCGGATTTGCATCCTACCGGCCGGTCAAGTCAAATGACACAGCAGGCAACAGGGCAGCCAACCGGAGAGTGGAGATAATTATTTCCAAGAGGCTGCCCGAAGCGACCAGGGCCACAACCAAAAATCTGCTTTAGGAAAAGGATAAAATAATTCTAAAAAGTCGGTAAATTAACATGATGAAAAAAAATATAATTGGATTTGTTTTCTTCACTCTGCTCTTTCTGACCGGTTTTCTAATTAACGGCAATCTCGGTCTGTACACCAGTCTTTCCGGTTTTTTGATCGTATTCGGCGGTACTGCGGCCGCTTCCCTGACAAGTTTCAAATCGGACCAGCTCAAAATTGTCTACAAAGTCACAAAATCATCATATGGCGCAAGGATTAAAGATGAAAAAGAGATCATAAAGATCCTCATCGACCTCTCTATAAAATCGAGATTCGACGGCATATTGTCTCTTCAGAAGGAAGAAAACGAGACCTCCATCCTCTTTCTAAGGCGTGCCCTCAGCTGCCTTGTCGACGGGTACGGAGTAGAACAGATCCGTGACATCCTCAACACCGAGATGTATTTTTTCAAAATGCGGCGTGAAGACAGTGAGCGCGTACTGCGGACCATTGCTGACTTCTTCCCTGCCTTTGGTATCATTGGTTCCGTTGTTGGACTGATCTCAATGCTTGGCGGCATTGGAGACACCTCCGTCATCCTCCGGGCCGTCCCCATCGCCCTCACCTCGACTCTTTACGGCATTGTTGCCGCAAACTTCTTTTTTCTTCCCTTTGCAGCAAACCTGAGGGCCCGGACAAATCAGGAACTGCTCCTCCAAAAGATCATCATGGAAGGCGTCATTGCCATCAACTCTGAGATCAACACCGTCATTCTCAAAACCAAGCTCGAATCTTTTTTGACCCCGTCTGAAAGAAACGAGATCCCTGTCTCCTATCAGAAGATCAGGGAACGTTTTAATATCCGCTCGGAGCCTGTCTCTTTAGTGAAAGTATAATGAGCAGCTATTCTCAACAGAACCGGTTCACCACTTCTTTATAAACCGGTTCTGTCCTCTGTTTTTTTCTGTTGTTCTCTTTTAACCGGCGAAGTTGAGTTTATCTGGTGCAGCCACCTCCTCTTTGTGTTATTTTTTCAGAAATTTTTACTTCTCATCCCGGAGCCGCAGATTCAGGCCCTTTATCTTTTAATCGGAGTCAACAGTGATCAAACGTTGTGTTCTTTTTCTGTTTCTCATCCCGCTTTTCACCGGCTGCGCAGCAACCACTGAAAAAACAATCATTAAACAGGGTGGTGTCCGCCTCACTGCAGCGGAAGTTTTCAAGCTGATCAGCAACAATACCATTCACCTGGAATCCACTGACTTTGAGGCCAAGGTCTTTTTCAAGAAGAATGGGAGACTGGCTGCACGAAATATCATCCACAATGCCGATGACCTCGGTCGCTGGGATATCAGTGAAGAGGGTCAGCTCTGTTACAGGTACACTATCTGGTATCACGGCGATATCATGTGCGAAACCATCTACCGTGAAATGAGTGGCAAATATCTTTTCCTGACTAAAAAAGGGACGCTTGCCTACACCGCAACCCGTACCATGGGTGACCCACTCGCGCTGTCGCAAAATATAGAGGAAAAAAGTAAAAGTAGTTTTGTCAGGAAGGATCTGGCCAAAGACGTAAGCGACGGTCAGCCTGCAGCAGCTCCCTCCCAGGGGGCTGAACAACTTCCAGCTGTTCCTGAAAACAAGGAACTGACCATAAAGCAGATGGCCAAAAACTGTCCCGGCTGCAGTCTCAAAGATGCTGATCTCAGGCAGGCCAATCTTGTCCAGGCCAATCTCAAAGGAGCCGACCTGAGAGGTGCGGATCTCAGTCGTGCCAACCTGCGTCGTGCCGATCTCTCCGAGGCGGATCTCAGAGGCGCGACGCTGTTATCCACCAACCTTCCCGGTGTTAACCTGAGGGGTGCTGATCTCTCCGGGGCCGATTTTTCCGGCGCCAATTTGCTTCGCGCCGACCTGACTGATGCTGATGTTGAAGACACCATCTTCAACAATGCCCATCTCAACGGCGTTAAAGGTCTCAAGGGTCGCCCATGAGCGCAGGATTCGTACACCTACACGTCCATACCCAGTACAGTCTGCTCGATGGTGCGATCCGTATCAAGGATCTTCTTGACAAGTGCAGCGAATATGAAATGGATGCGGTGGCAATCACCGATCACGGCGCCATGTTCGGAGCCCTTGAGTTCTATCTCAAGGCCAAAAAAGCCGGAATCAAGCCCATTGTCGGCTGCGAATTTTATATCGCCCCTGAACATCGTACAGACAAAGACCCCAATGCAGTGACCAAGGCCTTTCATATCGTTCTCCTGGCCATGGATATGAAGGGGTACAAGAACCTGATGAAAATGGCAGGGATCGCCCAATTTGAAGGCTTTTATTACAAGCCTCGGATCGATATGGAAACCCTTGCCGCCCACAGCGATGGGATTATCGCCCTCACCGCCTGCCTGCATGGCCAGATCCCCTGGCTGATCAACAGGGGTGACATGGCCGGCGCCCGCAAGAAAACGGAGGAGCTGCTCGA
Source organism: Thermodesulfobacteriota bacterium (assembly GCA_039715055.1). Taxonomy (GTDB): domain Bacteria; phylum Desulfobacterota; class Desulfobulbia; order Desulfobulbales; family Desulfocapsaceae; genus JBDLID01. Next base: position 1,168 of record JBDLID010000107.1, on the reverse strand, counting down.
CATTTTCGGCGACCGTCTCTACTTTGAACTGCAGCAAAACGGGCTGGCCGAACAGGAAGTGGTCAATAAGGGCTTGATAGAGTTAGCCCATGAGACGGGAGTCAAAACCGTTGCCACCAACGACTGTCACTATCTCAACCAGGATGAATCCCAGGCCCACGAGGTACTGCTCTGCGTTCAGACCGGAAAAACCATCAATGACCCCAACCGGTTCAGATTCTCCACAAACGAGTTTTACTTCAAGTCTCCCGAGGAGATGCGGCAGAATTTCTCAGATACCCCTGATGCCATAGCCACCAGTGTTGAAATTGCTGAGAGGTGTAACCTGGAAATCGATCTGGGCGATTACCACTTTCCCGTCTTTCCGGTTCCTGAGGGGCACACCCTGGAGACCCTTTTCGAAGAATCATGTCAGAGAGGTCTCAATGAACGTTTTGCGCTCATGCGTCAAAACAATCAGCTGTCCCCGGAGGTGGAAAAACAGTATCGGGACCGGTTGAAGCTTGAGATCGACATCATCAACTCCATGGGCTTCCCCGGTTACTTTCTCATTGTTGCCGATTTTATCATCTGGGCCAAGGACCAGCAGATTCCCGTAGGACCCGGTCGAGGTTCAGGCGCCGGCAGTCTTGCCGCCTACTGCATGCGCATCACCAATATCGACCCCATCCCCTATGGTCTCCTTTTCGAGCGATTTCTCAACCCGGAAAGGGTGTCCATGCCTGACTTTGACATAGACTTCTGTCAGGATCGAAGAAACGAGGTGATCGACTATGTCCGCGACAAGTACGGCGGTGCCGCCCATGTCGCCCAGATCATCACCTACGGTTCCATGAAGGCACGCGGCGTCATCCGCGACGTTGGCCGGGTCCTTGATATCCCGTTCGGTGAAGTCGACCGTATCGCCAAGCTTATTCCTGATGAGTTGAAGATGACCATCAAGAAGGCCATCAAACAGGAACCGCGGCTTCTCGACGCGGCATCGCGGGATCCCCGCATTGAAGAACTGATCACCATGGCCCAGACCCTTGAGGGGTTGGCCCGTCACACCGGGGTGCATGCTGCAGGAGTCGTCGTTTCACCGGAACCCATGGTCGCGGCCCTTCCTACCTGCAGAGGAAAAGCAGGCGAGACAATCACTCAGTATGACATGAAGCATACCGAGATG
>JBDLID010000106.1:0-10612 GCA_039715055.1 Thermodesulfobacteriota bacterium | reverse complement strand
AGGCCGCGACCCTGGATGTCCCTCTCTCCATCAAAACGGAAGCCATAGGAAAAATCCCGCTCCTCGGTGACGAGAAAAATATGCCAGATGTCCCCGGTGCGATTGATTTCCGGATCCAGCGTTATTTCAATGGGGTTCACAGGGCGATCATTCTGCTGACGGAGGTGGACAACGAGGGAGGCCTCGGTAGCATGCCTGGAAAAAATGGCAAAGTTGATGCCGTGATCAAGTAGTGTTGCCCCCCCCGGCAGGGGAAAGCCTCGATCAAGGCGGCAGGGGATTTTTTTCTTGCTCATTTTAATAATAGTAATTATGATCAAAAGTAACAGAATGAAACCGAGATCTCATTTCTCCTTTCTTAACAGGGTACACCAGACAGCGGGTAAAGGAGAAATACTTTGTGTGTTTTTACTGCAAAAGCACTCTGCACCGGAAATCAGGCCGTTGGCCGCAGGAAAGGAGTCTGTTATGGGTATGTTTCGGAAACTGAAGATCGGCGACAAAGTCACTCCAGCCATTGACTGGGAGATGACACCGGATATGACTTTTGGCACATTTGAATCCTGGGGCGGGCGGGAGCATCACAGGGGCAAGATAAGCAGCAGTGACCGCGTTTACTATTTTTTTATCGATAACTGGGAAGATGAGCCCAAGCTCTGCCTCATGGAGCGTGGCGTAAAGCATGCCAGGGTGCTGGCCGAGATAAAGGCCCCGGGGCAGATGGTTAAGGAGTGCGTAAAAGAGCAGGGCAGTTCCTCACTCTTCGAGAGAAGCTATGCCATTGACGAAGCAATAAAGGAGTGGCTGCTTGTCAACGTCGTCGATGCAGAGGACAGCTCGCTGGTGGTACCCATTATCGAAGAACAGCAGGTTGAGGACATGGGGGCACCCCTGCCGAGCCTTGCCGAGTCTGATTTCCAGGGAGACAGGGTCTCATTGCCGGCGGAGCAGTCCTTTGTCAATGATGACGGCATAGAATCATTGCTGAAGAAGTGGAATTTTTTTGATGCCGAGTACAACCCTGATGGGCGCTTTGAAAATGCCCTGGCAGATAGTGGTGACAACCTGACCGTTGTCGACCAGCGCACCGGACTCATGTGGCAGCGTGCGGGACTGGATATCACCTCAGTGCGGACCATGCTTCGCAATATTGAGGAATTGAACAGAAAGGGCTTTGCCGGTCACAGTGACTGGCGCATGCCCACCCTGGAAGAGGCCATGTCCCTCATGGAGCCGGAGAAAAACGTGAAAGGGGTCTATCTCCATCCCTGTTTTTCCAAGGAACAGCCCTTTGTCTTTGTCAACAACAAGCGCCAGCCCGGCGGCTACTGGTTTGTCGACTATAAGCAGGGGCGTGCCTTCTGGTCTTCCGGCACCATCCCCGGGGGATTTGCCAGGCTTTGCCGAACAGTCTGATTTTGTAGGCGTTACTTTTTTGTAGCAGAGCTGTCGCTTGTCATCTGATCCAGCAGGTCCAGGGGGCTGATCGCCGGGTTGCGCATATCCTTGACCACATGGGTGTAGATCATAGTGGTTTCTACGCTCTTGTGGCCCAGGTATTCCTGGATCTGGCGTAGATCAACACCGTTGAGCAGCAGGTGGGTGGCAAAGCTGTGGCGCAGGGTGTGGACGGTCGCCGGTTTGGTCAGGCCGGTCTCTCTGACCGCTTTCCTCATCGCCTTCTGGATTCCTTTCTCGCTGACATGGTGACGGCGAATGGCAGTGTCCTCCGGGACCACTGAAAGCCTGCTACTGGGGAAGACGTACTGCCAGCCCCACTCTCTGCAGGCTGCAGGGTATTTTCGGCCCAAACCCTCGGGCATCCACACGTCGCCATGACCATTTTCGAGGTCACGAAGATGGAGTCTCTTCACCCGTTCCAGATGTGTCGTCAACTCCGACTGCAGCTGTATGGCGAAAATTGTGGACCTGTCCTTGTCTCCCTTGCCGGAGCGGATGAAGATGAGCCCCTGGTCAAAGTCAAGGTCCTTGACCCTGAGCCGGATGCATTCGCTGAGACGAAGGCCCCCGCCGTAGATCAGACGCAGGACGAGGCCGGTGGTGCCGGAGAGGTGGGTGAAAAGTTCCCTGATCTCTTCCGCAGACAAGACCACCGGTAAGCGCCTCCCCCTCGAGGCCCGAACATTTTGTTCCATCCCAGAGAGATCAAGGTTCAATACTGTACGGCAGAGAAAGAGAATGGCGCTGAAGGCCTGGTTCTGAGTGGACTTGGCTACCTTGTCGACGGTGGCCAGGCGTGCAAGAAAATCCTGGATGATTTCCGGGGAAACGAGTACGAGCCCCTGGTTATTTCGCCCGCGAGAGCCGACTGAATAGGAGAAAAGCCTTCTGCACCATGCAAGGTAGCTCTTTTCGGTTTTGCGGGCGTAATGCTTGAGATGCAAAAAATTCGCTAGACTGGACAGGGTCTTCTCACTCTCCAGCCACCGCTGGTCATCCCTATGCTGATCCACTCCACCGGGTGGCATATCGGCAGGGTCTCCCTTGCAATTCTGATAGAAGAGGCGGACAGCCTGTTCCGCCTGAGCAGCTTGCCATAACTCGAATCTGGGGTTGTTTTTTATCTGCCTGACAAATATGGAGAGTTGGTTTTCCCACTCGGCAACCGTTTCAGGGTCCCAGGAATTGATAAATCGGCGCACCCACATGACATAAAACTTTTCCCTTCCAGGCCTGACCAGAGAGCGTTTCATAAGAAGACTGCCAAACCTGCCAAGCTGCTCTTCAACATTTTGATGGTTCATGTTTTTTCACATTGTGGTAAGATTTTCCTGTCACCCTAGCTAAAAGATGTCCTGACTAACGAGGGCGCAATCTAAAGGTTAGGCTATATTATACGCACTATCCATAACAAGGTAAAATAATTATCCAGGGGTGATGTGCGATATGAAAAGCGAGGAAACCATAATTGTTTTGTCGTGTTGTTTTAGGGTACTGTTAGTTGGGGGATGGGTGTGTTGAGTTTTTGGGGTGAGGGTTGGAGTGGAAATAGGAAGTGGTTTTTTTGTGTTTTCTAACCAACAGAAGATTTTCTCTCCCCAGAAACGGATAGTTCGTCTATAAAGAAGTTATGTAAAAATAAAAAATGGCTACCGAATCTGGCATTCATCAAAAACATGACCTTTTGTATCCATTTTTTTTGGGTTTATTATTCATAGGTTCATTGGTCTATTTTATATATTTGATTCGTTATGAAAAAAATGAATACCAGAAACCTTATAATGAAATTATTTGTAAAATATTGCTCGAAGAGGATGAATTATTCGCAACCATATTGTCTATAGTCATCTTAATTCCATTTTATCTTATCACCTATAATGACGGTCTCAGAATCGAAGTAAATATAGCCTTTACATTTGTCACTCTTCTCATATTTTATTGTTCTAAGCTAATATTAAATAAACAAATTGATAGAAAACGTAAGGCTGGTAACAAATGACGCCGAATAACACGGTAGCGCTCGGCACAAAAACTAAAAGGCAGCAAGCACAGCATGTGTATCTGTCTAATATATTAACAAAATAGCATAACAAGGCGCTGCAAGGGACCGCCGGGTACAGCTCCAAAAGAATGCGGACCTTTGCCAAGCCGCTCATTGAAATTCTGGCAGGAGTGCCGACGGTGGTCTACGGTTTTTTTGCCGCCCTGGTTGTTGCGCCGCTCATTCGAAATGCGGGGACCGCTGTCGGGCTTGAAGTCTCCTCTGAGTCCGCCCTTGCCGCCGGTCTCATCATGGGTATCATGATCATTCCCTTTGTCATGTCCATATCAGACGATGTGATCAACGCGGTGCCCCAGGCACTGCGTGACGGTTCCTACGGGCTGGGGGCGACCAAGTCCGAAACTGTCAAGAATGTTGTTATCCCGGCTGCCCTGCCGGGAATTGTCGGAGGAATTCTGCTGGCGATATCAAGGGCCATCGGTGAAACCATGATTGTCGTCATGGCTGCCGGATTGTCAGCCAACCTGACAGCCAACCCGCTGCAGGCGGTTACAACGGTGACCGTCCAGATCGTTACCCTGCTGGTGGGTGATCAGGAGTTTGACAGCCCCAAGACCCTGGCCGCCTTCGCCCTTGGCCTGCTTTTATTTGTTGTCACCCTGATCCTCAATGTCATTGCCCTCTACATCGTCAGAAAATACAGGGAAGAATATGAGTGAGAAAAAAATGAGCAGACCAAGAACCATGGAGATTGTCCAGCAAGGTCTGGCCAAACGATATAAAAAAGAGCGAAGATTTAAAATGATGGGGCTGTCAGCCATCATCTTCAGTCTTGTCTTTCTGGTGTTTCTTTTTTCCTCCATATTTATGAACGGCTACAAGGCCTTTTATCAGACCAGGGTCAAGATCGATATCACATTTGTAGAGTCTGTCATTGATGTCAAAGATCCGGCCAATGCCAACTATTCCGTGCTGATCAAAAAGAGTCTGCGAAAAGCCTTTCCCGAGGTGAAGAAGAGAAAAGAAAAAAAGAAGCTCTACGGTCTTGTCTCCAGTGGCGCCGCTTTCCAGCTTCGTGACATGGTGCTTACCGAACCTGCGCTTTCGGGACAGACTCAACCGGTCTGGCTGCTGGCCGATGATGATTTCGACATGCTGATGAAGGGCTATATCGACCGCCGCCTCCCTGAAACCGAAAGAAGGATGAATGATTTGCAGATTAGCTGGGTAGACCGGCTGATCGCCGAGGAAAGGGTAGAGTCTCGATTCAATATCGGCTTTTTTTCAAATGGAGACTCACGTGAACCGGAATCGGCAGGTATCCTGGGAGCGGTCATGGGCTCTTTTTACATGCTGGTCATCACCCTGGTGCTTTCCTTTCCCATCGGTATCGGTGCCGCCATCTACCTTGAAGAGTTTGCCGTAAAAAACAGAATCACCGATATCATCGAAGTGAACATCAACAACCTCGCCGCTGTCCCTTCAATCGTTTTCGGCCTGCTGGGACTTGCCGTCTTTCTCAACTTTTTCCATCTGCCGCGTTCAGCCCCACTTGTCGGCGGCCTGGTCCTTTCTCTGATGACCCTGCCCACCATTATCATCACAGGAAGGGTCTCTCTGCAGTCGGTTCCGCCGTCCATCCGTGAAGCCGCTCTTGGGGTGGGCGCGTCAAAGATGCAGGCGATGTTTCATCACGTCCTGCCCCTGGCCATGCCGGGGATGCTGACCGGCACCATCATCGGCATGGCACGTGCCCTTGGCGAAAGCGCTCCTCTGCTGATGATCGGCATGGTGGCCTTTATAGTTGATATCCCCTCAGGCGTAACAGATCCGGCAACGGCCCTGCCCGTACAGATCTATCTCTGGGCAGACAGCCCTGAACGCGCGTTTGTCGAACGAACCTCGGCTGCCATCATGGTGCTGCTCACCTTTCTGATCTTAATGAACGGCACCGCTGTCTACCTGCGCAATAAATTTGAAAGACGGTGGTAGGTTCTGATGAAAAACAAACAGCCACCTAACGTATCTCTAATGTACGGCTGTTAATTTTCGCCTCATATTAAACAGGTGCAGTTTTAAGATCAGATCAACATGTACAGGAGTTAAAAATGTTTAAGAAGACAGTTATCATGACAGCGGCCGCAGTGATTGGTGGATCAACTATTTTCAGCGGTATTGTCAGTGCAAGGGACTATGTGTCCATCGTTGGCTCATCCACGGTATATCCATTTGCGACCACCGTTGCTGAGCAGTTCGGCAGATCCACCAAATTCTCCACTCCCAAGGTTGAATCAACCGGATCAGGAGGGGGACTAAAACTTTTTTGTACCGGAGTAGGGATTACCCACCCGGATATCACCAACGCCTCACGAAGGATCAAGAAGTCCGAATATGACAAATGTCAGGCCAATGGAATCAAAGACATCATTGAGGTGAAAGTAGGCTATGACGGAATCGTTCTGGCAAACTCCAAAAAGACAAAGGCGATGAAGCTGACCCGAAGGGATATCTTTCTCGCCCTGGCCAAGCAGGTGCCGGACAGCAGCGGTAAACTCATTGACAACCCGCACAAGACCTGGAAAGACGTCAACCCTTCTCTGCCCGCCACCAAAATTGAAGTCCTCGGGCCGCCTCCAACTTCTGGAACCCGGGACGCCTTTGCCGAGCTCGCCATGGAGGGTGGTGCCAAGACCTTTGCAGACCTCAAGGGACTGCGCAAGGCCAAAGGGGAGGACGTCAAGTCCCTGATGACAAAACTCGGAATCCCTGAGAGCGCTTTTAACAATAAAGGCAAGACGGTTTTCAAGCATGTAGCACACTCCATCCGTGAAGACGGTGCCTACATCGAGGCCGGTGAGAACGACAACCTCATCGTTCAAAAACTGGAAGCCAATCCCGGTGCCCTCGGGATTTTCGGCTACTCCTTTCTCGACCAGAACGAGGACAAGGTACAGGGCTCTGAGATCGACGGTCATGTCCCCACATTTGAAGGGATCGCCGACGGCAGTTATCCGGTATCAAGGCCGCTTTATTTCTATGTGAAAAAAGCTCATGTCGCTGTCATTCCCGGTATCAAGGGATACCTTGCCGAATTCACATCGGACAAGGCCTGGGGTGACGAAGGCTACCTGGCCGATAAGGGCATGATCCCCATGCCGCAGGATGAGAGAGCAAAGTTCTCAGCCGATGTGGAAAATCTGAATCCACTTGTTCTCAAGTAAATACACAGTTCAGGAAGTTTATTTGACCTGTTGCGGGATGCCGGGTTCTGAGTCCTTGATATCCCGTAACAGGTCAGCCAGGATAAAATAATATGGCGGAAAACGAAATGCTGCAGACACTGTCAGGCACCACTCCCACTGAAATAAATCTTGATACTGAAAATTTGAAAAAGAGCCGATCCACCAACCTGGTCAGTCGCGACGACAGAACTACCGCAGGGAATCCTTTTCTGGACAACGCACGAATGACATGTCGGGATGTGAACGTCTATTACGGCGAGAAACATGCCATCAGAAACGTCTCCATCGATATTGGTGAAAACGAGGTGCTGGCTATGATCGGGCCTTCCGGCTGTGGTAAGTCAACGTTTCTCCGCTGCCTGAACCGGATGAACGACACCATCGACAGCTGCCGGGTAACAGGAGAGATCAAGCTCGACGATGTTGATATCTATGACAAGAGGATAGACGTGGTGCCGCTCCGTGCCGAGGTCGGCATAGTCTTTCAGAAACCAAACCCGTTTCCCAAGTCGATCTACGACAATATTGCCTACGGGCCGACAATTCACGGGCTTGCCGCGGTGAAATCAGAGCTGGACGAGATTGTTGAAACCTCGTTGATCAAAGCAGGACTCTGGGACGAGGTCAAGGATCAACTGGATCACCCCGGCACCGGTCTTTCAGGAGGTCAGCAGCAGCGGCTCTGCATTGCGCGGGCCATTGCCGTCAGTCCCGAGGTCATCCTCATGGATGAGCCTTGCTCCGCCCTCGACCCAATCGCCACCGCTACCATTGAAGAGTTGATCACTGAGTTGACCACTCAGTACACCATTGTGATTGTCACCCACAACATGCAGCAGGCGGCGCGGGTGTCACATCGCACCGCCTATTTCCATCTCGGCGATCTTCTTGAAGTCGGCAAGACCGATGTCCTCTTTACACGACCGGCACACCAGCTGACAGAGGATTACATTACCGGTCGATTCGGTTGAATGTCACTGTTCAGAGGCCGCTTGCTTAAGAACTTCTTTACAGAATTTTTTTTTGACAAGCAGCATCGCCCACTCCGTACTGGGCACATCCAGCCTGTAAAGACCTTCCTCAGCCGAACGAAGAGGTTTGAGCGTGTATTTTACACCGGCCTCTTTAAGTTTAGCAGCCATTTGTTTTGGTGTTTCGGCACCTCTGACAACCTGCATCGTACTGTTTATTTCCTTGAGGGAAACACACTCCCCGTGGCGTGAGGCCATATACCACTCCTCTGCCTGGAGAGTCACTGGCAGGATGATGAGGATGAGAGAGAAGGTGAGGGATTTGAAAGAGAGCGCTACCAGGTCCATTTTTGCTGTCAACCTGAACGGCGGATAACTGAAGAGTTCTTTGAGAGGCCTTGAATCAGTGTGCTGCAATTGTCTATTTGACCAGTTGGATACCACTGTTGATGATCGACGGGGAGTCGATGTGACTGTTTTTCCAGAGGGTTTTCTGGGGACCGTGTTCGATGAAATGGTTCGGGTGACCTAGAATTTCAGTTTTCACGGAGTTCAACTGTTTCGATGAAAGAAGCTCAAGTATTGATGAGCCGAAGCCGCCCTGTTTGACGTTGTCTTCTATGGTGATCAGGTGACCGGTTTTTTCGGCCCAGTGACAGATCAACTCTCCGTCAAGGGGCTTGATAAAACGTGGGTTGATTACCGCGGCCTCAATGCCGATTTTGGACAGACCTTCTGCGGCACGCAGGGCAGGGTAGACCCGGTTGCCGACCGGTACCAGGGTGATGTCTCCGCCTTCCCGCAACAGTTCACCTTTGCCGACCTCCAGGGCAACCAGTTCTTGTGACAGCTTAACATCCTCACCGCTGCCACGCGGGTAGCGGATGGCTGTCGGGCCGTTGATGGTGATGGCGGTGTGCAGCATATGCTGCAGCTCGTCTTCATCCTTGGGCGCCATGTAGATCAGGTTGGGGATGAAGCGGAGAAAAGAGATGTCAAAGACACCGTGGTGAGTCTCACCGTCGTCACCCACTACTCCGCCACGGTCAATGGCAAGAGTCACCGGCAGGTTTGGAATACAGAGATCATGAATAATCTGGTCCAGCGATCTCTGGAAAAATGTGGAGTAGATGGCAATCACCGGATGCATGCCTTCAAGAGCCAGCCCAGCTCCAAAGGTGACCGCATGCTGCTCGGCAATACCAACGTCAAAGAATCGGTCGGGAAACCGTTTGGCAAATTCAGTCAGCCCGGTACCCGCCGGCATGGCAGCCGAAATGGCAGTGATTTTATCATTTTTTTCGGCAAGCCCCACCAGGGTATCGCCGAACACCTTGGTGTAGCTGACCGGTCCGGTTGACGGCACAGGATCACCGGTCTCAATGTCAAAGGGGCCGAGACCGTGATAGTTGCCGGGATTTGTTTCCGCAGGCTCATACCCCTTGCCCTTTTTGGTCAGGACATGGACCAGAACAGGGCCATCCATGTTATCCCGCACGTTTTCAAGGGTCGGGATCAGGTCGTCGAGATCATTACCGTTGATCGGACCGATATAACAGATTTTCAACGCCTCAAAGATCATGCCCGGGGTAAAGAAGTGCTTGATATTCTCTTCGCTTTTCTTCAGGACGTTGAGAAACCTCGGACCTACACCTGAGAGCTCTTTGAGCCGGGTGGAGACGTGTTTTCTGAGTCTTCGAACGGTCTGGCTTGTCAGCTGGCGGGAGAGAAAAGAGGACATTGCACCGACATTTTCCGCGATTGACATCTCGTTGTCGTTGAGGATAACGATAAGGTCCTTGTCAAGGTGTCCAGCCTGGTTCAGCGCCTCAAAGGCCATGCCGCCTGTCATGGATCCGTCGCCAATCACGGCAATGACCTTGTTACTGTCTCCCTTAATATCCTTACCTAATGTCATGCCCAAAGCTGCCGACAGCGAGGTGGAGGCGTGACCGGTTTCCAGGGCATCGTATTCGCTTTCTGAGAATTTAGGAAAACCACTCAACCCCTTGTACTGGCGGATGGTGTGAAATTTTTCTCTGCGGCCGGTGATCAGTTTATGGGCATAGACCTGGTGCCCGACATCCCAGATCAGCTTGTCTTCAGGAGTATTGAAAACCTTGTGCAGGGCAAGGGTGAGCTCCACCACTCCGAGGCTTGGTGCCAGGTGGCCGCCGGTCTTGGCCACGGTTGTGATGATTTCGCTGCGAATATCTTTTGCGATCAGCTCAAGCTGGCTGTTATCAAGGTCCCGGATATCTACGGGAGAGTTGATATCCTTGAGCCGTATCTCAGAGGTTTTGCTGTCTACCTGGTCACTGGTGGTCAACATATTAATAGTCCATTATCCGTCGAAGCCGGTTTTGCGCTCCAGACTTTAAAATTTCTTCCAATTAGGTGACCCTGATTAAAAGCTCAGGGTTTCAGTTGGAGCGGGTATAAATATACCTGGCAAGTTCCCGCAGCGGCTCAGCCCTTTCGTCAAAATCTGCCAGGCTGTCAACTGCTTCATTTACAGTGGATGCGGCCATTTTACGTGTCTCGTCTATGCCGAAATAGGCAGGGTAGGTGGCCTTGCCCTTTTCAGCGTCACTGCCTGCAGCCTTGCCAAGCTGCTTGGTGGTTGCAGTGGCGTTAAGCAGATCATCGACAATCTGGAAGGCCAGGCCGATCTTGACGCCGTACTGCTCCAGTGCCTTTTTCTGTTCGCCATCGCAGCCGGCACCAATTGCTCCGGCAAGAACAGAACCTCTGATCAGGGCTCCGGTCTTGGAGCGATGGATCTGTTCAAGGGTTGAAAACGGAAATTCCTGCTGCTCCATTTCCATATCCAGTGATTGACCACCGACCATACCCAGCGGCCCGGCACATGAACTGACCAGGTTGATGATCTCCAGCTGTCTGTCGCTGCCTATGACGCTGACGGCAGGATCACT
>JBDLID010000105.1:0-10680 GCA_039715055.1 Thermodesulfobacteriota bacterium | reverse complement strand
CCAGTACCGGCTGTCACAATCCGACCTGGAGACCTTGCAGGCCTTCTGCCGCTGACTCCCTGAGGAAGCTGCTTTCTATTCTTCTGTCGGAGGCCAGCAGACCCCGATTGCTGAACCATCCAGCTTGCAGGCCTTGACCAGAGGGTCGTGGTAGAAGGTGAACCAGCTGTCTTTCACGCAATAGCGGCCAAAGTACTCCTCCTTGCGGTCGATAACCTCCAGGGGAAAATTATCGTAAGACATGATCCACAACGGATTGACGTGATGGCGGGTGGGGAAGAGATCACCGAGGTGCACCGCTGTCTCGCCCCCGGATGAAATCTCCACAATCTGATGACCGCGTGTATGGCCGCCGCTGCGATGAAGGGAGATGCCGGGGCAGATCTCTTTATGATCACCGCCGAGCTCAAGGAGCCCGGACGCTTCGAGCAGTGCGAAGTTTTCAGGCCAGTAGGTGGACTGAGCCCGCCGGCAGGGAGCCTTCACATCCTGCCACTCAAGCTCGTGAACATGGTGAACTGCCTTCGGGAAAGTCAACTCCTCCCCTTCTTCCGTTCCCATGACAATGCCGCCGGCGTGATCGAAATCACAGTGGGTGAGAAGAACGTGATCAATATCCTGCCGGCCAAGGCCAAGGATTGCCAGATCATCCACCAGACTCCAGGGCGACTCCACCTGAAAGATCTTTAACTGCTTTTCGGACAATCGGTTGCCCAGGCCGGTATCGATGATGATGCTGGCCTCAACTGTTCTGACCAGCAGGACGTCATTGACCAGGGGAATCAGGTTGCTGGCGTCCGGTGGACACTTCCTCTCCCACAGAACCCTGGGCACGGCGCCGAACATGGTTCCGCCGTCCAGCTGAAAATGGCCGCCGTTGAGCCAGTATATCTGAAACTCCCCGATGGCCAGTGGTGGTGTACTATGCTTCATAGCGGTCCCTTTTGAATCCCTCTGTGACGTTGAGATACCCTGAAGTTAAGTAAAGGCAGCGGCCATTTCTTCCAGGGTGTGGATTTTTCCATGCCCGACTCCATCCATATCAACAAAGTCCCACAGGTTGAAAGACTCTTTCAACTCGTTCCTGATCGGGGACCAGGGCGGCGGCTCCTGCAGCCAGGCGCCATCCTCGTCACGCATATGTCTGCGGTCACTACTAAAAATGCTGGTAAAATCAGCGGCCTCGACAACCCGAAACAGGGGCGGGAAAAAATCAGCGGCCCGGGGAAAAAAGGACAGGGACAGGTAGTCCGCAACAGGACACGGCCGGGGAAGACGGGTATCGAGATCGACGACCTGCCAGTGGTTGTCCCTGAACAGCAGGATCACATGGTAGTCCCACGACACAGAGGAGTCGGCGGCAGATCCCTGATTTTTCATGGCAACACATCGCTGCCGGTTCGAAATAAAAACCACTTTTCGCTCAAAAGAGAGCAGCTCTTTTGAGTGACAGAGGTGATAGATATTTTCCTCACAGTAGAAAGGCCAGTAGCGGGTTTCTTTAGAACTGGTGTCGAATTTCATGGAGTTCAGGCAGGAACGGCAGTGTCAGCAATGATCATATTCCGTCGGCCCCCCTGTCGTTAAAAACCTTCATGAGTCATGGGGCTGAAACCAGACCTCGCCGCCGCTTGCCGGCAGTATGCTGATCTCAGTGGGCTGCCCCTCGTCGTTTAATCTCACCCTTCCCACACTGGACTCGTTGACGACCTGGCGGGAGTCATAAATGTCCGGTATTCGGGGGCGGATTCGCATCCGCCTGCGCCGTGTCAACCAGTTCAACGGGGACCAGGAGGCATAGAGCCAGCGATTGAGCCGGTCGAACCAGCGCAGCAGCCCATGGGGAAATTCATTTTTAAAGCCGCTGCAGGTGATCTGCCAGATGTCCGGACTGTTGAGCCGGTGTCTCAGCTTGACGTCATAGGCAAAAGAGTAGTGGACATCACCGGACAGAATGACGAAATTTTTCGGTGTCTTGCGGTGCCGGAAAATATTGAGAATGACATTTGCGGTGCCGGGGTGGGCCATCCAGTTTTCCGCATCAACCATCAATGGGCTGCCGAAAAATGTGATGATCCGCTGGACCACCTCGATCAGTTTAACCCCGAAGATAGGTGCCGGAGAGATGAGCACCACCGATGACTCGCCGACAAGCTCATGCTGGAGCTCCGAGAGATCTTCCCAGTCGAGCAGACCGGAAGGTTTGGTCAGGCTTGACTCTGACCACCAGCGATTGGTGCGTGTATCGAGAACCACCATTTTGGGTGTGGTGGGCAGGCTGTAATTCCACTGTTCAAAGGTGAAGAGGAAATCGATCAGGGCGTCCTGCTTTTCAGCACCCGGCTCACGGAAACAGTCGTGGACACGCTCGAGGAACGTCTCATCAAATTTCTGCGGGTCATTGCCCCACCCCTGGAACAGGAAATAGCCGATCAGGGCGTTGCCGATGATGCGGCGTGAAAAGGGGTGTCCATAGGCCACTTCCTCCCAGCCGCGGGTCAGGTTCCAGTCATCGGTTACGTCATGATCATCAAAGATCATGTACACCGGCAGATGGGCAAGAAGACGCTGCACATCACCAAGGCCCTCTGCAAACGATTCGACTGTTTCGCGCTCGGAGCGGTAGCGCTCCATATTGGCCTCGTTGATCTCACCCCTGCCGCAGTCCACATAGTCCCAGAGTGAAGGGGACCAGATGAGCAGATACATGGCCGCCACTTCGGCCAGTGTCACCACATGGTTATGGGCTGAGATCGAGGTGAAGATCGGCTTTTTCACCCCGCCGATAAAGCGATCCCGCAATGTTTTTGTTTCCTTGTTGTGCGGCAGCAGGTCTTCACGTCTGTAATAGCACAGCGGACTGGCCAACATCTCGTCGCTGTCACCGACCACGGCCCCTTCCAGTTTCTCCGGATAGAGCCCCAGCACCTCCATGATCTGGTGCATGGCGACAAGCATGGGGCCGCCCACGTCATCGGCATAGATCTGATCGCCGGTCATCACCAGCAGAGCGGGCCGCTTTTCACAGTCTTCAACAATGGTTTCCAGCTCTTCGTCGATTCGCAGCAACGAGTCTTCCGACGGGTAGTGCGGCTTGCGGCATGAACCGTGGAGAATATGGTCCAGCTGCGGTTTGTAAACAATAACGGGCCGGCTATGGTTCCCATAGACAAGGTTGGGCACAGACTCGAGAAGTGTCAGCTCCTCCTTACCTTCATGAACAACCAGGTCATACTCCAGAAATTCGTCAGGAATAAAGGGCTCCCGGGGGGAATAGTCAACCAGGTAGATATAGGCATGTTCACCGATGCGGATCGGCTTGGGGGAAAAATCGTCTATGGAGCCTGAAAAAAAGCAAGTTTGATCTCTGTGACTGTACAACCGCAGCGATATGTCAAGCACTCTGCTGGTGGCGAGCCAGAGGACCAGCCTGTCCGAAGTGAATCGACGCAGTATGGGACCGGCCAGAATATCAGGAAGAGGCTTCATAAAACTATTTTCCGCTGCTCCGCATGGAGGTTGATAAGCGACACGACCTGTTGACATCGATTGCCGGCAGGCACCCTTGCTGCATCATATGAATGTTACCGAAAAAACTTAAAAAACAACTCTGCATTTTAAACCGGCAGGCAGAGTCAGCTTCGGGTTCGGCAACTCCAGGCGCACCCCGAAGGTGCCGGTGGCGGCGTCAATGACCTGGTCAACCATGATTACCTTGGCGCTGTAACTGCCGCTCACCGGTTCTTCCAGTTCCACTTTTCCGCTATCGCCTTTCTTTATACTGCCATAGTACGTCACCGGCACGATAATCTCAACAATGAGCGGATGAAGCTGGGCAATGGTCAGAAAAGGTTCTTCGCCGACATACTCACCCGGCGCCCCCTGGCGCTCTACCACAACGCCCTCGACGGTGGAGCGGATCGTCCTCAGTTTCAAATGCTCCTGGGTCTCTTTGAGTTCCAGCTCTGCCAGCAGAATTTCTGTTTCGGTCTCGTCTTTGTGGTGGGCAGACATCAGTTTTTTCTCATAGAGCTGCTGGTTTCTTTCCATCTTTCGTTTGCCGAACTCGTAGCGCGCCCGGGCCAGATTAACTGCAGCCTTTTCAACCCCGGAATTGAGCCGGGCGAGGACCTGACCCTTTTTGACCCAGGCCCCCCGGTCCACCGTCACCTTTTCCAGGATACCGGGGACAGGACTGGAAAACTCAACCTGCTCCTTCGGTTCAACCAACCCATCAAACGGTGGCAGTTCAGCAGCCGTTGAAACAGCACCACCCCCTGCCAGCAGTAGAATTATGATAACCAGTACTCTCATATCTGTTCTCCGTCTGATCTTTATCCGGCCGGCATTGCCTCTATCTGTTTGATTTGTGGGACGCCATAAACCCATCCATGGGGGCCTGACCGCAGCCGTCCGGACTGCGGAACACCCTCAAATCAAACATATATCACCCCTGGTCTGTCAAAAACCTCATCCTCTATTCAGTTATTAAATACCATGGCTGAGGATTGTAGGTAATCAGAAAAAATATCTATTATGGCCATGCGTAGTGATTTTTCAACGGCCTGTTATTCCAGCCGTCCCGAAAAAGACAGCAGGCTGCCCTGGTTCTGTGACTGGCGGAACAACTCCTTTCGCACCCTGGCGTGATACTGCTCAACACTCTTCTGGGTTCTGCTCATCAGCCAGCGGGTTATAAAATCGCCCAGTGCTGGAAACTTTTCCGCCACCTGTCTGACCATACGCGTCGCCAGCTCATCCTGGCGACCTTCAAGCAGGTAGTCGTCAAGGGACAACATGGCCTCGTGGCTTCCCGGATCCCCCTGGCGCCCGCAGCGGCCGGCCAGCTGGCGGTCTATACGGGCCGCCTCATGACGCTCGGTGGCGATGACATGCAACCCTCCCAACGCCCTGACCTCATCGGAGAGGACAATATCAGTGCCCCTGCCGGCCATATTGGTGGCGATGGTCACTGCCCCGGCCTCTCCGGCCCTGCTGATAATCCTCGCCTCTTCCGCATCCTGCCTGGCGTTGAGCACCTGGTGCTCCAGACCCGAACGGCTGACCATCTCCGACAGCTCTTCCGATGCCGCAACGGAACGGGTGCCGACCAGAACCGGCCTTCCCTGGTCATGCAACTCCCTGATCCGTTTGACAACGGCCTGCCATTTCTGATTTCTATCCGAAAAAATTCTATCCGGCAACTGGTTGCGAATAAGCGGCCGGTGGGTCGGAACCTTGACGGTCACCAGGTTATAGGTGGACCACAGTTCAGCGGCGACCTCACGGGCTGTACCGGTCATCCCGGCCAGATGGATATAGCGACGGAAAAACCTCTGGTAGCTGATCTTGGCCAGGGTCTCCCGCTTCTGGGTCAATTCACACCCCTCCTTGAGCTCAATGAGCTGGTGCAGTCCCTGTTCCCAGGAGCGATCAGCCATCACCCTGCCGGTAAATTCGTCGATAATCTCTATCTTGCCGTCCCGAACCAGGTACTGCTCGTCCGGATGGTAATAGTGCAGCGCGGTCAATGCCCGATTTATTGTCGATTCACGACGAACCAGGCCATTCCACAACGGTCCCAGCTGCGTCGCCGCACTCTCGATCTCCTTGCGGCCCGTTTCAGTCAGCACCAGGGAACGTTTGGCCTGATTCAGCACATAATCATCATCGACTTTTAACTTCCCGGCAAGTGCCAGTGCCTCACTGAGAAACTGCTTTTCATCATCCCCGCCATGGGATCCGGAAATGATGAGCGGTGTCCTTGCCTCATCGATCAGAATGGAATCCGCCTCATCGACAATGCCGTAGTGAAGTCCACGCAGCAGAAGATCCCTGCTCCGGTGCTGCCGTGCGTACAAATACTCGGCCTGGAGCTGCAAGGGATCACTTCGCTCGCCGAGGGTCAGCCGGTCCCGCAGATAATCAAAGACCAGCTCCTTGTTGGTGACATAGGTGATGTCGCAGAGGTACTGATTCCTTTTTTCCTGGGGGCTCATACCGTGGGCGACAAAACCGACACGTAAGCCCAGGGCCCTGTAAAGCGGCCCCATGTTCTCGGCGTCGCGGGAGGTCAGGTAATCATTGACGCTGATCACATGCACTGGAGTACCGGCCAGTGCGGCGGTTGCGGCGGGCAGGGTTGCGGTGAGCGTTTTGCCTTCGCCGGTCTCCATCTCCGCGACCTTGCCCTGCAGCATGATCAGTGCGCCGCTCAGCTGGCTGGGATGATGTTTCATGCCGAGAATCCTGGTACTGAATTCACGGATGAGGCTGAAGCTGTCAATCACGTGCGACGTACACAGTCCATCGGCTGTCATTTTTTCACGCAGCCGGTCAACCTCCTCCCGCAATGAACGGTCCCCCATTGACCGGTAACGCTTCCCCCGCCGTTTAATCCTGGCGACAACGGAGCGCAGCCGGCGGTGGCCGCTGACAGCTTTTTTGATCCTGCCATGACCAGCATGGACCAGACTGTCCAGGGTACTGTTGACCTCATCGGGACGTTCCGGCCTCAGGTCAAATGTTGCCGGGTGGGTTGCGATATTGAAGTTGGCCATAAAAGTATGGTTCAGACAGCAAATCTGCTCAGCAGCAGCCGCCTCATGCTGCGATACCAACGGCTTGGAAGAGGCTCGGGCTGGTGCTCAAAACGGACAAACACCCTCTCCTCAATCCGGTACGGCACCGGATTTTGCGTCTTTATTTCAAACTGAAACAACCCTTCCAGAACCTGCAGCCGCTCATGTTCTCTCGGGTCCAGGGCAAACCGGCCGCCGCCGCCAAGGCTCAGCGCGAGACTTGGCAGCTCACGGCTGGCCGCCGGAATCTCCCGCACCATTGCAGCCGGAATGACGCGGTCAACATCTTCGGCCAGCCGCACATCAACCCTGCGGGTATCACCGCGCACCTGGTCAACCTGGGCCTGGGAGACCACAACCCGTATCCTCATCTTTTCCGGTTTCAACACGTAGCCGACAGTTTCACCGCGATGAAAAAAACGGCCTGCCAGATCCTCCTCCTGCGGCAGGACAAACACCCCTTCTTCACTGGAGCGCACGGTAAGGGCCTGCTGTCTTTGGCGGGCACGGGAAATTTCCGCCTCTATCTGATCGATGGCCTCCTTGAGGATACTGGCATCGATCATATTTTTAATCTTGCTCAGGTTATAACGGGCAATGAACTCCTCACGCCGGGCCTCCAGGAGCTGTACCCGGGTATCGAGCTGCGGGTCTTCTGTCCGCAGCAGTACAGCACCGGGCTCCACCCTGCTGCCGCTGGCAGTGACAATTTCTGCGATAAAGCCGTCCACTGCGGCATGGACCCGTGCCTCCTCCGGTTCCCGGATCACCCCCTGACAAATGGTATAGGAGGGAACCGGAACAAAAAACAGTGCTGCTGTGAGCAGCAGGATCGGCAGAACTATGACGAGGAAAACCCGTCCCCTTTTCTGTCTCATCTGTGCATCTCTCAGTAAAAACCTGGTTACCCGGGAAACCGGTGTGATCAGTATGGCCGTGGCCACCCATATGGCCAGAATCATGCCGATGACAAAAAACTTCCCGGCGACAAAGAGGACAATCCTCAACGAGATAAAAATCCGATAGCAAAACGAGGTGACACCGTAGAGGGCCAGCCAGCCGGCCTCTTTCATCGAGCTGACCTGGGAGTCGAGCTGTTCAACACCGATCAGGTAACGCTGGACAAGATAGCCGAGATAGCGGTTGGAACGCTGCCCCAGGTTGGGAATTTCAAGCCAGTCCGCCAGCACATAGTAGGCATCGAAACGAAGCAGCGGGTTGCCGTTGAACAGCACAGTGGAGATACCGGCAATCAGCATGATGTTGTAGGCGGCCGCCCGCACCGCCCCCGGTTCGATCAGGAGCCAGACCAGCAGGGCCGTGGCCGCCACAAAGACCTCGACAAGGATACCTGCTGCCGCAACCAGCATACGCTTATGTTTTTCCCGAAAGGCCAGAGACGACGAGGCGTCGATGTAGGGAATCGGCATAAAAACCAGGAGGAGAATACCCATTTCATGCACCTCTCCCCCCCATTTTTTCACCATATAGGCGTGGGCGAACTCATGCAGAGCCTTGAGGACAGGGTAGAGCAGGCTGACCAGCAGAAGATTCTCCAGCCCCAGCATCTGATCGGTAAAGTTGTTGGTCAGATCGGTCCAGTGAACGGTTACAAGAAAACCGGCAAGGCCAACCACCAGGAACCATACCACCATGGTCGTCCAACCGAGAAACGGATTAACCCATGAGATGGTCGCACTGAGAAACCGATCGGGGTCGAGGATTGGGATACGCAGGAACACCGGTGAGCGGATGGAACTCAAAAACCGTTGCCTGCGCCCCTTGTCCTGACGCTGCTGGAGTTCTGTGAAATTGGGCAGAGCGGACGTCTGGAGGAGATCGGAGCGAGAGAGCATGGAGAGCAGGCCGATCACCTCGTCCTGGGTCGGCATATGGGCATCAAGATTTGCGCATGCCGTCTCCCATATCCGGCCGAGACTGCGATGGCCGTCCATCAGTCCGATCAGCTGGTAGGCCTCGGGTGAGAAACGGTGATGGCGTCCGGTGAACTTGTCCTGAATCACGTACCAGTCCTGCCCCCGGTAACAGTGGCGGTCGATCTGGACGTGGCTTCTCAACCGCGGCTTAAGCGAAGCCACCCGGTACCAGGATTGACTGAAAAGGGATTCACTCATGACACGCTGTCACCGGTTCTCTTCATTGACAATTCACCTCAGCCACCACAATGCGCAGGTGGTGAATTTACAGAAATATCAATCCTCCGACATGCTCAGGGCAGCCAGCCCCACAGGAACATTTTAACCCATTCCACCAGATCCCTGAACCAGATGGAGACGAGTTTACGCTGATCGATCAAAATTTTACCGATCCCTTCCATTCCCGGCCGCAGGCTGTCATCCACATTTTTCAGGTGGGCCTCGACGCGAAAGTAGTTTCGCCCCTCTTCTGTTTTGGTCAGCGGTGAAACCTGATCAACGACGAACAAGTAGCGCTGGTCAGGCAGTGAGGAGAGAACCAGGGTTCCCTGCTGACCGGGCTGCACGTCAGCAATCCTGCGCTCATCCACCTTGAGGATCACCCGGTAGGCATCCAGAGGCGTTACCTCGAAAAGCACCTCTCCCTTGGCAACCGTGCTGCCCAGCCGCTGACTGAGATCACCGCTGACCAGCAACCCGTCAAAGGGCGCTGTCAGCCGGGTCCGCTGCAACCGGCTCTCGGTCAGCTCTATTTCCGCCCGAAGCTGCTTGAGCTGAGCCTTGATAATAGCGGCCTGGGCTCGATTGTGTTTGGCGACCGCCTCCTGGTGCTGGTGCTCCATCTGCCGGTACTTGCTGGACCTGGACAGCTTTTCAAGGCGCAGGTCACGGTCATCGAGAGCGCAGAGGAGTGCCCCTTTCTCGACCACATCACCGGCACGGGCCGCTGCCTGGTCAATGTAACCGTCAAAGGGAACAACAACCGCACGCCGAATAGCCCCTTCAAGTGTCGTATCAGCGGTTAACCGGTAGTCTCCCGTTGCCGTGCTGAGGTACCAGACGACACCAGCCAGCAGCAGAGTAACGACTTTCAGACCGGGGTGGGATGCGCCGAAAAGACGCTGGAGCAGGGTTTTGCCGCTATTCAGTATTTTATAGGGCAACGGCCGGTCAACGGCATACTGGTTGTCCATGGCTGGCCCGACCAAGCTGGCCACTCCACGGATAAACTCCACATCCCGGGTAGTGAAAGGCTTGTCGGCAGACCGTTCACAGGTGAGCGCCCCGAAGTAACGTTCGTCTTTGCTCAGGGGGACTGTGGAGATGCAGGCCATGGACTGCAGCCGCGACAGTGATTCATGCTCACGGCTGATGAGCACCTCGTCACTCAAGGGCGGGTAGACGATTTCAGCCCGCTGGACAATCGACTCTTCCATGACCCGCTCAATGGCCCGGGTCAGATTCATTTTCTTGCCGACTTCGGCGCTGTGGGAGACGGCCTGAAGCTTGAGGTGACGGCCATGCTTAAAACCGATGGAGACCCGCTCGCAGTCGAGTGTCTGGGCCATTTCGGTGGTAAAAACAATGGCCGCGCTGCTGAAACTTTCCTTGCCAAGGGTCACCGCCAGGAGATCCACCGCCGCCTTGAGGCGCTGCAGTAATGCCTTGTCAGCATCAAGCTGCTTGCGGCGGACCAACAGCTCGAGCCAGGAGGCCCCCCATTGGAGATTCTCCATTGCCTGCTGCAATTCAGCTTCATCAATAACTGCTGCCTCAAGGGCCGCCACACCGAACAGGGCGTCATCAATAATCACCGGGTAGGCGATGCCGAACCGGTCAGCAGTATCCAGCTCAAGGAGAAGACCGCAGCGCTCCTCAAGAACCTGCTCGATGACATCCGACAGCCGCTCCGGCTCGGTTCCACTCTCCGGCCAGCTCGCCACAGGCTTAAACTGCTGGGTGTCATCGTTTACAATCAGCAGCCCCTGAACGACACCCCCGATCTGTTCACTCTGCAGCGCCAGCCAGCTCTGGTAGTAGTCTTCCTCGTTGCGGGAGGAGACAAAATCAGCCCACAGCTCCGGCCTGCTGTCAGAAGGATCTGTTATGACTTCCGAAGTTTCAGTGATGCTCATCCCAGGTTTTTTCCCATAAAATCACAC
>JBDLID010000104.1:0-10724 GCA_039715055.1 Thermodesulfobacteriota bacterium | reverse complement strand
GAGGGTCCGCTAAAAAATTTCTACCACCGTTACCGGGTCCTGCGCAGTTTTGCCAGTGTCCTGCTCGACAGCTACTGGCTGGGGATCAACCCCAAGGCCAGGCTTGAAAATCAGTGGGTCAACATTGAACCGCTGATGGAGATATGCAAGGCGGGCAAGGGAGCGGTACTGGTCAGTGCTCATGTGGGTAACTGGCAGACATCACTAAATGTCCTTGACTCACTGCCGGTGAAGATGAACCTGCTTGCTCAGCCTGACCAGGTTGAGATCGAGCAATACCTCGGTGCAGACCGCAAGGGCTGCCCCTTTGAGATCATTGACTCCAGTGACCCGTTCGGCGGAATGATCGGTGCCACCAATGCCCTGATGCGCGGGGAACTGGTCAACATCATGGCTGACCGTTACCTGGGCGGGACATCGGCCACTGTTGATTTCTTAGGCACACCGGTCCGGCTGCCAACCGCTGCCTACCACCTTGCCGCTACCGTAGGGGTACCAGTGATCATCTTCCTTACCGCCAAGACCGGCAGAGACACATTTGAAGTCAGGGTCTGGAAGATTATGAAGCCGCAAAACGCGGCGCGTGAGAACCGCCGGGCAATGCTTGATCGATACGCCCTGGATTTTTCACAAACATTGGAAAAATATGTAAGAAATTATCCATATCAATGGTATAACTTCTTTGATTTCTGGAAGCAGTAAATATCTAATCCGACAAGTCGGAAACTTTTAGAGTCGCTGGATAAGTGCCTTGATGGTAATATCGTCATTTGATTGCAATTATCCCTCCTCAATTTCTTGTTTTTTGTGACAGGAATTCAGGAGTAAAGCACTAATGTCTTAAACAGCGATATGCTGACTACTTAGACCACATCTGAAAAATGGAAGAACTGAAAAAACAACTTAAAGAAATTCTCAAAAACGACCTCAAGGTCCAGGGTGACAGGGTGGATTCCCTGGAGAACGACGCCCCTCTCTTTAATGAAGGACTGGGGCTGGATTCTCTTGATGCGGTGGAACTTGTTGTCCTCATTCAAAAGCATTTTGACGTCCAGGTTGCCGATATGGACGAGGGCATGGCTGCCTTTTCCTCGGTCAACAGCCTTGCCGCTTACATTGAAAAAAAACGTCAGGCGCAAGAGTGATATACTGCCACCGAACCATACCTGGTTCAGGGTTGCTTTTGGCCTATCTATAAAAACTTGATTGAAGGGTGAAAAAATGAGAAAAACAGCTCGTTTACTTTTGATTCTTGCAATCGTTCTTCAGTTCATTGCTGTCACGGCAGCAGTCGCTGCGACCGGCTCCTACATCGGCCAGCAGCTTCAGTCGACAAGCCGGCTTGACCGGGTGAAGGGCGCCAAGCTGGTTTACTTCAACAAGGTTCAAAACGACGCCATTTTTGACATCATCAACCAGCAGCTTCTCGCCGGCTATAACAGGAACCCGGAGAACCCCAAACATATCGATGAATTATCCTGGTATTGCAAGGCATTGGCCACTTCGACCAACCGTGGTTACCTGGAGACCCTGAAGACGGTCGGGCTTGACTCGCCTTCAGACAAACTGCGCAAGTACGCCCGGGAAGCTTACTATAAACTTGAATCCCAGGTTGTTATCCAGGATGTCCAACCGGCCGCTGTGCCGCCTCCGGAAATGACCATAGAGGAACAACGTGTGTACGATATGCTGCTCTCCGGAGAGATGAGAAAAGTCCGCGATGCGGCAAAAATTCTTTCCAAACGAAGGGTCACCCTCCCCTTCCTTTACGATACCGCGGCGCAGATCCTTGAACAGGGATACAGCATCAACCGGAACCAGCACGCCCACGTGGACACCATGGCCTGGCTCTGCAAGGCTGTCGGTGCATCCGGCAACCAGCAATACCTGCCCCTGCTCGACACCGTTGCCCAGCGCGGGCCCAACTCAAAACTGAGGGACCATGCCAAGCGGGCATTTTTCACCCTTCAGTAATCTGGTTTTAAAGGGTGAGGAGTGGTGTGAAAATATTTCACAGCCCCCTGTCTCTCACTTTAGGGTAGCCTTTAATCTTCACCCCGGAAGATGACACACAACAAGAGTGACATAGTGATCACCGGCATGGGCTGCTGCTGCTCTGCCGGGCCAAACGCCCGGCAGAGCTGGCAGACCATTCTCGAACATCGTGCCAATTGCGGGGCTGCTCCTGTCGAGGTCCACTCCGACAAGCTGGATTCGCCGGTCTTTGATGCCAACGGACGCTCACTTGTTCTTCCCCCACCGCTGACCATGGGAAGAGATGAAGACCACCCCGATCTTGCCCGCCTCAACCCCACCCTCCTCCTGGCCCTTGAGGCCCTGGCCGAAGGATTGAAGCAGGCCGGACTGGTACCCGAGGAGCTGGCTGGTAAACGGGTCGGTGTGGCACTCGGCACCACCATTGGCTGCATCTTCCACGACAACCGCTTCTATGTGGACTGGAAGGAAGGCAAACAACAGGACCCGGCGTCTATTCTCAACTACCTGTCAACCAATCTTGCCACCCGCTTTCAACAGATCCTGGCCGTGAACGGGCCGCACTGCGTGGTCACCAACGCCTGTGCCTCAGGAACCGACTCCATCGGTCTTGTCAAGCAGTGGCTGGAGCAAGACCTCTGCGATATCGGCATCGGCGGCGGCAGTGACGAGCTGGCCCTTATAGCAAGACACGGCTTTGCCGGCCTGATGCTCACCTCGAAGACTCCCTGTCGCCCCTTTGACGTCAACCGTGACGGCCTCAACCTGGGCGAAGGCGCCGGAATCCTGGTCATGGAATCCCGTGATCATGCCGACTCCCGGAACGCACAACCACTTGGCCGGGTCCGCGGTTTCGGCAATGGCAACGACGCCTACCACCCCACCGCCCCTCACCCGGAAGGGCTCGGACTGCAGCATGCCCTCACCTCGGCCATGGCCGATGGTGAAGTAGAGGCAGCAGAGATCGGCTTCATCAATGCCCACGGCACGGGAACACGAGCCAATGACTCCGCCGAGATGGCCGGTCTCCATGGAACAGGTCTTGATCACTGCACTGTGGTCTCCACCAAGGGCGCCACCGGCCACACTCTTGGCGGCGCCGGAGGCATCGAGGCGGTGCTCACCCTCATGGCTCTGCGTGAAGGCCAGACCAGCGGCACCATCGGCTGTCGGGAGCCGGACCCGGCCTTTGCTTTCTCCCCCCTCACCCAGGGAGAGAGTGTCACGTTGGATAAATCAATGGGCATCAGCCAGTCGCTGGCATTTGGCGGCGGAAACTCGGTCCTTGTTCTCGAGGCCTATCGATCATGAGCTGCCTGGTCACCGGAGTCAATGCCACACGTTTAGACGAATTGGTTATCAGCCCTACGCTGGAAGGGCAGCTGAGACGGGCAGACGAGTTTATCAGGCTGGCCATGGGCTGTGTTCACGAGAAGTTTGCAGAAACACTGGCCACAGGAGACGAACTCCGCTCCGGTCTTATTGTCGGTACCGCTTTTGGCCCCATGCAGACCAACTTCGAAGTCCTTGACCTGGTGGTCAGCGGCCAGCAGTCCTCGCCCACTCTTTTTTCCCATTCGGTGTACAACGGTGCCGCAGGCTACCTGGCACGAAGCTTCTCGCTCAAGGCTATGAGCATCACGCTGACCGATTTTGGGTTCCCCTTTTTCCATGCACTGCAGCAGGCCAAAATGGCCATTGACTCAAACATCCTTGACCGCTGCCTGGTTCTCCAGGTGGACAGTTACTCGACGCTCCTTGACGATATCCGTAAACAGTGCGGACTGGAGTATGAACGTCCCTGGCTACCGGGCTGTGTCTGCTGGCTGCTGGAGTCATCTGACTGTAGCGACAGCGGCTGGTCACTTGATAAAATTGAGGCCCAGACCATCGCTCTTGGTGGTGAAAAATATCTTGACCGCAGGGACACGGTCCGGCTCAACGGTGACGAACAGCTGCTAACCGACCCATTGGGTAGCGCACAACTGCTTACCGGGCAACTTCTAGTTCCGGACCCACAGGACGAAATCGAATTTACGCTGACAGCACCCTACGGCGATGTCGCCGTCACCCTCAGCTCCAACCCGCAACTGCAAGGTTAAAAAGACAGCAACAATGTCCACCGTCAACCCCCGATCCATCCTTCTCATCCACCCCCTGGGATATAACGCCGAACTTGCCGGAAAAGATATTTCCCGCAAGGCCAATATCATGCCGCCCCTGGGGCTGGCCTCCATTGGGGCCTATCTTGAAGAAAGGGATATACGCGTCACCATCATCGACTGTTACGCCCATCCTGATTCAATGAAGCGTATCCAGACAATACTTGCGGAGGAGAAACCGGCCTGGATCGGATTTTCCTGCACCACATCGTCTTTTCTCGACGGAGTTGCCATCACAGAGCAGGCAAAATCCATCCTGCCCCGGATCCGATCGGTCTTTGGCGGCCCCCATGTCTCGGCCCTTAAAGAGGTTCTGCTCACCGACTATCCTCCAGTGGACTTTCTTGTGGTCGGCGAGGGAGAAGAGACCCTCTACCAGTTAATGACAGAAGAAGAGGATACGATCGAATCCATTGAGGGACTCGTCTACCGGGACAGCGACAGTCAGCCGGTTTTCAGCGGCTACCGTAAAAAACTCCTGGAGCTCGACGAACTGCCGTTTCCCGCCTATGAAAAACTTGAAGGCTATCCTGAATTTTATCAGCTGCCAATCTTCAACTATCCCAAGGCGCCCAATACATCGATGATCTCCAGCCGGGGCTGTCCCTACGCCTGCAGTTACTGCGACCGGTCCGTTTTTCGCCGCAGCTTCCGCTACAACTCAGCCGAGTACCTGTTCCGTCACGTGGTCTACCTGCGGGAAAAATTCAACATCCGTCACATCAACTTCTACGACGATCAGTTCACCTTCAACCGTGACCGGGTGGAAGAGTTCTGTGACCTGATGATCAAAAGTCCGCTGAAGATCACCTTCAACTGTGCGGTCCGTGGTGACCATATCGATCTGGAACTGCTCCAGCTGATGAAAAAGGCGGGCTGCTGGATGATCTCCCTCGGCATCGAAACCGGTGACGAGAACCTGCTCAACCAGCACAAACACAAGGGCAACCTGAAACTGCTCTCGGAAAAAATCTACCTCATCAAAAAGGCCGGGATTCGGGTCAAGGGGCTGATGATGATCGGCCTGCCGGGCGAAACTGAACGGACAGTTAAAAAATCGATGGAGTACGTCTTTTCCCACCCCATTGACGACATCAACCTGGCCAAGTTCACCCCCTTTCCCGGCTCGCCCCTCTATCAGAACATCCATGACCTCGGTGAATTCGACGAGGACTGGAAGAAGATGGACTGCATGCACTTTCTCTTCGTTCCCCGCGGCATGACCCGTGAACGGCTGGAAGAGCTCTTTGCAGACTACTACCGCGGCCACTTCTCCCGCAACAAAGTATTGTGGGGCTACGTCACCATGCTCTGGAAATCCCCGCACAGCTGGTACAGATTTATCCGTGATCTCGGCCATTTTCTCTCCTTTGTCAAGAGCTCCAAGAGAATTGCTGAACAACCGACATCAGAAAAGCCATGACCTCCACTCCCCGAACAGTCCTTGTCACCGGCGGCAGCCGTGGAATCGGTGCTGCCATTGCCATCCACCTTGCCCGGGCCGGCTACCGCATCTGGCTCAACTACCTGCAGGGACATGAGGCGGCAGCAGAAGTTGAACAGCAGATCATTGACCTTGGCGGTCACTGTCGCCTGCTGCCGTTTGACGTGGCCGATGAAGAACAGACTCTTGCGACGCTTGATCCGCTGCTTGCAGAGGAACCGGTCTTCGGCCTGGTCCACAATGCCGGGATCACCCGTGACGGACTGCTTGCCATGATGAGCCGTGAGGACTGGGACAAGGTGATTGGTGTCCACCTCAACTCATTTTTCATCCTCGCCCGGCTGTTTTCCAAGGCGATGATCCCGCAACGTCAGGGGCGAATCATTGGTCTTGCCTCGGTTTCCGGTGAAACCGGCCATGCCGGCCAAGTCAACTACGCCGCAGCCAAAGGCGGTCTCATTGCGGCATGCAAGTCACTGGCCCGGGAGCTGGGCCGTCGCAATATCCTGGTCAACGTGGTCTCCCCGGGCTTTATTGAAACCGATATGACTAAAGAGATGGCCCTCGACCAGGTGCTGCCCCTAATCCCCCTGGGCCGCCAGGGAACAGTTAATGAGGTCGCCGGCCTGGTCCGCTTCCTCATGGGAGAGGAGGCAAGCTACATTACCGGCCAGGTTCTGTCGGTCAACGGCGGGCTCCATATGTAACTTAGTCGTAACTATTCAGCAGCACCCACATTATGGCCGATCAGACCGCCTCGAGTAGCACAAGTACGCTTCGTCAGCCTGCTTGACCACACTGCGGGCCCTGCTGAACAGTTACAGTTCCCTGCTTAGGGACGCACCCAGTTTTATGCTGAATAGTTACACTTAGTCCAGGATCAGACCAGGACTCACCATTACACCAAGAGTACAGACCCGGAACTAAAAATGAACTCCACCATTATTCCAGGCCAATTTCCCTACCAGGCTGGACAGTTGCTACCGCAGAAGCCGCCCATGCTCCTTGCCCATGAATTCCTGGCTCACGATAATGGCATCAGCCGGATCTCCGCTGTCCTGCCCGAAGATGGCATTTTTTTTGATTCGCATGAGGGACTGCTACCGGAGTATTTCATCGAGGTGACTGCCCAGGCAGTAGCCGCAACCACCGGCTATGAAGCGGTCATTGCCGGCAACCCGGTCAAGCAGGGGCTGCTGGTGGGCGTTGATGAGTTTTTCTTTCTGGCTGAGCCGCCGCCATCGGGAACCATTGAGATCAAAGTGCAAAAGTCCATGGGTTTTGGCCCGATCAAGATATTTTCCGGCATGGTCAGCTGCAAAGAGACAGTGCTTACCCGTGGTATCCTGAAGGTATGGGAAGAAGAATAAATGGTCGCGCCTGACACAATAATCACTAATCGGTTTACCATCGTCTTCCTGCTGTTCCTTTCTCTTCTAGCCGGCGGGATAGAAACAGCTGCGGCCCAAGACGCGAACAGACTGGAGGCCTTTCTGGCATCAGTCAAAAAACACTCGGAGTCGGTGAGTTCCCTGTCCTGCAAGCTCACCCAGGAACGGCACCTTGCCATGTTCAGCCGACCTGTACTCTTTCAGGGACGACTGGCAATTGTCCGGCCGAAGAAGCTGCGCTGGCAATTCACAGAGCCGATCCCCTCAACCCTGCTGTTCTCCGGATCCAGAGGAATGCGCTGCCAGGAGGGTAGTGAGCCGGTCAGTTTCGACCTGGAGAGCGACCCGGTGATGAAGGTGGTGGCAGAACAGCTCTGGACCTGGCTCAGTTCCGACTATTCAGGCCTTCAGGATAAATACAACTTAGAATTTGAAAGCGACTCGACCTTGATTGTTACACCAAGAGAGGTCGGCTTTTCACAGACCATCGACCGAATTCTCATCCGCTTCCACCCCGACCACGGCCAACCCGAGCGTGTTGAAATCCTTGAACAGGGGGGGGACAAGACTATCCTCCTCTTCCACGATTTTATATTCGACGAACATTTACCGGAAACACTTTTCACCAGCTGTCGTGACTGAGAAAAAGCCACTTGCAATCCGCTGGATCCTGGTCATTGCCTGCACGGCCCTCGGCCTCTATGGACTGACCGGTCTGAAGATGAGCGACGACGCCCTGGATCTTCTTCCCGGCGATGCGGTCCGCGGCGACCTGCAACTGCTCCAGCGTCTCGGCCTGGTTGACCGGATCTTTATCACTCTCAGTGTCGAGGACCCGACGATATCAGATGAACAGGCTCTGGCAGCCCTGAAGGAAAACAGCAGCCGTCTCGGTGAAAGCCTCAACAAAAGCGACCTGGTCCACCGTGTCCTCTCCCGGCTGCCCAGCGGCTACCAGCTCTCGACCTTTGAGGTTATCTCGCCCCATTTGCCCGCCCTGCTTGAAAATGAGGACTACCAAGAGATTGAGAGACTCATCGCTGAACAGGGAATCGACCAGGCCCTGGCTCGAGATTTTGCGCTGCTGAACAGTCCGGCCGGAATCGGCATGAAACACCAGATCCAGGCCGACCCACTTGGATTTGTCCGGCTGCTGCTCGGCAAACTCGAACACCTGCGGGGCGATTACTCCGTCGATTTGATCGACGGATTTTTTATCAGCAAGGATCGCCGCAGCTGTCTGATCACTGCAGAAAGTCGGCTACCGCTTACAGACAGTCAAAAGGCAGCCCGGATCGAAGCCCTTCTTCAGCACGACTTCAAGACCAACCTGTCCCCTGAAATTACTCCGCGGGTCATCGGCACCCTTTCCCATACCCTTGCCAACGCCCGTATGGTCAAGAGGGATCTGCGGTTGCTGCTGCCGGTGGCCACCCTGCTGCTGGCCCTGCTCCTGGCAATCACCCTGCGCGATCTTCGCGCTGTTGTCGTTCTCTCCATCCCATTTCTTGCGGCGCCTGCGGCCATTTCCATCTCCAATATGGTTTTCGGTAAAATCAGCGGCCTGGCACTGGGATTTGGCATTGTCCTGCTTGGCATATCCATCGACTTTGCAATCCACCTGTTCCTGGCACTGCGTGATCGGAAGATCAGCCACCAAGAGGCACTCACATCCATTCGTCGGCCGATCCTTCTTGCCACCGCAACCACCTGCTCGGTTTTCATTGTCCTGCTCTTTTCCAAGGTTGCCGCCCATCAGCAGATGGCCACCCTTGCCCTGGCAGGTACCCTTCTCGCCGTACTTTACTCCTGGCTGCTGATTCCCCTGTTCAACACTGTCCGGAGCCAGCCATCATCGATGGACCACAATGGTGCCATGAACAGGCTGGCTGACAGTCGTATCCTGAGAAAGCTGTTTTTTGTCAGCTGGCTGCTGCTGATTGGCGGCGGGCTCCTGAGCTGGCCACAGCTCCGCTACAACGGCAACCTCCAGCTCCTTGACGCTCCGGATCAGGCCACCCATGAAGACGAGCAACACTTTCGTGCAACCTGGGAGCAGGGCGATGAACAACTTTTTGTGGTGGCCACAGGCAGTGACCTTGATACGGCACTGAAAAATAACTTCATTTTATACCGCCACCTCAGATCCAGTGGCCAAAGCCAGTTCCAGTCACTGGCCCCGCTCCTTCCCGATAAAGCCACCCAGCTCAGTCACATCAACAACTGGAAAAGCTTCTGGCAGAGCCGGCAGCCAGGCTTTGAAGACCGTTTTCAGCGCTCAGCAGCCAGCCACGGTTTCAGAATTGAAGGGTTTACCCCCTTTTTCAGCTCACTGGAACAAGCCCCGTCAGCTCTTACCCCCGAGCTCCTCTGGAAAAGCCCGCTCAGCTCCATGCTCGACTCCATGGTGCGCAGTCCGCAGACAGATGGAGGAGACTACCTGATCCTCACCACGGTGGCCGGCGACTCAACACTTACCACCAACCTGATCAAACTCGACCACCAGCAGCCGGGAATCACCCTGCTCGCCAATGAGAAATGGCGAGGCCAGGTGGAAAGACTGCTTCGTGAAGATATCGTCAACCTCTCCCTTTCCGCCGGACTCTGCATCGTCATCATCGCCCTGTTTGCCTTTCGCAGAACCCGACCGGTTCTTGGGGTCCTTGCCCCGGTGCTGTCGGCACTGTCGACCATGTCACTGTTCAGTCTGGTCAGCAATGGTGAGCTCAACATGATGCACCTGCTCATGGGAATCATGGTCATCGGGCTCAGTGTCGATTACGGCATCTTCATCATCTCCTCCCGTTTGAAAACAGATGATCCGGTCGCTGCAAAAGCAGTGTCCATCTGCGCCGCCTCGTCCCTGATCGGCTTCGGAGTGCTGGCCTTTGCAGAACACCCGGCCCTGCACTCACTTGGAATCACCGTACTTGTCGGGATCGGCACAGCCTGGCCCACTGCGATCTTCGTCAGCCCCCTGCTCGCCGGATCACCGAGGAGAAACAGATGATGAAAAACAGTTTCCTCACTGTCCTGCTCCTCCTCTGTCTTTCCGGCTGTGGACTGAATCCGGGCCAACTTGAATTGCTCCAGCCGCCGGAAGAGGAAAGCGACAGCCTCTTCAACCTCAAACTCTTCACCGGCAAGGAGCTCCGCTTTTCAGGACTCATCGGCCTCAAGACAACCGATAACGGACTCCACTGCCTGCTGCTCGACGCCAGCGGGATCAAACTTCTGGAGGGATCGCTTGACAGCAGCGGCCAATGGAAAACCACTTTTGTCCTTGCTCCATTTGAGCAATCCGGACTGGTCTCTTTTCTCGCCCTGTCCCTGCGCCGGACCTATCTTCATTTCCCGGCTGAGATACCGTGTTCCCGCTCGCTCCTGAACAGATTCTGCATATATCAGGAAGAGCAGTGGCAGAAAGTCGAACAAAGTGGGGTCGTTACTGTCTGGCAGGCACGTTACCAAAAACGTCCCCGTCCTTTTCTTCTCCAGAGTGCCGAATTTCATCATCACCTCTTTGACCTGACCCTCTCACTGAAAAAGATATAACTGTCACGTCCCGCCAAAACCACAATTCTGTAACTGGGTTACACGGCTGCAAAACTGCCACGTCACCCCACAAATGCCTCATCCCGTCACAAGACACAACAGCCGACTTACAAAAAAGGCCATCCGGATTACCAAACTGTAACAAAACAGTTATCCGACAGTTGGCAGCTCCGAACA
>JBDLID010000103.1:0-11023 GCA_039715055.1 Thermodesulfobacteriota bacterium | reverse complement strand
CGATGCCGACCATGACCAGGGGCTCTCTGACCAGCCGCTGGCGGTCTTTTTTCTCAACTCCCCTCAACCGCAGGCCGAACTCGACATTTTTCCAGACCGGTGAGGTGAAGAGCAGCGGGTACTGATCGACCAGAACCACCCTGCGCCGCAGTGCAAGCAGCCTGTTTTTTTTATAGTTGACCTGTTGGCCGCTAAACTCAACAGTACCACTGTCAGGTTTCGCGAGAAAGGCCAGTATGGAGAGCAGGGTGGATTTACCGGCACCGTTGGGACCGGTCAGTGAGTATATCCTGGAACCCTCAAGGTCCAGGGAGTCGATATCGAGAACGATTCGATCCTTGTAACTCTTTTTCAGGTGACGCACCTTAAAGACCATCATTGCCCCCTCTGCCCTGAAAGAAATGGAACAAAATATTGATCGTAAAGGCGCAACTGAGCAGGACCAGCCCCAGGGCAACGGCGAGGATAAATTCCCCCTTGTCGTACTCCAGGGCCATGGCCGTGGTCATGGTTCGGGTAAAGCCCTTGGCATTGCCGCCGAGCATCATCGAAATTCCCACCTCGGCAATGACGCGGCCAAAGGCTGCAATAAGTGCCGCAGTGATTCCATAACGGGCTTCCCTGCAGACCAGCAGGGCCGTCTGCAGACCGTCACCACCAAGCGTCATGGCGGTGGTCCGATAGCGTTTGTCAATCCGGCTGACGGCGGCAATGGTCAGGGTGGTCACCACCGGGATAATGAGGATGACCTGGCCGATGATAATTGCCTTTTGAGTATAAAGCAGTTCCAGGGGACCGAACAGGCCCCGGCGGGAGATGAAGGAGTAGACCACCAGGCCGATCACCACTGTCGGCAGGGCAAGAAGGGTATTGAGGCAGGTGATGAGAAACCTTTTGCCACTAAA
Source organism: Thermodesulfobacteriota bacterium (assembly GCA_039715055.1). Lineage (GTDB taxonomy): Bacteria > Desulfobacterota > Desulfobulbia > Desulfobulbales > Desulfocapsaceae > JBDLID01. Next base: position 10,118 of record JBDLID010000103.1, on the reverse strand, counting down.
ACGGTTAAAGGCTATTAAAAAACCAGCCGGAACTCCGACAATCCCGGCAACAATGGTGGATGCGGCCGACACTTTGAGAGAGACGGCAACAATTGCAAAAAGCTCAGGATCCCCTTCAACAAGGAGCAGAAAGGCAGAGTAAAGACTGTCGAAAAGAAAACCCACTGATTCTTATCCTTTGCAGGCCGCTTACCGGGGAATGGTGTCCGGATAAAACAGCCGCCTGCCCATTAAACGATAGTCGCCGATCAGGCGCTGCCCCTTTGCTGAAGTAACCCAATGGGCAAAACGCAGGGCCGCGTCATGGTTGACATGGGGGTGTTTTTCAGGACTCACAGGAATAACACCGTAAGGATTCATGAGAACCGGATCATCCTCCCGGACGACTTCAAGATCAATCGCCGGGGTGCGGCCGTATCTGTATTTGATATAGGTCCCCCGGTCAGAAAGGGTATAAAGTTGTTTCTCATCAGCATAGGTAATGGTTTTCCCCATACCCTGACCGATGGAGATGTACCAGCTCTCAGAATTCTGCGGCTTTTGGTAGCGAATGGCTTTTTTGACGCCTTTTTTGACGACAAGCTGCTCTGTAGCACTCAGAGTGACACCAGCCTCCAGCCAGATCTGCTGTTCCTTGATATGGGTACCGGAATCGTCTCCCCTGGAGACAAAACCGCTCCGGCTGTCATTAATCCGTTTCATCGCCCGGGCGACACTTTCTTCACCTGCTGCTCCTGCCGGGTCACTGCCGGGTCCGAGCAGGATAAAATCGTTATGCATCACAGCAAATCTTTTCGTACCGTAGCCATCGGCAAGAAATTTTTCCTCCCGCTGCCTGGCGTGGACAAAAATAATATCCACGTTGCCTTCCATGCCGTCACGGATGGCAGCCCCGGTCCCCTTGACGATTACCTTGACCCGGATACCGGTCTCTTTTGTAAATTCCGGCAATAATATATCCAGCAGGCCGGAAGCCTGGGTGGAAGTTGTGGTCGACATTTTCAGCACCCGGTCACCACCGAACGCTGGAAAAGCTGCTGTAAAGACAATCAGAAGAGCAGACAGCAGGTGGCAAAACGTGTTCATTCTTGTCATGGGCCTTTCCCTTTAACAGAGGCGTGGACCGTGAAGATCAGACTGCCCCCTTTGTCGTCAACAGATGGTGAGAGCAGAAACAACAATGGGGAGTACGGACATCAATTGCCGCACCCCCCATTATGAGACGTATGAACTGATAAAAAGACTCAGCTTACAACTCGGTCACAGTGATGGCACCCTCGGGGCAGACCTCTACACAGGTCTCACAACCAAGACACTCATCAGCCTCAACCGGCTCGGATTTCTCGTCTACAAGCTCAAGAACAGAAGCCGGACAGGCGCTGACACACTCTTCGCAACCGGTGCACTTATCTTTTTCTACAACTACCTCAAACATGATACTACCTCCATTAATAATGTTAACCCTATTTAAAACCGTACTTGACTGACAATATCTGGACAGCCACTACCTACATATATACTTTCCGGAAACTAGTCAATAGTTGACTGGGGCCATTCTTAAAAATTTTTCCCAGCTACCTGCCGGCATCTCCGGATAAGAACATATACCCACATATCATTCTCTTTTATCGTAAAGTCAAGTCTGATATCATATTTTCTTGACATTTGCCCTGAAAACCATAAAATAAGGAAATAATAACTATTACTACAAAGGAGACCAAGATGAATGAACGCCGTATATTTCTAAAAGGCTCAGCTGCCGCCCTGACTACTCTCGCCCTGACAACAGCAGCAGGAAGCGCTCTTGCCGGTGGTGGAAATATGACCAACATTATCTACACCTCGGCTAATCCGGGAAAGTGGGGCAAGAAGGTGGGCAGCCACCTGCCATCCATCACTGTCAACGGAGGCAAGGTTACTGTGACCACCAAACACGGCATGTCAGCAAAGCACTACATTGTCCGTCATACCCTTGTCCTTGAAGACGGAAGTGTCCACGGCGCCAGAACCTTTTCGCCGACCAGCGCTGAAGCCAAGTCCAGTTTTGACCTTCCGGCCGGTTATAAGGGAAAACTGACAGCAACCAGCTATTGCAACCTGCATGACCTGTGGGTCAATGAGACCACAGTTTAGGAGTACCTCCGGGGCGGCTTTTCTCCTCCTCAAAAAGTCGCCCCACCCTCCTGAGAGTATTTTCCAACCAACCAGGAACCTGTCAATTGACGTCTTCACCCTGCAGGTGGCCCCAGCTTTTAAACCAGAAAGATTGAAGACAGAAGCTTTTCAGCCCACCTGCCGGGCTTGTATTTTTGAATAAAGCTCGGTAAATTTGACTTTGATATACAATAATGTCTTTGCAATGATGAACCTTGTACAGCAAAGATCACCCTCCCCTGTGATGGACACTTAACTGCCCTGGCCAGATGAAAACAGCTCTTCTAACCCTTCTAGCCTTTCTTACAGCCACTTCTTTTGCAGAGGCTGCGGACAAATCCGCTGTACAGTGCCACTGCTTCCGGCAGCGCACCTATAACTCCGTCCAACCTTTTTCCGGTGATCCATACCTGCTCACCAGCTCATACAACTCCTTTCTCGCATCCATGTTCAAGGTATCAAAGAGGGACATAGTCATGAAAAAGATGAAGGGCGGCGTTGGTGGTGATGACCTTCTCATCGGCCTGTTTCTTGCCCGGGAACTCGGAACCGAGCTTGATCTTCTTCTTGCGATCATAGACAACGGCGGCAGTTGGCCGGAAATCCTTGCCAGTGAAACCGGTCGTCAAAAAATCGCCGAGGCGCCCAACCTTGCCGCAATCGCCAAATACAAAAGTACGGATGAGCTGGCATCTGAAATCAGCTCTCAACTGATCTCTCAATCATTTGAGCTGGATAAAAATGATGTCAGCAGCCTCAAAGGTAAAGGTCTGAATTTAAAAGAAATTGTACTTCTCAACACCATGGCCCGGCTTCGTCCGAAATACTCTTCCCAGGACCTGCTTCAGGTTAAAAATGATAAACAGATGAGCTGGGGCCAGCTCGCCAGCACTGTCGGTCTGGCGGCAGAGAAGACCGGTCAGTTCCTTCTGGAAGAATGATCGACCTGAGGACGGTGCTCAGATGATAATCGTCGCATTGATCATTTTCCTCTTCAGCCTCCTGTCCTGGTGGCAAATCACCTTCTGTCCCCGCAGGCTGACCCGGTTGCCTGCCATTTCAGCCAGTCCGTTGACATCTCCCCCACGTGTCAGCATCATTGTTCCTGCCTGCAACGAGGAAGCCGCAATCAGGGACACCCTGACCAGCCTGGATCGACAAGACTATCCCAACCTGGAGATCATCGTTATCAATGACCGCTCCACTGACAACACCGGTCCTGTCATCAAAGAGCTGCTCCCCCGACTGTCCAGGGTTCGTCTCATCGAGGTGAGCCGGCTGCCGGAAGGCTGGCTCGGCAAAGCCCATGCCCTCTACCTGGGTGCCCGACAGGCAGACGGTGATTACCTGCTGTTCACCGATGGCGACGTGGTTATGGAAGGCTCCACCCTGTCCCGTGCGGTTGCAAGAATGGTGAGCAGACAGCTGGATCACCTGGCCATTATCTTTCAAAACTCCTCTGGCGGCGGATTACTCAACGGGATCATTCTCGACTCCCTATGCGGCCTTTTTCTCCTTCTTAAACCGTGGAAGGCTGCCGATAAACACTCAAAATACTTTATCGGTGTTGGGGCCTTCAACATGGTCAAACGATCAACGTATGAAGATATCGGCGGCCACCGTTCCATCAGGATGCACCCCATCGACGATATTATGCTGGGAAAACGCATCAAGGAGGCCGGCGGTGCCCAGGAGTGCTTGAAGGGAGAAGATTTCTTAAACGTTCCCTGGTACAGCACGGTTCAAGAGATGATCAACGGGTTGATGAAAAACGTCTTTGCCCTCTACAACTATAATATTGCCTACCTTGCCGCAGGAGCCCTGATCGTCTTTTTCATGACCATATTTCCCTTCTGGAGTGCCCTGCTGACAACCGGAATCACCAGGTCACTTTTTATAACCGCTCTTTTTGTCCGTTTTTTGATGGTTGTCAGCGGCAGCCGGTTTCTCGGTCTCCCTTTGGCCAGTTGTCTTTATTTCCTCATCACCCCCTACCTGATCATCTTCATCATGGTCAAAGGATGCTGTCGTACCCTCATGGACAGGGGCATCACCTGGCGCGGCAGCCATTACCCACTGGCCGAACTCAAAAAAAGTGAGCCTCTCATCTCAATCAAATGGCTGTTGAAACCGATATAGAAATATAGGTGTTCAGCTGATTCGGTCTCAAACATCGGGTCCCAGCTGCACCCTGGCCAACAAAATTTCGGTACCCGTGGAGGTGTTCAGATGATCAACAGCTATCAGGTTCAGCGTGGTGATACCATCCGCCAGGTCACCCGGCGACTCAACACTGACTGGCAAACCCTCAAGAGACAGAACCCTGAAGCTATCGGTCGCTCAAAACGAAACGGCAACTGGTTTGTCAGGGAGGGGGCCACTGTTGAAATAAAAGACTCCGCCTTTCAGCAGACACTTACCCGGGCAACATCTGGTCCCAGGCCAGATAGTGACAAACCAACCCCGCCTCTTAAACTCCAGTGTGATAAAAACAGCATCAATCACACCATCAAACCCGGAGAAACTCTCTGGGAGCTTGCCGTCAGACGCTATCACGTCAATCTTTCAGATATTATCAAGGCCAACAACATCAAAAATCCCCGGACCCTTCAGCCGGGACAGGTTATCCTTATTCCCATGGAGAAAAAGAAAGGTCCCGAACAGGTTGTCGCCAGCTGGTACGGTAAAGAGTTTCACGGTAAACCGATGGCCAATGGAGATATCTACAATATGCACGGCAACACCGTTGCCCACAAGGAAATTCCCCTGGGAACCAGTGTCCAGCTCACCAACGCCTCTACCGGTCAATCCGTCCAGGCGGTGGTGACTGATCGCGGCCCATATATAGAGGGTCGTGATGTGGACCTTTCCTACAACCTGGCTCGCAGGCTTTCCCTGCTTGAAAAGGGAGTGGGAGACCTGATCATGACAACCCTGTAGCCCGTATTTTTTCCCAGGATCGTTGTAAAAACCAGGGAAGTTCTGATGAAAAAACCGTCTGACCCCGCCACCTGACTCCGCACTCTATTCACACGTCAAACAGCGTTAAATACAACCCCCGGTAGTTGCAGCATTGGCAGAGTTTGCTTCCCCTCACAGCTTATGATAGGATTGACAGTAACAGGAGTAACCGATTCATTATTCTTCCCTTTTCTGTTGCTTTTGGAAAAAAATAATGCTTACCAGAATGGTAGTTATAAAATACATTTCTCCAGGTTGGCTGTGATGAAAACATTTAGCAAACTGGAGGGTACCTTGAAAAATAAAGACATATCCTCCCGGAAACTGCTGTCATGCAGAAACGGAAAACCTTGCCTGTGAGCGTCTCTTGTTCGTCAGCTGTAAACCTACCTGCTGCGGAGACAGGCTGAAGGGTGCCTTGAAAAAAACAGCACCAGGTTGATGGTGACAGCAGAAGAGAAATTGGTGGAAATTCCCTTAGATATATCAAGAAAAGGTATAAACATTGAGCGCAGCCATTTTTACCGCTGTCTGTGCAGTGCTCTGCTCATTGGTCTTTTCCTTTTTCCGGGAACAGCCCCTGCGAAAAGTATGGAGGAGCACCAGGTAAAAGCCGCCTTCATTTACAAACTGATTCTCTTTACCCAATGGCCTGAACAGGACAACGACAGCCTGCAGCCCGACTTCATTATCGGAATACTTGGCCCAACCCAGTTTAACAAAGCATTCCAGCCAGTTATTGGAAAGGATATCTTTGGCAAACGGCTGACGGTCAACTACCTGGCCGCCGACGCCTCCAGAAAACAGATTGAAGCCTGCCGAATCCTTTACATTTCAAAAGAATTGCAGCCGCAGCTGGCCCAACTTCTGGAACAGCAGCGTGATAAACCAATCCTCACCATCAGTGACATGGAGGGCTTCACAAAACAGGGTGGAATGGTGACCCTGTTTGAACAGGAAGGCCGCCTCCGCTTTTCCGTTAATCTCAAGAGCGCCAGACAGGCAGGTATCCAGTTCCGGGCGCAGCTCCTCCGCCTCGCCAGCGGAATCGAGAGTCTCTGATATGAAAAAACAAGAGACCGGACTCCCCTTACCTTCAGGATGGCTTGGTTTTTTTAAACAGTTTTCCATCAAGGGCAAGCTGTTGTCTGTCACCATGACTGTCTCCATCTTTGCCATGCTCCTGGCCAGTGCCACATTTACCACCTACCAGTGGTTTTCATTTCGTTCCTGGGTGACCAAAAACCTAACCGCCCAGGCCGACATCCTGGCCTACAATGTCCGCAGCGCTCTGGCCTTTCAGGCTCCGGCAGATGCCCTCGACATGCTCCAGTCATTTGAACCAATCGACTCCATCAACGGCGCAATTATCTACGACAGTGAAGGAGACTCCTTTGCCAGCTGGATCCGGGATGATGCGCCGCCTTTTGGTGGTGTCATTTCACCCCAGGACAGGCCGGTCCGGCAAAACGGAAACATTCTTCTTGCCCGACCGGTAAGCCTTAACGACACCTCTCTTGGTATCGTCGTACTGAGATCCAGCCAAAGCGAACTGTATTCATTCATCCGTGATTCAATTTTTGCCGTAATTTCACTGGTCCTGCTCACCACGGTGGTCGCCTTCTTTCTCTCGGTCTGGCTGCAGAAAATCATCTCTCGCCCGATCCTCGATCTTGCCGACATCATGGCTGCCGTCTCACGCACCAAGGACTATTCAATCCGCGGCACCATCCAGTCCAACGATGAGTCAGGACAACTGACTGGATATTTCAACGACATGCTTGCCCAGGTTGAACTGAGAGATCACCATATCAGAGAACGGGAACAACTGCTCAATGCCATAATCAACAACACCAGCTCCTTTATCTATCTCAAAGACCTGGAGCAACGCTACACCATGCTCAATGAGCCGTATCTCAGGGCTCTGAACAAAACAGAGGCCGAAATCCTGGGCCGACGGGATTACGAGCTGTTTCCCTCTTCTCTCGCCGAAGTTTTCGAAAACAACGACCTCCGGGTTCTCGAAGAAAACCGGCTCCTCGAGTTTGATGAACAGACCTATTACAACAATGCGGCCCATGACTGCATCTCAATCAGGTTCCCACTCAAGGATAACACCGATACCACCTACGCCACCTGCTGTATCTCCACTGATATCACCGAACGGAAAAAAACCGAGCAGGAGCTGCAGGAACTCCGAAACTATCTCAGTAATGTCATTGACTCCATGCCTTCTATTCTCATCGGAGTCAACATCAGCGGTGAAGTCACCCGCTGGAACCGTCAGGCAGAAAAACTTTCAGGGATTCCCAGTAGCCTTGCCATGGGGAAAATACTTGAGAAACTGCTGCCCCAGTTTGGTGACGAACTGCAGAATATCGGTCGAGCCATTGAAGAGAATCGTGTTATTTCAAGCACCAAGCTGAGAACCATACGGGACGGCAAGCTGACCTACAACGATATGACGGTTTACCCCTTGATTGCCAATGGCATTTCAGGGGCAGTGGTCAGGATAGACGACATCAGTGAACGGATGCGCCTTGAAGAAATGATGGTCCAGACGGAAAAAATGATGTCGGTGGGCGGGCTTGCTGCAGGCATGGCCCATGAAATCAACAACCCGCTGGGGATCATGATTCAGGCTGCCCAGAACATTGCCCGACGAATATCAATGGAGCTCGAACCGAACCATAAGGCGGCAACAGAGCTCAACACTGACATGGTGACCATTCGTGCCTATATGGAAAAAAGGATGGTGATCAACTTTATCGAAGATATCCGCAATGCCGGGACAAGGGCGGCAACCATTGTCGCTTCCATGCTCAAATTCAGTCGCCGCAGCGAATCGGTACAAACCCTCTGTGATGTCTGCCTGCTCATCGACAACACCATTGAGCTTGCCGCCAAGGACTACAACCTCAAGAAGCAGTACGACTTCCGTCGTCTCGAAATCATCCGCCGTTATGACGATGATATCCCACAGGTTCAGCTCATCGAGACCGAAATCGAGCAGGTCATCCTCAACCTGTTGAAAAATGCGGCCCAGGCCATCGCCGGGGACAAAGAATCAGACCAAAAAGGACAGATCATCATACGGGTGAGACGGGAGGAACAGTATATCCGTATTGAGGTGGAAGATAATGGACCGGGTATGGAGGAGGATATTCGGACACGAATCTTTGAACCGTTTTTCACCACCAAAAAAGTGGGAAGCGGTACCGGGCTCGGACTGTCGGTGTCCTATATGATCGTCACCAACAATCATAACGGCACCATGTCGGTGGAATCCCAACCCGGCAGAGGCACCACCTTTATCATCCGCCTGCCTCTCGACTGATCAGGGCGGCGGAACCCTGGAAGAGATAACGGTTTTACTAAAAACGATAGCTGAGCCGGGCGATGAATTCCCGTTCTTCCAGTGTGTTGGCCTTCAGGATGTCCCAGTTCCCCTCGACATGGTCATCACCTATCAGGTTATTGACCTTCAGACTGAGTTCCATATCTTCCTTGGGGTGCCAGGCCAGGCGCAGATCAACCTTGAAAACAGAGGAGAGGTCGACGACGCCGTCCACGTAGGTGGCCAGGACATCAAGGTCAAAATCCTCGAAAAAACTATAGTAAATACGGCCCTTGACACTGTGCCGGGGAATCTGGCCGGCGACATCCTTCTCTCCAGCTTCCGGGGCAGACTCACCCTGGTGGTAGGTATAGGACAATTCCCCATGAAACGGTTTGCCGTGGTACTGTACTAATCCCTCAAATCCCCAGATCGATTCCAGCAGTTCCGATTCGGAGTTGGCCTCACGATAGTCATCGTAAAATAGTACTCCGTCAAAAAACCAGTTCTCCTGCAACTGGTGGCGATAGCCTCCCTCCCAGGAGAGAATATTGGTGGAATCGGCATCACGATCGTTGATCGATCGGATACAGCCAAGAGTTTCATGTGACTCCCCGCCCATTTCCTCACATTGTGAAGAAAAACTGTTGAGATCGAGATAGGCATCATTGAGTGCGCGAGAGGGGACAACCACAGCCCGGGAAACAGAAAAGCGAAAGTTCTGCCTGCTGTCGGGAGCGTAGAGCAGTTTCATGCTGGGCTGCCACTCGGAACCGGTATAATCGTTATATTCGTACTTGGAGCCTATGATGAAGCGGGCCTGCTCCTCCAGGAAAATAAATTCATCCTGAATAAAAAAGCTGAGAAGAGAATCGCTCCTCTCTTCGGGGTCAAGGGCAAAGGTATACGTGCCACCGTCATGGCTGGTCCGGTTTTCCGTTTGCCGGTATCCCAGTCCCCAGACAAGTTCATGTTGAGTCCAGAAAAGATTGTGCTGAAAGTCGATATCGAAAATATTGCGCCGGTCCTCAAAGGTGGCGTTTTGGTGAGCCGTATAGTCGTAGTACAGCTGAAGCTTTATCGACGATTCGTCGTTAAAACTGTGATCGATTCGGCCCAGGAGGTTGCCTCCTTCGCTGTCTATATCATCCTGGTGTGCACTCAGGGGCAACCGGGTAACAGTTTCAAACTCCTCTTCGCCCCGATAAATATCCCCCTGGAAAGTCATCCGGGTCTCACTTCCGAGACTAAAATCCGAACGAAAACCACCCTGGCCCATGGTCTGGCCGTCATAAGCGGTTTTGCCGGCTACGAAAACCCCGGCCGCCGACTGCTCCTCAACATCGGGATAGGTCCCGCGGTCAAGCTCGTACTGTTTCGCGTAAAAACGAATTCCCCGGGATTCTCCGGCCAGTCCATACCGGCCCTCGAGACCATGACCATAGCGACCGTCACCGCCCCCAACGCTCAGGTACCCCCCTGAGGTGTCCAAACTGGACCTGGTGACAATATTGACAATACCCTTGGCGGCATTTGTCCCCCACAAGGATCCACCAGGGCCGCGAATCACCTCAATCCTCTCAATATCATGGAGCAGGGTATCAATACGGTTCCAGTAGACCCCGTTGAACAACGAGCTGTACACCGTCCGGCCATCGATCAGTAC
>JBDLID010000102.1:0-11328 GCA_039715055.1 Thermodesulfobacteriota bacterium | reverse complement strand
TGTTCTCATTGCCGTCGATTGCGGCCCCGGGGTTAACATCAATGAGCTTTTCAGCAGTGCCTTCCCGCATCCGCATCAGGCGACGATGTTCAAACCCGTTATATTCAAGATAATAGAGGGTGTCTTTGATCATTGTCGGCGAGTAGGCTGACTTATGCGAGCTGATCACCGTTTCCGCCCTGTAACCCGAGTCGGTTATGGATCGTATCTTTTCGTCATAACGGTCGTGCAGGTACTGCTCAAACTCCTGCCACAGCTGGCCCAGGCTCTTCCCCAGAATTCGCTGTGAATTTGAGTTGATCATAAAGGGAATCAGGTTGTCACTGTACTCCTCCACCAGCCGCATGACCGCTTCTTTACCGTAGCGGCTTTCCAGGAATTGATAAAAGTGGAGGCCATAGGTGTAGCGGGTCAAAAACCCGGGCCAGTCGGAAAGGGAGTTATCCAGGCTCATACTGACCTGGTTGAGCGGCTTGATTCCATGGGCAGTCTCCAGCCGCATGATGCTGTCATAGTAGGTGGAGCCTGCCGCTCCCCTGGTTGCCGCGCCATACTCGTCGTCTCGTTCCATGTATGAGGAGAGTCCTTCAAGCAACCAGGAAGGCTGCAACATACCGGGAAAGAAAAACGGCAGCCGGCCGAAAATGTTCCGCAGCCAGAGAGGTGCTCCGCCGGCCTTGTCCAGGTGGAGGATATGGGTGTACTCGTGGACGAACAGCCGCTCAAGCCAGTCGTCGGTCCCTGTAAGCCGGGCAGCGGCCGGGGAAACCCGGATGGTTGTCCGGTTGTAGGGAATGGCCATGGCGAAACCGCCGCCGTTGTCGGCCTCATCACTGAGCACCACATCGGTCTTGTCAGCCGGCTGCCAGTTGAAAAAGCGGCTCAGCCGTTCATGGGCGCTTTCGGCCACGGCTGCGGTTTGTCTGGCAAGCTCAAGCTCACCGTTATGAAAATGGATCAGAAAGTGATCGCTCTCCAGGGTTCTCCAGTCAAGAGAAGGGTGATGGCTCACTGCTCCATGGAGGAAGCTGCCGGGAACAATGAATAAAAAACAGATCAGCCAGACAACCACAATTCTTTTCATGAGAGCCCCGACAGCCTTGCAGCCAGGGCAGGGACAGGGACTGTTTCAATCATCTGGCAATCCATTTTAGCGGCACCTCAGAAATAGACAGGCTTGACCTCGGGCGACTCCTTGTCGCCGCTGTTGCCCTGAATGATAGCTTCCGCCACCCTGCAGCCGGACTTCATCATATCATTGAGACCGATTCCCTCCCAGCCGAACCCGTGCAGGTAAAGTCCCCTCTCCCGGGTTGCAAGCTCTTCCCGCCAGTCAAGCAGCTGCAGGTGGCCGGACTCCAGCTGGGGGATACCACCATCTGGCCGCAGTACCCGGCTGTAAACCGGATCACCGTTGAGGTCGAGAAGCTTGCGAAGATCACCAAGGGAGTTTTTGACCAGAGTCTCATCGTCAAGCTCAAGCCGCTCGGGATGACGACGACCACCGATCAAGGCCTCGAAAAAGATATGACCCTCCGGGGCCCTGCCGGGAAACATGTTTGAAGAAAACAGGGCACCAAGGCAGAACCGGTCTTCCTGCTCCGGGGCCAGGTAGCCGAAACCGGGTGGAAGGCTGCTTTCAGCCGTGAAGCCAAAACCGATGGACAGGATCCTGGCCTCGGGAATCCGCGGGGGAACCGTATCGGCCAGATTGGCCCCGATGAGCTCAAGGCAGCTGTTCACCGGCAGGGCCAGACATAAATTTTTAGTCAGGTAGCTTTTGCCATTGATCACCACCGACCAGCTATCGCCTTCCCTGCCAAAGGAGTCGACAGTTGCTCCCAACAGTAAAGCGTTCGAGGTTTCAAGCGGTTCAGAAAGTCTCTCTACAAGCCTGGTCAACCCGTTTGGGAAGCTGGTCATGGCGGGCATTCCCCGCTTTGGGGTGCCGCTTTTTTTGGCCGCACGGAGTTTTCCTATCAACCCCTTAATCAGTGAACCGTGTTCTTTTTCCAGCTTCCGAACTCCGGGCATGACCGCGTCGATGATTAGCTTTTCAAAATCACCGGCATAGGTTCCGGTAAATACCGCATCCACATAGGGCAGAAGGGCTTTGCCAAAACGGTATTGCGCCCACTGGGCCACAGTGGGCTCGCCTTCCAGGGGTGACTTGAACAGTTCACCGAGCACCCTCAGTTTGGCCGCCGGTGAGATCAGGGGGGCGGCGATGATCTTCGGCGGACTCTGGGGAATCATCTTCAATGCCCCGCCAATGCAGACATAGCGAACAAACTCCTTGAGCGACGCCCTGACGCACTCTTTGTCCAGGCCGGTCTCAGCCAGGATCTGCCTGGACTCTTCACAGTTGTCCAGAAAACCGTGGGGACCGATCTCGGCCAGATAGCCGTCTTCGGACAAACTGCGGATCGCTCCGCCGGCCCGCTCACCCTTATCCACCACAAGCAGCCGATGCTGCGGATCAGCTGTCATGAGTTTATGGGCTACGGTCAGTCCTGAGATACCACTACCGATAATGAGTGTGTCAAGCCGGCTATCATCCATTTTAATTCACCTGAATTTCCTACAGAGTACGAAAACCTGCCTCAACCCGGCCCTGCCCGACTTCAACTTCAACCCAGCCATGATGCTGGATCATCCCCGGATTGATCACCAGGGTTTTGCCGATCCGCTCCTCACCGCTGGCCTCATGGATATGGCCGGTAATACAGAGCGGCGGCTGAAAACGCTCGATAAAGCGGCGGACGCTGGTTGACCCCACGTGCTGGCCGGGACCGATCTGGTCAAGGCTGCAGTTATGCGGCGGGGTATGGGCCACAAGGATCAGGGGAACCGGGCGCCCCACCTTGTGAACAGCCGCCTCGACAAGCTCACGGGCCTCGCTGTTTGCCTGTTGCAGGAAGATATCGATCTCCTCTTCGCTATATTCAATGGGAGTATTGAACGGGGTCTGATTGGAACCGCCCACACCGAGCAGACAACATTCATCCCCAATGAGACGGCCATGGCCGTGGAGATTGAAATCCAGTTCCTCCAGGTAACGGTCCACATCATGTTCATCGAGATTTCCTGCCTGGGCAAGGACATTGGGGTTGACCTCCATCACCCGGTCAAGAATTTTTTTCGCCTCATGACGGTCACCGTAATTAGTCAGATCCCCTGTCAGAATGACAAGTTCAGCACTTTCAATTCCGGGGATCTCATCAAATCGGCCGAGCGTCATATGGACGTCACCAAAGGCTATCATTTTCATAGCACCCTCCTCCTGAATAGATAATGGTCAATACCCTCCCGTCCTTTCAGGGATTTTGGAAAACCTTTACAAAGCCTTTTCCAATGGACTTGACACCACATGATCAGTGTTTATCATTTTCGCCGACTTTTTGAAAAAATGCAACGCAATAGGGAGTCGTCATCAAAGCTGTTTTTTGCAATGCGCCTACTCCCTGCTTCCCTGCATAATCATAAATCTGAGGAGAACGAATAAATGTCCAGTCAAGCAACCACCCATGAATTTCAAGCCGAGACCAGAAAACTTCTCGATATCGTCATTCACTCACTCTATACCGAACGTGATATCTTTATCCGCGAGCTGATCTCAAACGCCGCAGACGCCCTGGAAAAATTTCGCCACGAATCACTCACCGCTGACGATGTCTTCGACTCCCACGTGCCTCTGGAAATCACCATCGACCTTGATGAAAAAGAGCACATCCTGACCATCACCGACACCGGCATCGGCATGACCGCGGCCGAACTTGAGCACAACCTCGGCACCATCGCCCACTCAGGCTCTTCCGCATTTCTCACTGAGCTTGCTGAAGCGGCCCAAAAAGATGTCAGCCTGATCGGCCAGTTCGGAGTCGGCTTTTACGCTGCATTCATGGCCGCCCAAAAGGTAAGGGTGCAGAGCCGCTCCTGGGACGGTTCCGAGGGCAGCGAGTGGTCCTCTGATGGTGAAGGCAGCTACTCGATCACCCCCATGGAGGGGCTGCACCGCGGCACCAGAATCATTGTCGAGCTCAAGGATGACGCCCACTCCTACGCTGAAAAGTGGAACGTTGAAAACATCATCAAGCAGTACTCCGCCTTTGTCCCCTTCCCGATCAAGCTTGAAGGGGAGACCGTCAACACCGTCCAGGCCCTCTGGACCCGCAGCCGCAACGAGATCACCGAGGAGGAGTACAACGACTTCTACAAGTTCATCGGCACCTCGCCGGACGAACCCACCTACCGTCTCCATTTTTCCGCTGACGCCCCCCTGGCCATCAACGCCCTGCTCTTTGTTCCCAAGGAAAATATTGAGCTCATGGGATTCGGCCGGGTCGACCCGGGAGTGAACCTCTACTGTCAGCGAATCCTCATCGATCAGCACTCGGAAAATATCCTTCCGGAGTGGCTCCGCTTTCTCAAGGGGGTGGTTGACAGTGAGGACCTGCCGCTCAACATCTCCAGGCAGTCGCTGCAGGACAACGCCCTTGTTGCCAAACTGCGGACGGTGATCACCAAGCGTTTCCTCAAGCATCTCAATGAGCAGGCCAAAAAAGACGAAGATGGCTACCTGGAATTCTGGAAGACATTCGGCATTTACCTCAAGGAAGGCGTCACCTCCGGCTACGAGTTCCAGAAAGAGCTTGCCAAACTGGTCCGCTTTGAATCGTCATCCACAGAAGACGCCAAACCCACCTCGCTAGCCGGCTACCTTGAACGGATGGGAGAAGACCAGAAAGAGATCTACTACATCAACGGTCCCAGCCGGGCGGCAATCGAGGCCGGCCCCTATGTGGAAATGTTCAACAAGAAGGATATTGAGATCCTCTACACCATGGAACCCATCGATGATTTTGTTCTCAGCCATCTGGGCGAGTTTGAGGGCAAAAAACTGGTTTCCGCCGACCGGGCCGACCTCGACCTGGGTGAGACCGATGACAAGTCGGCAGAAAGTGAGGACTCCCCCAGGGAGGAGAGTCTGGCTGAGGCGGCCCAGTCGGTTCTCACCAGCTGGCTGAAAAAAGCGCTCTCCGACAAGGTGGCCGATGTGATCATCTCGAAACGCCTTGTGGATTCGCCGGCCATGATCGTCAACCCGGACGGCCACATGACCTCTTCCATGGAACGGGTGATGGCTGCCTCGCGCATGGAAAAAGGGATGATGCCCGAGGGCAGTAAGAAGAACCTGGAGATCAACCCTGCCAACCCGCTCATCAAGAAGCTGGCAGAGATCCAGCAGAACGACGAACCCTTTGCCCAAGAGATCGCCGACCAGATCTATGACAACGCCATGATCCAGGCCGGACTGGTGGTTGATCCGCTGAGCATGGTGGAGCGAAATTACAAAATTCTCAACCGGGCAACAGGCGCCTGAACCGGCCACAGGCTGACTGGCCTGGTATACAGATCATAATTGGAGTTGAAAAATTAACTCCTTCACGCTATATGAACGGTTGACTGCTTACGGTGGTCAACCGTTTTTTTGATGAGCCAACAGAAGACAGTTGTCATGTCAGCAACAGCCTCCTGCTGTTTCAGCTCTTACCGGAGTTTGTATCTATGAGCCCGCACATTACCCGCGTAGCGTTTCTTGTCTGTCTGCTGCTTACAGCCGTTTCCGCCTGCAGCTCCAAACCGGTCCGTCACCTGGCCTCAGATGTCTGTCTGATCAAGGCCGGGGAAACCGACCGCGCCAGCGTCATCCGCTTTCTGGGAGAACCGAATTCCAAACGGAAACTCTCTGCGACCCGGGAAGAGTGGCTCTACTACGAAGAGAAAAAATCAACCATGCAGAAGATTCCCCTCATGGGGGAAGCCTTTGAAGGTGAGGGCTACCAGGTGGTGAAGATCATCATCGAAGGCGACACGGTTCTGAGCAGCGATTTCACGACCACTGACGATACCGAACTGCCGGCGGCCGGAAAACAGCCGTGAGCGATTCCTTCCAGACGGTCAGGGAAAAAATGGTCCGCGAGCAGCTGGTGGCCCGCGGGATCAGTGACCCTGCAACGCTTGCGGCCATGAGCGAAGTGCCCCGCCACCTCTTTGTCGACCAGGCCCAGCAGGGACGCGCCTATGGAGACCACCCGCTGCCGATTTCCAGTCAACAGACCATTTCTCAACCTTACATCGTCGCGATAATGACCCAGGCCCTGGCTCTGACCGGCAGTGAACGGGTCCTTGAAGTGGGAACCGGCTCCGGTTATCAGGCCGCGATACTCTCCCGGCTGTGTGGACAGGTCTACACCGTCGAACGGATCAATGTACTGCTCACCGGCGCCCGCAAGACCTTTGATCAGCTCCGCTACTACAATATTCTTTCACGTCTGGATGATGGCACCATGGGCTGGCCGGACCAGAGCCCCTTTGACGGCATCATCGTCACCGCAGGCGGCCCGGAAGTACCCCAGCCGCTGATTGATCAGCTGGCTGAAGGCGGCAGGATGGTGATCCCCGTTGGCAGCCAGGGCGCCCAGGATCTTCTCCTGGTCACCAAAACAGAAGATAACATTGAGACCCGAACCATCGAACGGGTCCGTTTTGTCGACCTCATTGGACAACATGGCTGGAACGACTGAAACCATGAGCCAACAGCCCTCGCTGATCCGCAGGCTCTATGACACCTGCATGGACTGGATCCAGACGCCGTACGGGCTGGCGGTTCTTTTTCTCATCGCCTTTGCCGAGTCCTCTTTTTTTCCAATCCCGCCCGACGTCTTCCTGGTAGCACTGTGTATTGCCAACCCGAAACGTTCGTTTCTCTACGCCTCAATCTGTGCTGTCGGTTCGGTACTCGGAGGGGCTTTTGGCTACGGACTCGGTGTCTGGTTCATGGACTCCATCGGCATGCAGATCATGGCCTTTTACGGCCTTTCCGAAAAATACCTCACCGTCCAGAGCCTCTATCAACAGTACGACGCCCTGGCAGTGGCCGCTGCCGGTTTCACGCCTCTGCCCTACAAGCTGTTCACCATCACGGCCGGCGCTTTCCATGTCAACTTCCCCACATTCATGCTGGTATCACTTGCCGCCCGCTCAGCAAGATTTTTTCTTGTCGCCGCCTTCATCTGGAAATTCGGTGAACCGGTACGCTACTTTCTCGATAAATACTTCAACATCCTCACCATTGTCTTCACCGTGCTGCTTATCGGCGGTTTTGTCGCGGTGAAATTCTTTCTCCACTGATTGAGCCCTCTCAGGTCTCTATGACGCTGAGCTACTTCGATTAAAACGGACTTACCAGCCGCCTGGCCCTGACCATGGAGTCAAGGATATCGTACATATTGGTTATCTTGCCGACCCGAAGGTCATTTTCCAGCTTGAAAAACTCCAGACAGGTTCCACAGGAATATATACCGACACCCTCCTCAGCCAGTCGTTTCACCGCCTCCAGTGCCTTGCCTTCAGTGGCTACTATTTTTACCCCGCCGTTATAGAAGAAAATTTTTTCAGGAAGGGGGCTGACCTCGGAAATAGTTGCGATATAGGTTTGAAGCAGGGCCCAGCCCAGTTCATCATCTCCACTGCCCATGGTGTCCGATGGAATCACATAGACCAGGCCGCTGGTCGGCCCTATTCCGCAAAGATAGTCTGACTCATCAAAAGATTCATCGTCCGAGGCAGCGGTCTGGGCCGGAATGAGTTCAATCCGGAAGCAGCCATGATCAAGAGGTTCGTAGCTGCAGCGGCACCCCCGGCTCTTGCCAAATCTCAGGACATTATCCCGGGAGGCAGGGTTATCCACCTCCACTGCAAAAGGGCCTCCCCTCTCTTCCAATGCATCCTTGGATCTTAAAACCGGTTCCGGACAGTTCAGTCCCCGACAGTCAATAATTTTCATATTTCAATCTCCGTTTAGCCTTCCAACTTTCAACAACCAGCCTGTTTCTTACCCCTTTTGCTAAAATATCCCTTGCAAACCTATAGGTCAAATAGGTAATAACTATTGCCAGGGTTTTATTTTAGCACAACAGTACAATTCCACAGGGATCACCGGTATGGATCTTCACAAACTTGAAGTATTCTGTAATGTTATAGAACAAAAGAGCTTCACTAAAGCCGCAAGAACACTGCGCCTCTCACAGCCCACAGTCAGCGAGCACATCCGCATCCTTGAGACCGAGGCCAACCAGCAGCTGCTCAATCGCACCGGCCGGGCAGTGCTTCCCACCAACGCCGGCAAGCTGCTGTATCGTTACTCCAAAAAAATGCTTCGCCTCCAGGAGGAAACCATCCAATCCCTTCTCCATTTCTCCGGGAAAATGATCGGTCGACTGGCCATAGGCGCCGGTACCATTCCCGGCGCCTATCTTCTGCCGGAAAAAATCGGCCGATTCAAGGAACACTATCCGGACATCAATATCAGCCTGCAGATCACCGGTTCACGAACCATTGCCGGGGCAATTATGGATGGGGAGCTGGAGATGGGTGTTCTCGGCGCCAAATGGCGTGATTCCGCATTGCAGTGGCAGGACATATATAGTGACCGGTTATCACTTGTGGCTCACCCGTCACATCCCTGGACGAAAAAGAAGGAGATCAGCCTGAGAGAGCTGTACCAGGGGGAGTTTATCCTCAGGGAGCGCAACTCCGGCACCCGTCATGCAACGACAAAAATTCTGGCGGATTATGGCCTGGAGCTGGAACAACTCAACATCGTAGCAGAAATCGGCTCCACCGAGGCGGTTCGCCAATCGGTCAAGGCCGGTATCGGTCTCTCATTTCTATCATCGCTGGCGGTCAAAGAAGATCTCAAGCGCAACAAGCTGGCCGAAATCAATATCCACGGTGTCAAAATGCAGCGGCCACTCTATCTCGTCACCCGGAAAAAAGGGGCACTTTCACCGCTGTGCAATGGCTTTATTGAAATGCTGCTGGAGGAACTTTAACTCCTGTTGCGTGAGGCAATGATTCCCCACAAAAAAAGGCTGTGGTGATCCTCCTGGAATCACCACAGCCTTTTTTTATAATATGCTGATTCTTTGTTACTGCTGGGCAGGTGCCTCGTCGATAACGGCCTCCACGGAGTCACCTTTAGCCAGTTGGCTCTCCAACTCCTCGATAAGAAGAAATTTTGCAGCCAGTTCTTTTTCCAGGGCCAGCCGGGTCTTTTCAAGGATCTTCAGGGAATCCTGCTGGCCACCAATCTTTGACAGCAGTACGTTCATGTTCAGCTTTGTGCGGTCAAGCTCCTCGCCGCTCCTGATCAAGGCTTTGGTCCTCTTGTCAAGGGCTGCCTCAAGGGCGGTGATACGGGCTCCATCTTCCTGGGCAGCAGTCGCCAGAGTCTGGGTCTGTTGATTGAGGGCATCCAGGTCGTTGGCAAGCTGAATCTTGATCTCTTCAGCGGCGTTGAGCAGTGCACCCGCCTCAGCCAGTCCCTGATTTGCACCCTCCAGTTCCGCCTTCATGGCAACACTATTTTCCTGGGCACCACCAAGGTCTTCCTGACAACCGGCAAGCTTTGCCTTGGCCTCTTCCATGGCAGCAGGATCAACGGCCGGCGCACTCTCCAGCTTCTTCTTAAGGGCACCAATCTCATCCACCTTGCTCTGCATGTCTCCTTTCAGGGTGGCCACATTGGCGAGCAGCTCCTTCTTACCGCTGCGGAGTTCATTCAACTCCCTGGCGATAGCTGCCGGATCAACCCTCTCGCCACCTTGCGTCTGTCCCAGCTGAACATTGAGGTTTTCTATTTCCTTGAGGAGATTCTTGCTTTGCTTGTCCTTGACCGAGCCCCAGAGCACACCGAGCAGACATACGACGGCAAGACCGATCATTAACTGATTTTTACCCATATCAATCACCTTATGTTTATTGACAAAACAGAACCGGATGAAAATCCGGAAAAAATCAACTTACTGTACAACGATTAATGATAACAAATCACATGAATACGGATTAATCCTACAAGACTTCATGGGAGGTGTCAACCAGATATTCCCCTGCTCAGAGCCACTTAGCAGCCAGCGAAAATCAAAATTATACCAAGCTTATCAGGTGATTAAGAGTGGCCCGATTGCAGCAGCAAAAATGAACGGCTATTCACTTTCTGGCAGAACTCTCACCGCTCCCATATCTGCCGAAGAGGCAAATAATGCGTAAGCCTTCAGGGCGGAGGACACCTTGCGTTCTCTGTCTGCCGGACGATAGGCAGCACCACCTTTTTCCTCCTCAAGCTGATGCCTTTCCGAAAGCTCCTCTCCACTGAGCTGGACATTGATCGTTCTGCCGGGAATATCGATGACGATCGTGTCACCGTCTTTGACAAGACCAATGGCTCCGCCGGCAGCAGCTTCCGGTGACACATGGCCAATGGAAAGACCCGAGGTACCGCCGGAAAAACGTCCGTCTGTAATCAGGGCGCACTCCTTGCCGAGATGGACTGATTTGAGATAGGAGGTGGGATAGAGCATCTCCTGCATTCCCGGTCCGCCCCTGGGCCCCTCATACCGAATAATGACCACATCACCCGCCTTAATGGTTCCATCGAGGATGGCATCGCATGCTGTTTCCTGGGAGGAGAAAACCCGGGCGGTTCCTGTAAAATTAAAGATGGAGGGATCGACTCCCGCCGTCTTGACGATGCAGCCTTTGGCAGCAATATTGCCATAGAGAACGGCAAGGCCGCCGTCTTCGGAATAGCAGTTGTCTACACTGCGGATGCAGCCATTTTGACGATCAAGATCCAGGGCACCATACATGGTCCCCTGGGACCCCATCACCAGGTTTCGCCCGGAAGAGGCTGGACTGGAAGCAAAAACCGCCTGCTCCTCTTCTCCGCAGCCGGGCTGGGTAACATCCCAGCTTTTGAGAATGTCGGCCAGGGTCCCCCCCTCCGCCCGAAAGACGTTTTCATCCACCAGGCCCGCCCTGGCCAGCTCGCCAAGGATCGCCATGATACCACCGGCCCGGTTCACATCCTCCATGTGGTAGTGGGACGAAGGTGAAACCTTGCAGAGGTTGGGGACTTTACGGGACAGCTGGTCAATATCAGCCATGGTAAAGTCGACTTCGGCTTCACGGGCAATGGCCAGCAGGTGCAGAACGGTATTGGTCGATCCGCCCATGGCAATATCCAGGGTCATGGCGTTGAGAAAGGCGGCCCGGCTGCCAATTGAGCGGGGCAGAACAGAAGTGTCACCACGACCGTAGTAGCTTTCAGCCATCTCAACAATCCGCGCCGCCGCACGGCTGAACAGACCCAGCCTGTTTTCATGGGTGGCGACAATGGTTCCGTTGCCGGGCAGGGCCAGGCCGATGGCCTCGTTGAGGCAGTTCATGGAATTGGCGGTGAACATGCCGGAGCACGATCCGCAT